>NZ_JRZZ01000045.1:0-25568 GCF_002865965.1 Erwinia sp. B116
CAGGCGGAGGCCAGCATGACGCTGAGTATCTCAAGGTGCGAAGCGGCAAACGCCGGGCCGACCGGGGCGGATTTCAGCAGCGACAGCCAGGTGAAAAATGCGCCAAGGTAGCCCGCGATTGCGCCATAGATCCAACCGTGGCCGAACACCCGCCACAGCCAGGCAGCATCTGCGCCGAGCGGCTGGGCATGCAGGGCAGCAAACTTAAAGCTGACCTGAGCCAGGGTGTCAAACAGCAGCAGGATCAGAAAGCCACTCCAGGCGAGGCGCTTCATCCCTGCACGCCCACCAGCGCCACGCCCAGCGAGATCAGCAGCATTCCCGCCAGCCGCCAGCCGGTCAGGCGCTCGTGGAACAGCAGACGCCCCGCCAGCATGATCAGCACGATGCTCAGCGAACCCAGCATCACACCTTTCGCGAGAGGCACCCGGGTCAGGAAGGCCAGCCACAGCACAAACTCCAGCAGGTAACAGGCGATGCCCAGCCACAGCCAGCCCCTGGAGGGCAGCTGTCGCCAGTACTGCCAGCCGGTGTGCTCTGAGCCGGTTTGCGCCGCCGCTTTAAACGCCAGCTGCCCGCCGCAGTCCACGGTTACGTTCAACAGCCACAGGGCCAGCGTCAGCGTGTTCATCCTGCTCCCCCGGCCTGAGAAATCCACCTGCAGTCGGGCTGTAAAGGCGGCGCTGACTGCTGGCGAACGAAATCTGTTGAGCGGCGGAACACTTCGCTGCGGTCATTATCGATGGTAATCATATGATAGCTGTTTGCCAGCAGCACCAGTTCTGCCGGGCCGCTGACCCGGTCGCGCACCCACTCGGCGTTGCGTCGGTGAGAGATATCATCTTCCGCCGCATGCAGGATCAGGCAGGGGGAGGTCACCCGGTACAGGTGACGACGCAGGTGGCGCGACAGGCGGCTCATCTCATTCAGGGCCGGCCAGGGGTTGCCGGGCAGGCCAGCCGCCACGCTGTCACCGCTGAACATCTTCGCGGCAATCTTCCTGCGCAGCACCTCATTTCGGATGCCGTAAGGTGGGGTTTCATAGAAAATCCGTTTACGGCCAAGCCTGAGCCAGCCGGTGAACGGCAGCAGCCAGCGCGACGCCAGACGCGACAGCACGGGAATGCTCCAGCCGTCGTAGCGCAGCGTAATGCTGTACACCAGCACGCCGCTGACCCGCTGTGGGTAGTCGGCGGCATAATTCAGCGCCAGCACCGCGCCCATCGACAGCCCGCCGATAAACAGCCTGTCGACCCGGGCTGAGAGCGCCTCAGCACCCGTAATGACGCTTTGATACCAGTCCCGCCAGCCGCTGTTGACCAGGTCTTCCGGCGTGCCACAGTGGCCGGCCAGCTGAGGGACATAGACGGTATAACCCGCCTGGTTAAACGCGCGCGCCACGCCACGCATCTCCTGCGGGGTACCGGTTAGGCCGTGAACCAGCAGCACGCCCACCGGTCCGCCGGGCAGCCAGTAATCATGCTTTGCGGTCATGTTGCCTCCGCGGGCCCTGGGCTGCATGCTGCGCCTGTAACCGGGCCAGCGCGGCCGGTAGCTGAGGGAAGCGGTCAAAAGGGGTGAACGGCAGCGATGCGCGCCGGCACTCGGCGATAAGGCGGGCGCGGGCAAAGACGTGATCGGCCCGCGAGGCGACGCAGAAGTCGGAAAGGCCATCACCGATCACCAGCAGCCTTTGCGGTGCCAGCCGTTGCGTGAACTGACATTTGCAGTTACCGCTGGCCTGCAGGCATTGGGGATGGCGATGCGGAAAGTCAATGCGCCAGCGGCGCTCTGCGGTCTGCACCAGCCGGTTGGCAAATACCGGCAGCGCGGGTAGCCGCTGATGCTGCAGAATATGGTGAATGGCGATGTCCAGCCCGTCGCTGACGATGGCGATAGGGATCGCACTGGCCTGCGCCTGACGGACAAAACCGGCAAATCCTGCATCGACGGTGATGCGTTCGAGGCAGGCCTCCAGCTGCGAACGCGACATGTCCAGCAGCGCGATTTGTTCGCTCAGACACTGTGCAGAACCTATCTCACCGCGCATCCAGCGCTGTTCTGCATCCTGCCAGCCTGGCTGGCCGAAATTTTCCAGTAAGGTATCGGTGACGTCTTCAACGCCGATGGTGCCGTCAAAGTCACATAATATAGTCCACTCTGCCGGGCGGTCGGGGGAAGTACTGCCTGGTCCACACGCATGCATATAACAGGTTCCGTTGATTCACCGGAAAAGATCCGCGTGAATCTTTATCCGAGAGGTTATTTACCTCTCTCACGTTATAAGCTCGGGTCTCAATGGTGAATCAACAACGGCAGAGGAGTGTCCGCCGGAGTGGCGGTTGACATTTATTGCACGTTTTACGACATGTGTTAAAAACAAGCGTGTGAATCAATAACAGGCTGTGCTGGCGATCGCTCAGGAAGATTCAGGAAAGGGCGGCGGCGGGGATGGATTTTCACGGCTGGATGAAGCGCCCACGGTGGGCGTAGCCGGGCTGGCGGCAGTATCGTGGACATTAAGGCGCTTATGACAAAATGCACAGAGGGCACCATGATGGGGGCCCCATTCGTCCCCGGATGTTGTGTAGAAAAATTTAGCGCTGCCGCATCTGCCACACCTGAACATCACCACTCTCCTCTGTCCTTGCATCCTCTTGGATAAGAAATATCTTAACAAAAAACGTGCGGAGATCTATCAGAAATATTTATTATACAAAATAGAGGATTTTATTTTAAATTGTTGTTTTGTATTGTGTTTTTTGTTTTCTTTGCGCATTTCTTCTTTTTAATGATAAATAATTTGTTTTAAAACGCTGTTTTAATGATCTGTGTCAATTTTTCTGGAGTCATTTGGTTGGTTTTTTCTGGTAACTTCTATTATCTGAAGTGATGCTGTCTTTTCCTCTCCTTATCGCCCATATCGCTCATGTTTTTACTAAGATTGAGAGAAATCCTAATATTCAAAAATACTAATATATATCAATAGCTTATGTTTAAATTCTCCCGGATATTTGTATCAGCCATCGGTTGTTTATTCATGGAGTATTTAAATTAAAACGTTATAATTGTGCAGCTATTACAACGCATAGTAAAAGATTTTAGCTGGATAATCTGGCGTTATCTGGCAATTTGAAGCCGGGAATTGAGATGAGAATACACAGCACACTTATTTTTACCTGCCTGCTGGCGAATATGAGCGCAGCCAGCGTTCAGGCTTCCACCCTGAGCGAGGGTATTTCCTCCTCGTGGAATACCTTTACCGGCAATATCAGTAAGACCTGGAATGAGCCGCAGGGCGTCGATCTCTATATACCTGCCATTACCTGGCACAACCGCTGGACGTACGATAAAGAAAAAACCGATCGCTACAACGAACGTCCCTGGGGCGCGGGGGGCGGTATCTCCCGTTATGATGAGCAGGGGAACTGGAACGGTCTTTATCTGATGGCCTTTAAGGACTCCTACAACAAGTGGGAGCCGATTGGCGGTTACGGCTGGGAGAAAACCTGGCGTCCGCTTAACGATCCTGACTTCCATCTGGGCCTCGGTTATACCGCCGGGTTTACCGCACGCGATAACTGGAAATATATTCCGGTTCCGTTAGTCTTACCGCTGGCATCGGTGGGTTACGGCAGGGCAACCTTTCAGATGACCTATATTCCAGGTACTTACAATAATGGGAATGTCTATTTTGCCTGGTTACGCTGGCAGTTTTAACCTCACCGGGATGAGACAAAACTGACTCAGAGTAAAAAAAAGCGATTTTTATCACTTTTTCGTAGCTGGCTACTGGACAAACGCCTCGGCAATTGCTGTACTAACCCTGACACAGATTAGTGTCCATTTTTCATGTAAAGGTAATATTAGATGTCTAAGATCAAAGGTAGCGTTAAGTGGTTTAATGAGTCCAAAGGATTCGGTTTCATTACTCCTGAAGATGGTAGCAAAGATGTGTTCGTACACTTCTCTGCCATCCAGAGCAATGGTTTCAAAACTCTGGCTGAAGGTCAGCGCGTAGAGTTCGAAATCACCAACGGTGCCAAAGGCCCATCTGCTGCTAACGTTGCCGCTATTTAAGTTATCAGACAGAATTCTAAAAACCCGCCGAATGGCGGGTTTTTTTTGCGCTAAAAACATCAGACGGCGTTCAGCGGCCAAAAAACTGCACCAGCCAGGCTGCTGCCGCTGCGCCGGCAATCAGTACGGTCAGGCCTTCGTTAAAGCTTCGGGGAACAGCGTTCATCATCGTTATCCTGGAAAGTGTCGTGGCTGCCAGTGTGGCGAAAGAAGATTAAGAAAAGATTAAACCCTGCGCAGTACGGGCCACAGCACGCCACCTTTACATTACTCAGTTTTTGTAACATCACTCTGTGATCGCTGCGCTTGCGCGCCACCCGAAACGAAGGCTATAAACAGAGGGTCATTTTTTAACGTGCCCGACCCGCGCACCTCTGTGGAGATTTGGATGAAAATTCGTCTGGCTGAATCGAAAGATGCTTTTGCCCTGAGTGCGCTGTTGGCGGAACTGGGCTATGAAGGGACCGCCCCGTTTATTGAACGCCGGCTGGCGCAGCTGATAGCGAATGATACTGAACGCCTGCTGATGGCCGAGCATGACAACACCGTACTTGGCTTTCTCTCCCTGCACTTTATACCGCAGCTGGCGCTGGCGGGTGATTTCGCCCGCATCAGCTACTTCTGTATCGCCGAAGGTGAGCGCAGTAAAGGGGCCGGGCAGGAGCTGTTGCAGTATGCGGAGCAGCTGGCGCAGGAGCGTGGCTGTGACCGCATGGAGGTGCACTGCCATCAGCGGCGTGAAAAGGCCAATGCCTTTTATGAACGCGAGGGCTACACTGAATCTCCGCGATACCATATTAAGGAGTTGACCCCACCATGAAAGTTGCCCTGGGACAGTTCGCGGTCAGCCGCGAGTGGCAGGAGAATGCCGCCACCTGTGGCGAGCTGATGGCGCAGGCGCAGCGGCAGGGTGCCCGCCTGCTGGTGCTGCCGGAGGCGGTGCTGGCCCGTGATATCACCGATCCGCAGCTGGTGATCCGCGCCGCGCAGCCGCTGGATGGCCCGTTCCTCAGCCAGCTGCTGGCGGCCAGCCGCGGCGACGACCTGACCACCGTTATGACCCTGCACGTGCCGGCCGGCGAGGGGCGGGCGCTTAACGTGCTGGTGGCTATCCGGCGCGGTGAGATCGTTGCCCGCTATGACAAACTGCATCTGTACGATGCCTTTGCCGTGCAGGAGTCGCTTAACGTGGATGCGGGCAATGTGGTACCGCCGCTGCTTGAGGTTGATGGCATGAAGATCGGGCTGATGACCTGCTACGACCTGCGCTTCCCCGAGCTGGCACGACGGCTGGCGCTGGACGGTGCCGAGGTGCTGGTGTTGCCCGCCGCCTGGGTTAAGGGGCCACACAAAGAGCGGCACTGGGAGGTGCTGGCGGTGGCGCGGGCGCTTGAGAATACCTGTTATCTGCTGGCGGTGGGCGAATGCGGCCCGAAGAATATCGGCAGCAGCCTGGTGGTCGACCCGCTGGGGGTAATTACCGCACGCGCCGGCGAAGCGCCGATCCTGTTGCTGGCTGAGGTCGATCCTGAACGGATCCGCAGCGTACGTCGCGAGCTGCCGGTGCTGACCAATCGCCGTTTTGTCCGACCAGAACTACGGCAAAAGGCTGTCTGACGGCGCTGTGGTTCAGTGTCCCCGTTCCCTGTATGAACCGCGCCATCCCGGCAATCCGCAGCGGTTCTCACCTCTGATCCCGGCCTGCGGCTGATATTCTGTTACAGTTTGACGTTAGTAATCGCCTGCTAACTGCGCGTTAATAAGCCGGTTAACGGGCAGGTCGCGTTCGCGGCCAGATTCACTGAAAGAAGGTCTATATGGAAGGTATCAGTCTTGCCAAGCTGCTGATCGTGGGTGCGCTTATCGTGCTGCTGTTCGGCACCAAAAAACTGCGCACGCTGGGCGGCGATTTAGGTTCAGCAATTAAAGGATTCAAAAATGCGATGAGCGATGACGATGCGGCCGCGAAGAAAACCGCCGCTGAAGAGCAGCCCGCATCCCGGTTGAACCACAAAGAGTAACCCCGCCGCCAGCTAATAAAAAACGGATGACCCACGTCAACCTGAGGTGCCAGCCACCAGGGCGGCACCGGGTTAATCAATGGGTCATCCGTTTCTTTTCCGCAACCGTACCCTGTGGTTACTTAACTTCCAGACCTTTTGCCTGCATGTCAGCATGGTAAGACGAGCGCACGAACGGGCCACAGGCCGCATGGGTGAAGCCCATATCCATCGCCGCGGCTTTCATCTCATCGAACTCAGCCGGGCTGACGTAACGCTGTACCGGCAGGTGGTGGCGGCTCGGTGACAGATACTGGCCGAGGGTCAGCATGGTGACGCCGTGGCGACGCAGGTCGCGCATCACTTCGACGATTTCCGCATTGGTTTCACCTAAGCCCACCATCAGGCCCGATTTGGTCGGCACCTCGGGGTGCGCCTCTTTGAAGCGTTCCAGCAGCTTCAGCGACCAGTCATAGTTAGCGCCCGGGCGAACCTGACGGTAGACGCGCGGCACGTTTTCGAGGTTGTGGTTGAAGACGTCCGGCGGGGTGGCGTTGAGGATTTCCAGCGCGCGATCCATACGTCCGCGGAAGTCAGGCACCAGCGTTTCGATTTTGATGGCCGGGCTTTTCTCACGGATGGCGGTAATGCAGTCGGCAAAGTGCTGGGCACCGCCGTCACGCAGGTCGTCGCGGTCAACCGAGGTGATTACCACGTAGCGCAACGCCATATCAGCAATGGTCTGCGCCAGTTTACCCGGCTCACTGGCATCAGGCATGTTCGGCCGGCCGTGGGCCACGTCACAGAACGGGCAGCGACGGGTGCAGATGGCACCGAGGATCATAAAGGTGGCCGTACCGTGGTTAAAACACTCAGCAAGGTTAGGGCAGGAGGCCTCTTCGCAAACGGAATGCAGACCATTTTTGCGCATGGCGGCTTTGATGCCCTGAATACGGCTGGAGTCGGCGGGGAGTTTGATTCTCATCCATTCCGGCTTACGTAAGATCTCAGTCCGTTCGGTGACCACGGTTTTCACCGGGATCAGGGCCATTTTGTCTGCGTCGCGGTATTTAACGCCGCGTTCCATCACAATCGGTTTACTCATAATCTTGCTGATTCCAGGTTGGATGACGGCGAGCCACTCGGTAAAGAGGTTTAAACGCCCGCATAACACTCAATGAGTTTATTGATTTAAACTTTTTTTGAAAAGCGCAAAAAATTATATCATTTCCCTCTGCCAGAAACAGCCAGTTAGCGGCAGAAAGCGTTACAGAATTGTAAATCAGACCGCACAGTTTAGCGATAAACTGGCATCATTTCGCCACTGCACGTCACCGGCTGACAGCAGGCGGGCAAAATTCTCTACCAGCAGGGGTTGCAGATCGGCAGTCGTGATTCCGTGATGCCAGGCACTTACCTGAGTCATTTCCATCCCGGCATAACCGCAGGGGTTAATGCGCAGGAACGGCGCCAGATCCATCGCCACGTTGAGCGCCAGACCGTGGAATGAACAGCCCTGCCGAATGCGCAGGCCCAGCGAGCAGATCTTTTTGCCGTCAGCGTAGACCCCGGGCGCGTCGGCGCGGGCTGCGGCGCTAATGCCGAGGCCGGCAAGGGTATCGACCACCGTCTGTTCAATACAGCTGACCAGCTGGCGCACGCCCAGCTTACGGCGCTTCAGATTGACCAGCACGTACATCACCTGTTGTCCGGGACCATGATAGGTCACCTGGCCGCCGCGATCGCTCTGCATTACCGGGATATCACCGGGAACCAGCAGGTGTTCGGTTTTCCCCGCCTGGCCCTGGGTGAATACGGGGTGATGCTCGACCAGCCAGATTTCATCCGGCGTATCGTCAGACCGGCGTTCGGTAAACTGATGCATAGCAAGGGAGACGGGTGCCCAGGGCTGCAGGCCCAGCTGGCGGACAATCAGAGTATCGTAAGGCAAAACGGACAATCCGGTAGGGAGTGAGGCGTGCAGTATAGCGCTGGTGGTGGGCAAGAACCAGCTTGCCCACACCACTGTCGGGGGTTACAGCACCATGCGGACAATTTCAATCTTGCCCAGCTCTTCATACAGCGTTTCCACCTGCTCGATGTGCGTGGCGGTAATGGTGATCGACACCGAGTGGTAGTTGCCTTTACTGCTTGGCTTAACGTCCGGAGAGTAATCGCCCGGTGCATGACGCTGCACCACTTCAACCACCTGGTCGACCAGCTCCGGCTGTGCCAGGCCCATCACTTTATAGGTAAAAGAGGTGGGGAATTCGAGCAGTTCTTTAAGATTGGTTTTCATAGGGGCTCCGGTATCACAAACAAGGACTCCCGCCGTAGCGGGAGTTTTACAGATACTAACAATATGGGGTGACCCGCGCCCAATTTCAAGCGCGAGAGGCGGGCATCAGGCGAACCAGTGGTGGAAGGTCAGCTTGATGTAATCGATGATGCGGCCAAAGAAGCCGCCTTCCGGCATATCGTTGAGTACCACCAGCGGATGCTGTTCGATAGTTTTACCATCGAGCTGGAAGTTGATGCTGCCCACTACCTGGTTTTTCTGCAGCGGTGCGTGCAGTTCGGTGTTGGTCAGGGTATAGCTGGCCTTCAGGTCTTTCATCCTGCCGCGCGGGATGGTCAGGAAGGCATCTTTTTCCACGCCAAGCTGCACGCGGTCACTGTTGCCGAACCACACCGGTTCAGAGGCGAACTCTTTGCCGGCCTTCAGCGGTGCCACGGTTTCAAAGAAGCGGAAGCCCCAGGTCAGCAGTTTTTTGCTTTCGGTTTCACGGCCTTTGTAGGTGTGGCCGCCCATCACGGCGGAGATCAGACGCATCTGGCCTTCGGTGGCGGAGGCCACCAGGTTGTAACCGGCGGCGTCGGTGTGGCCGGTTTTGATGCCGTCAACGTTCAGGCTGGTATCCCACAGCAGGCCGTTACGGTTCATCTGGCGGATATTGTTAAAGGTGAACTCTTTTTCATGATAGACGGCGTACTCATCCGGCACGTCGCGGATCAGTGCACGGCCAATCAGCGCCATATCACGCGCCGAGCTGTACTGGCCCTCGGCGTCGAGGCCGTGTACCGTCTGGAAATGCGTGTTCTGCAGGCCCAGCGCCTTGACGTAGTTGTTCATCAGGCCGACGAAGGCGTCCTGGCTGCCGGCGACGTAGTCGGCCATCGCCACACAGGCGTCGTTGCCCGACTGCAGCACGATGCCGCGCGTCAGCTGGGAAACCGGCACGCGATCGCCGGGCTTAAGAAACATCAGCGATGAACCGCGGAACACCGGATTGCCGGTCGCCCAGGCATCTTTACCGACGGTGACGATGTCATCGTTGTGAATTTTACCCGCTTTAATCGCCTGGCCGATGACGTAGCTGGTCATCATCTTGGTCAGGCTGGCCGGATCGCGGCGTGCGTCAGCGTTCTTCTCAGCCAGCACCTTGCCTGAGTTGTAATCGATAAGCACATAGGCTTCAGCATCGATTTCCGGTACGCCGGGGATCATGGTTTTAATGTTAACGTCGTCCGCGTAGGCCACCACGTTAAGGCTGAGTGCGATCAGCGAGGCCACGGTCAGGCGTTTGATCAGTCGGGAAGGGGTCAGAGTGCTCATGTTAAGAACGACTACATCCTGGGCTAAGTTAAAAAAAGTGACTCACTATAGCAAAATCATGCCGCGACAACCCGCCCTAAATCGGGCGGATCGTGACAGCATTACATTGCGTTCGGTGCGACGGTGATAAAGGATTGCTGCTGCGCTTCGGAGGCCAGACGCTGCTGCAGCGCGGCCGCCTGCTGGCGGGTGCTGAAGCGGCCCAGCTGAACACGATAAACGTTACCGCGGGCGTCGACCGAGCCGGGAACGCCAAACTGTTTGCCGAGGCTGCTGGCCAGCTGACGTGCGCGGTTGGCGTCATTGAGCGCACCGACCTGAACCACGAAGTTACCGCCGGTGGCTGCCGGGGCAGAGGTGGAGGCCGCAGCAGAAGCCCCTGCCGTCGCCGCTACTGCCGGGGCGGCGACAACCGGCTCACTGCCCTCCAGCACGCCGTTGCGCAGCGGCTGCGGCGCACCGAGGAAGCCACCGCTGTTAACCGGCGCACCCAGCGATTCGCTGCTGTTCAGGGTGCTGTTGTCCACCGGACGCACGTTGTCGTTGCTGAGCGCAGGCTGCGCGCTGGCCGCTGGCGCAGGCTGGTAAGCCGGCGTGGCAGCGGGCTGGCCGGTCAGTGAGGGTGCTTCGCTGTAACCGCCACTGGCGGCTGCGCCAGCGCCCAGCGGGGTCAGGCCGCCGCTGATGTCAGGGCGAGCAGGCAGGGCATAACTCTGTTTGGCGACCGTGGTGCCGATGGTGCCGGGGCCGAAGAGGGTCCCGTCCGGCGCAACGCTGATGTAGTCCAGCTTCACCCGCGAGTTATTGGAGATATTCAGACGGTCACCGGCGGCACGGGTCAAATCGATAATCCGCCCCGGCGTGTAGGGGCCGCGGTCGTTAACGCGAACCACGATCATCCGGCCATTCGCCAGGTTGGTGACGCGCACGTAGCTCGGCAGCGGCAGGGTAGGGTGCGCGGCGGCCATTGCGTTGGCGTCAAACGCTTCGCCGCTGGCGGTGCGGCTGCCGTTGGCCTCTTCACCGTACCAGGCGGCAAGGCCGGTTTCGCTGAAGTTTGCCGGATCTTTGATCACCTTGTACTTTTTGCCGTTGACCTGGTAGTCCTGCAGCGTGCCCGGATTGAAGGGTTCGTAGTGCGGTTCTGCGCCGCCAATCTCCACCACCGGGCCGTTATAGGCCTGCTGCTGGGTAACCGGTGCCTGTTGCTGGGTGTCGTTAGTACAGGCTGCCAGCATTGCTGACGCCAGGGCAATCCAAAGCCAGTCCTTACGCATCTCTCTGCCTCTTTAAACGCTTTTCGACAATAGTTTACGATGGGTGTGAATCGACATGATGATGCCAAATCCTGCCATCAGTACAATCAGAGCAGAGCCGCCGTAGCTGACCAGCGGCAACGGAACCCCTACCACCGGCAGAATGCCGCTGACCATGCCAATATTAACAAAAACATAGACAAAGAAGATCAACATTAATCCACCGGCCATCACCCGGCCAAAAGTCGTCTGCGCGCGTGCGGCCATCATCAGCCCGCGCATGATCAGCAGCAGGTAGAGTGCCAGCAGAATGATAAAGCCGACCAGACCCAGCTCTTCCGCCAGTACGGCGAAAATAAAGTCGGTATGGCGTTCAGGCAGAAACTCCAGCTGGGACTGGGTGCCGTGCAGCCAGCCTTTGCCGCGCAGGCCGCCGGAGCCAATGGCGATCTTCGACTGAATAATATGATAGCCGGCCCCGAGCGGATCGCTTTCCGGATCCAGCAGCATCATCACGCGGTCGCGCTGGTAGTCGTGCATCAGGAAGAACCACAGGATCGGAATAAAGGCGGCGACCAGCAGCACGGCGACGGCGATCAGCTTCCAGCTCATTCCGGAGAGGAACAGCACAAACAGGCCGGACGCGGCGATCAGGATCGAGGTGCCCAGGTCTGGCTGCGCCGCCACCAGCAGCGTAGGCAGGAAGATCAGCACCAGCGCGATGGCGGTGTTCTTCAGCGTCGGCGGGCAGACGTCACGGTTGATAAAGCGTGCCACCATCAGCGGCACGGCAATTTTGGCAATTTCGGAGGGCTGGAAACGCACAAAGCCGAGATCCAGCCAGCGCTGCGCCCCTTTACTGATCTGGCCGAAGGCGTCGACGGCGATCAGCAAAATGACGCAGACGATGTAGAGATAGGGCGCCCAGCCTTCATAGACCCGCGGCGGGATCTGCGCCATCACCAGCATCACGATGGTGCCCATGGCGATCTGGCCGATTTTACGCTCCATCATGCCGGGATCCTGGCCGCTGGCGCTCCACATCACCAGCGCGCTGTAGACCAGCAGCGCCACGATAATCAGGCAAAATAGCGGATCGATATGGATACGGGTCCAGATCGAGCGTTTCTGGTGGCTGTCGTTCATATCCGGTTATTCACCTTCGTAGCCCGGCGGCACAGGCGCGGCGTCGGGCAGGTTAGTATTGTTATCGCCAAGAATGATGTGGTCGAGGACCTGGCGCATAATGGTGCCGACCGCCGGCCCCGCGCCGCCGTTTTCGAGGATCATCGCCACGGCAACCCGCGGGTTCTCGTAGGGCGCATAGGCGGTCATCAGCTTATGGTCTCGCAGACGCTCAGAGATTTTGTGTGCGTTATAGGTCTCATTGGCTTTCAGGCCAAAGACCTGGGCCGTACCGGATTTGGCGGCGATTTTATAGGGCGCATTTTCAAAACTCTTGCGTCCGGTGCCGTTTGGCCGGTTAGCCACGCCGTACATGCCGTCTTTGGCGATCTCCCAGTAACCGTTATGAATATCGGCAATCGGTGCGCTGACCGGCTGACGCCACGGCACCTTAACGCTGCCCTGCATGGTGTCCATCATCAGGTGCGGCGTTTTCACCATACCGTCATTAATCAGCGTCATCAGCGCTTTGTTCATCTGCACCGGGGTGGCGGTCCAGTAGCCCTGGCCGATGCCGACCGGGATGGTGTCGCCCTGATACCACGGCTTTTTAAAGCGCTTCATTTTCCATTCGCGGGTCGGCATATTGCCCGGCGTCTCCTCGATCAGGTCAATGCCCGACAGGTGGCCGTAACCAAACTTGCTCATCCACTCGCTCAGGCGGTCGATACCCATATCATAGGCCACCTGGTAGAAGAAGGTATCCGCCGACTCTTCCAGCGATTTGGTGATGTTCAGGCGGCCGTGCCCCCAGTGCTTCCAGTCGCGGAAGCGCTTCTCCGAACCCGGTAGCTGCCACCAGCCCGGGTCAAACAGGCTGGTATTGCGGGTGATCACCCCCGCGGTCAGCGCCGAGACGGCAATATAGGGTTTGACGGTGGAGGCCGGCGGATAGGCCCCCTGGGTGGCGCGGTTGATCAGCGGCCGGTTCTCGTCATTCAGCAGACGGTTGTAATCCTTTGATGAAATGCCGTCGACAAACAGGTTCGGGTCGTAGCTCGGCATAGAGACCATCGCCAGCACTTCGCCGTTGCGCGGATCGGTGACCACCACCGCCGCGCGGCTGCCGGCCAGCAGCGTTTCAATATACTGTTGCAGCTTAAGGTCAATGGTCAGATGGATATCACGCCCGGCCTGCGGCGACTGCTCATGCAGCTGGCGGATCACCCGGCCACGGTTGTTGACTTCGACCTCTTCATAGCCGGTCTTACCGTGCAGCACGTCTTCGTAATAGCGTTCGATGCCCAGCTTGCCGATATCATGGGTGGCCGCGTAGTTAGGCCATTTACCCTCTTTATCCAGCCGTTCAACGTCACGGTCGTTGATTTTCGACACGTAACCCAGCACGTGGGTCAGGGCGGAGCCATAAGGGTAGTAACGGCGCTGATAGCCTTTGACCTCAACGCCGGGGAAGCGGTACTGGTTGACGGCAAAGCGGGCCACCTGCACATCGTTAAGGCCGGTTTTTACCGCGATCGAGGTGAAACGGCGCGAACGCTTGCGTTCTTTCTCAAAGGCGTCGATATCTTCGTCGGTCAGATCGACGATCGGCTTGAGGTCCTGCAGCGTCTGTTTGAGGTTATCGACCTTCTCCGGCACCAGTTCAATCTGGTAAATGGTGCGGTTAAGCGCCAGCGGAATGCCGTTACGATCATAAATAATGCCGCGGCTGGGGGCGACCGGCACCAGCTTGATGCGGTTTTCGTTAGAACGCGTACTGTAATCATCAAAACGGACAATTTGCAGGTGGTACAGGTTAGCCACCAGCACGCCGGACAGGGCCAGGATGCCGAGAAAGGCGACGATGGCCCGGCGAACAAACAGCGTTTGCTCGGCGGTGTAGTCACGAAAAGAGTTGCGTTGTAATTTCATCCGCTGCTTTGTCTGTCCGGTTAGTCCTGGCCGTTATTCACGGTGATAAGGATGATTCGCAGTAATGCTCCATGCACGATACAAACTCTCTGCAACCAGCACGCGTACCAGCGGATGGGGCAGGGTCAGCGCTGAGAGTGACCAGCTTTGCTCCGCCGCGGCCTTGCAGGCGGGTGACAGGCCTTCCGGGCCGCCGATAAACAGGCTGACGTCGCGGCCATCCTGCTTCCAGCGCTCCAGCTGGCTGGCGAGCTGTGGGGTTTCCCACGGCTGGCCGGGAATATCGAGGGTCACGATGCGGTTACCTTTACCGGCGGCAGCCAGCATCAGTTCGCCCTCTTTTTCCAGAATACGTTTAATATCCGCATTCTTACCGCGCTTGCCGGCGGGAACTTCAACCAGCTCGAACGGCATATCTTTCGGAAACCGGCGCAGGTATTCCATAAAACCGGTCTGGACCCAGTCGGGCATTTTGGTGCCAACGGCAACCAGCTGCAGCTTCACGGCTTAACTCCAGAGCTTTTCCAGTTCGTAGAGCTGACGGCTCTCTTCCTGCATAACGTGCAGGATCACTTCACCGAGATCGACGACCACCCAGTCAGCGGCGGCACGGCTGTCGACGCCGAACGGCTTCAGGCCGGCCTGGCGTGCTTCCTGCACCACATTTTCGGCAATCGCCACCACGTGACGGGTAGACGTACCGGTACAGATCACCATGCAGTCGGTGATGCTTGATTTACCCTGAACGTCGATGATCACGATGTCCTGAGCTTTGAGATCGTCAGCTTTATCAACGACGAAGTCTTGGAGTGCTTTACCTTGCAAAAGGTTCCCCCTTGGGATTTTGAGTACGCAGGGTTATCGCACAGTTGTCACCGAAGTGAAAAACGATAACCGTAACATGATGTATCGGCTCTTTACCTGCGCGCGACCTGATGACGCTGGCACGGCGGCGGAAAAAGCGGTGAACCGGGCAGCAGCCCGAAAAATTAGCGGCGCAGTGTATCACGCGTAGCGGGATTCCGATACAGACCCTCGCGATCGATATAGTCGCTGACCGCCTGAGGGAGCAGATCCTGGTCTGAACGGCCCTGATGGCGGCGCTGGCGGATCTCCGTGGCGGAAATGGCAATCTGCGGCGTGTCGGCGAGAAAGACCCGGCCGGCCGGGCGGTTGTGCAGTTCTGCCGCATCAGCGGCGAGGTGTTGATCCAGCCAGCGCTGCATTTCCGCATCCGGCATGCGGGTAGCGTAGCCGGGGCGCTGGCACACCAGCAGGTGGCACACCGACAGCAGTGCCTCCCAGCGGTACCACTTATGTAAGCTTAGCAGTGAATCCTGGCCAACGATAAACGCCAGCGGCTGCCGCGCGCCGCGCTCGGCGCGCAGCTCGGTCAGGGTATCAAGGGTATACGACGGGGTGCTGCGCTGCATTTCGCGCAGGTCGAGATCGAACAGCGGGTTGCCGGCAATCGCCAGACTGACCATCGCCACGCGCTGTGCCGGGCTGGCCTCGGGCTGTGGACGGTGCGGCGGCACGTTGTTTGGCAGCAGTGTGACTTTACTCAGCCCGACCTGGGCGGCCAGCGCCTCGACCGGCCGCAGGTGGCCGTAGTGGATCGGGTCAAAGGTGCCGCCGAACAGCGCGTGCAGGGCTTCAGACATCGTCAAATCCTGCCGGAAACGCCGGATTGCACAGCAGCAGCGACAGCGTTTCCAGCTCGCTCCACACCGAACGGCCGTAATCCTGCTTGAGGGTCAGTTCGATACGTGCCAGCAGCCGCACCGCCTCGCGCAGCCGTGTGCCAGACAGCCGTTCCAGCGCGCTGCTGAACAGCGTCCGGCGGTTTTGCCAGACGCGCTGCTGATCGAACAGCGTGCGCAGCGGCGTCTGCGCCTGCTGGCGCTGCAGGTTGACCAGCAGCAGCAGATCGCGCTGCAGGGTGCGCAGCAGGATCACCGGTTCGCTCTCTTCCGAGCGCATCTGATGCAGGATGTGCAGCGAACGTTTGCCCTTGCCGGCCAGCAGCGCATCAACCCAGTGAAACGGAGTGAAATGGGCTGCGTCGTTTACCGCCTGTTCAACCCGCGGCAGGGTCAGCTTGCCGTCCGGCCACAGCAACGACAGCCGCTCCAGCGCCTGCGCCAGCGCCAGCAGATTGCCTTCATAGCAGTAACAGAGCAGCTGGTTGGCCGCGTCGTCCAGCTGCAGCTGCAGCTTTTTTGCACGGGTGCTGACCCAGCGCGGCAACTGCGCCTGTTCCGGCGTCTGGCAGGGCACCAGCACGCCGTTCTGGCTTAGCGCCTTGTACCAGGCGCTGTTCTCCTGGGCTTTGGTGAGTTTACCGGTGCGCAGCACCAGCAAAATATCCGGGTGCAGCAGGGTTCCGAGGGTCAGTAACTGCTCGCTCATCGCGGCAGTGGGGCCGTTATCCGGCAGAATAAGCAGCAGCGTCTGGCGGCTGGCAAACAGGCTTAACGACTGGCAGAGTGAAAAAATATCATCCCAGTCGGTGCCCGCTTCCAGCGTCACGCTGAAGTGTTCGGTAAAGCCCTGCTGCTGCGCGGCGGCCCGGATCGCATCCTGGGCTTCCTGCAGCAGCAGCGGCTCGCTACCTTGCAATAAGTAGCAGGCGCGCAGCCCCTCACGGAGCTGCGCGCCTAGCTGTTCAGGGTAAATCCTGATCATCGGCTGTAAGAACTGTCCGTCACGGCGTTGGCCGCCGGCAGTTTGTCCGTCGCCGACGGGATATGATCCTGCGTATTGATCGCGGCGTCATTTTCCGCCGCATGCACCGTCAGCAACTTGCGCACCAGCTGCTGGGCAGCCAGAGTACGCATCTCACCGACGATAATCTGCTGCTCGGAATCTTTTGCCAGCGCGGCCAGCGGGTTATCGAAGAATGAGCGATAGACCGTGGTGCTGATCGGGTAGATGCCTTTATTCGGCACCAGTACCTGAGCGTTTACCACCATCATCATCGAGTACTCTGCGGTTTTCCCGTCCTGGAAAACCGAGGCAGAATCACGGCTGATGCTTTCGGCCTGCAGACGCAGTGATGGCACATCGGTCCGCGCGTCTGAGTCGTCAACCACCTTCACGTTATTCAGGCGCAGTTGTTCACGTACCGAACGCGCCAGCGGCCCGTAAGGGTCAGACGTGTCCAGCCGCAGCGTTTTCATTTCCGGCGGCACCGAGGTGGTGCCACGCAGGTGATAACCACAGCCGGCGGTGACCAGCACCGCCAGCGTGAACAGCAGAGAGACTATCGGATGTCGCACAATTCCTCCTGACATCAACCCACAACCAGGTTCAGCAGCTTGCCCTGGACGTAAATGACTTTGCGAACGGTCACGCCGTCGAGATACTTGGCGACCAGATGCTCCTGTGCCGCCCGCGCCTGTACGGCTTCCTGCGTGGCATCGGCCGCGACGGTAATTTTGCCGCGCACCTTGCCATTCACCTGTACCACCACCAGCACCGACTCTTCGACCATCGCCGCTTCATCAGCCTGTGGCCATGCAGCGTTATCGATCTCACCAGCACCGCCCAGCGCCTGCCACAGGGCAAAGCTGGCGTGCGGGGTAAACGGATACAGCATCCGCACCACCGCCAGCAGCGCTTCCTGCATCAGCGCGCGATCCTGTTCGCTCTCCTGCGGCGCGCGCAGGAGCTTGTTCATCAGTTCCATAATCGCCGCGATCGCGGTGTTAAAGGTCTGACGGCGGCCGATATCATCGGACACTTTGCTGATGGTTTTATGCAGATCGCGACGCAGCGCCTGCTGGTCTTCAGTAAGCGTAGCAACATCCAGCGGTTGGGTAGCCCCTTTCTCAGTATGTTCGAACACCAGACGCCAGACGCGCTTCATAAAGCGGTTCGCGCCTTCCACACCGGACTCCTGCCACTCGAGGGTCATATCGGCCGGTGAAGCAAACATCATAAACAGACGCACGGTATCCGCGCCGTAACGTTCAACCATCACCTGCGGGTCGATGCCGTTGTTTTTCGACTTCGACATTTTGCTCATGCCGGCGTAGACCAGCTCGTGGCCTTCTGCGTCGCTGGCTTTGGTAATGCGGCCTTTCTCGTCGCGCTCAACGGTGACGTCAACCGGAGAGACCCAGTTACGTTCGCCGCTGGTGCCGGTGTAGTAGAAGGCGTCAGCCAGGACCATGCCCTGGCACAGCAGGCGTTTGGCCGGCTCGTCAGAGGTCACCAGGCCGGCGTCGCGCAGCAACTTATGGAAGAAGCGGAAGTAGAGCAGGTGCATAATCGCATGCTCAATGCCGCCGACGTACTGATCGACCGGCAGCCAGTAGTTCGCCGCCGCAGGATCCAGCATGCCTTTATCAAAGTCCGGACAGGTGTAGCGGGCGTAGTACCAGGAGGACTCCATAAAGGTGTCGAAGGTATCGGTCTCACGCAGCGCCGGCTGGCCGTTAACGGTGGTCTTCGCCCACTCCGGGTCAGCTTTGATCGGGCTGCTGATGCCGTCCATCACCACGTCTTCCGGCAGGATCACCGGCAGCTGGTCTTCCGGCGTTGGCATCACGGTGCCGTCTTCCAGGGTTACCATCGGAATCGGTGCGCCCCAGTAGCGCTGACGGGAAACGCCCCAGTCGCGCAGGCGGTAGTTCACCTTGCGCTCGCCAACGCCTTTCTCTGCCAGTTTACTGGCGATGGCGTTGAAGCCCTCTTCGAACGAGAGGCCGTCGAATTCGCCTGAGTTAAACAGTACGCCTTTCTCGGTCATCGCGGCTTCGCTCAGATCCGGGGCAGTGCCGTCGGCGGCCAGGATCACCGGCTTGATCTGCAGATCGTATTTGGTGGCGAACTCCCAGTCGCGCTGGTCGTGGCCAGGCACGGCCATTACCGCACCGGTGCCGTACTCCATCAGCACGAAGTTAGCTACCCAGACAGGCACGGCTTCGCCGGTCAGCGGATGCACCGCCGACAGGCCGGTGGCCATGCCTTTTTTCTCCATAGTAGCCATTTCTGCTTCGGCAACTTTGGTGTTACGGCACTCGGCGATAAAATCGGCCAGCGCCGGGTTAGACGCAGCAGCCTGCGCCGCCAGCGGGTGACCCGCCGCTACCGCCAGGTAGGTGACGCCCATAAAGGTGTCCGGGCGGGTGGTGTAGACGCGCAGCGTCTCTTCGCTGTCGGTGACGTTAAACTCGATTTCCACCCCTTCAGAGCGGCCAATCCAGTTGCGCTGCATGGTCTTAACCTGCTCAGGCCAGCTCTCCAGCGTATCCAGGTCGTTCAGCAGTTCGTCGGCGTAGTCGGTGATTTTGATAAACCACTGCGGGATCTCTTTACGCTCAACCTTGGTGTCGCAGCGCCAGCAGCAGCCGTCGATCACCTGCTCGTTGGCCAGCACGGTCAGATCGTGCGGGCACCAGTTCACCGCAGAGGTCTTTTTGTAGACCAGGCCTTTCTCATACAGCTTAGTGAAGAACCACTGTTCCCAGCGGTAGTACTCCGGCTGACAGGTGGCCAGCTCGCGGCTCCAGTCATAGCCAAAGCCCAGCAGCTTCAGCTGGTTCTTCATGTAGTCGATGTTGGCGTAGGTCCACGGGGCCGGCGCGGTGTTGTTCTTCACCGCCGCGCCTTCTGCCGGCAGGCCGAAGGCATCCCAGCCGATTGGCTGCAGTACGTTTTTACCCAGCATGCGCTGGTAACGGGAAATCACGTCGCCGATGGTGTAGTTACGCACGTGGCCCATATGCAGGCGGCCGGAAGGGTAGGGCAGCATCGAGAGGCAGTAGTACTTCTCTTTACCTTCGTCTTCGGTCACTTTAAACGTTTGCTGCTCATCCCAGTGCTGCTGTACATGGGATTCTATCTCTTCCGGGCGATATTGCTCTTGCATGGTGGCCAGTAGTCCTTTGTAGAAACTTTTTTCGTGTTCATTCAGATCCGCATAGCATAGCTGATCCCGCCCCGCCCCAACAACACTAAGCGGACCAACGGGCGGCATTTCTCTACAGGCTGGAAGCCGGGCTGCAAAATCGGTGGTGAAAATAAGGCAAAAGGCAGGTAGCGACTAAACTGAGAGGAAACGCCATCGTTATCAATAAGGAGAGTCTATGAACAAGGTTGCTCAGTATTACCGTGAGCTGGTGTCGTCGCTGACCACGCGCCTTGAGCGTGGTGAACGCGATATTGATGCGCTGGTGGAGAGCGCCCGCCAGCGCATGCAGAATCGCGGCGAACTGACTCGCCACGAAATTGATGATGTGACGCGCGCGGTGCGCCGCGACCTGGAGGAGTTCGCCCGCAGCTACGAGGAAGAACAACCGCTCAGCGACAGTGTATTTATGCGGGTGATCAGCCAGAGCCTGTGGAAAGAACTTGCGGACATTACCGATAAGAGCCAGCTGGAGTGGCGCGAGGTGTTTCAGGATCTCAACCACCACGGCGTTTACCAGAGCGGAGAAGTGGTCGGCCTCGGCAATCTGGTGTGTGAGCAGTGTCAGTTTACCCGCGCGATCTACACGCCGGAAACCCTGACCCGCTGCCCGGAGTGCGGCCACGATCAGTTTGTGCGTCAGCCGTTTTCACCGTAATGACGGATCAAGGGTAACGCGGAGCCAGGCTGGCCTGGTTCCGGTGCGGACAGTACAGCATTTTCGGCAGAAACGCTGTTGCCCTGTCAGAATTTGATGGATACGTTCACTGAATCTGAGTTGCGATGTTTAGCGTGCGCACAACCCTACGCAAATGGAGCAAAAATTCTTACTAAAAAATCATCCGGCAATGAAGATTTTCATCCTTTTCAGAATCTTATTCGCTGCGTCCTGAGGCAACGTAATACCCACTACGGTGTTTATTTCGTGATTGATGTCAAGCCCTTCTGTTTCAGAGAAGTCACAGTAGCTCAGGTTTACGCGACGAAACTCAGAATACGAAAAATGAGAGTTCGTAAAATTGCTTTTCTTTAGATTACAATCTGCGAAAGAGCACTCTCTGAAAGAGCAGTTACTGAAGGTGCTTTTCTGTAAATCCATATTGAAAAAATCAACGAGGTTAAGTCTGCAGTTGTAAAAAGAAACCGAGTGAGGAAATGATATGTTATCAAATGAAGTTCCCTGAATGAAACAGTTGCGAAAGATAACATCATTTATTCTAAGAAATGAGTGGCTTATCTGTTTAAATGAGCAATCATTAAAACTGCAGTTCTCAAACTCATTGTTACGTAAGAGGAGGTTTTCAAATGTACAATCTGTAAAGTTACATCTCACAAACGTCCGGTTTTGACTCAACACCTCCCTGGCTCGCAGGCCTGTGTAAGTTTTTTGCAAATGCTCAGTCATTATTTCCTCCTGGTTATCACCTCGTTGATGAAAGCATCTTCCTGACTCAGGCTGTTTTCCTCTTTCTAAGGCCCGGCCAATCAAAAATGTAGATGAGATTAAATATTAGTCACGCGGCATTGGGCTTGATTATGGTTTTAGTTTTACATGAAAGTATATTATCGATGTTTTACCCGCCTGTTAGTACACCTAAGGGTGCTTTTTTCGCTGTTGGCGCTTATTACGTATCGACGTTTGATGTTGATTGAAAATTACATTTTTCAGGAGTTTGAATTGTTATTTCTGATGCGGTTACCTGTATCAGGCATTATCAGCCTGTTATGAAGAAATCTCACGCTGTAAAAACATAAAAATGAGTGAGGAAATAGTGTTATGGGTGATTAACCAGCAGCGGCATCGTTCAACGATGCTGCTGCTGGAATGTTGATGCGATAAGTCATGATGATAATTTCAGGCTTATCAAACGGCTGCATAATCGCTGCTAACAAGATGATTTATGATTTCATCATGTTAAGCTCATCCTTCGGCTTAATGCAGGATTTTCGCCAGGAAATCTTTCGCCCGTTCGGACTGCGGGTTGTTAAAGAACTCATCTTTCGGTGAGTCCTCAACGATTTTACCCTCGTCCATAAAGATCACCCGGTTGGCCACCTTGCGGGCAAAGCCCATTTCGTGGGTTACCACCATCATGGTCATACCTTCGTTGGCCAGTTCGACCATTACGTCGAGCACCTCGTTGATCATCTCCGGATCGAGCGCCGAGGTCGGCTCATCAAACAGGATAGCGATCGGATCCATGCACAGCGCGCGGGCAATCGCCACGCGCTGCTGCTGGCCGCCGGAGAGCTGGCCGGGGAATTTGTTGGCGTGCGCGGCAAGGCCAACGCGCTCCAGCAGCTTCAGCCCCTTCTGCTTTGCCTCTTCTTTATTACGCTTTAATACCTTGACCTGCGCCAGCGTCAGGTTGTCGACGATGGATATATGCGGGAACAGCTCAAAGTGCTGAAACACCATGCCGACCCGCGAGCGCAGCTTCGCCAGATTGGTGCGCTTGTCGTTGACGGCGGTGCCGTCGACTTCAATGGTGCCCTGCTGCACCGGCTCCAGGCCGTTAACGGTTTTGATCAGGGTGGATTTGCCGGAGCCGGACGGGCCGCACACCACCACCACTTCGCCTTTTTTCACTTCGGTCGAGCAGTCGGTCAGCACCTGAAATTGACCATACCACTTAGAAACATTTTTCAGGGAAATCATTTATGCCGTCCTTTTTTTCTTTAAATGGCTGACCAGCAGCGAAGCGCTAAGGCTGATAACAAAGTAGATTGCGCCGGCAAACAGCACCATTTCGATCTCTGTACCGTTATTGATGCCGATGGTGTCGGCGGTACGGAAGAAGTCCGCCAGGCTGAGCACGTAGACCAGCGAGGTATCCTGGAACAGCACGATGCCCTGGGTGAGCAGCAGCGGCACCATGGCGCGGAACGCCTGCGGCAGGATCACCAGCTGCATCGACTGCCACTGGGTCATGCCCAGCGCCAGCGCGGCGTTACCCTGACCGCGGGCGATGCTGAGGATGCCGGCACGAATAATTTCGGAGTAGTAGGCGGCTTCAAACAGCGAGAAGGCCACCATCGCCGAGATCAGACGAATATCGGTCTTCGGCGACAGCCCCAGCACCTGCTGCAGGAAGCTTGGCACCACCAGATAGAACCACAGCAGCACCATCACCAGCGGCACCGAGCGGAACAGGTTGACGTACAGGCGGGCGAACCAGCTGATCGGTTTAAAGCTGGAAAGGCGCATCACCGCCAGCAGGGTGCCCCAGACGATACCGAAAATCACCGCGGTGACGGTAATCTTCAGGGTAACGAGCATCCCGTCCCACAGGTAAGGCAGGTTGGGTACGATAGTACTCCAGTCAAATTGATACATTATTTGCCCCCCGGCAGACGAACTTTGCGTTCGACCAGACTCATCAACAGCATGATCACCGCGTTAATCGCGATATAGGCGAGCGTGATGGCGGTAAATGACTCATAGGCGTGGGCCGAATAGTCCAGCAGCTTGTTGGCCTGGGCCGCCATATCCACCAGACCGATGGTCGAGGCGATGGCGGAGTTTTTCACCAGGTTCAGCATCTCGGAGGTCATCGGCGGCACGATCACCCGGTAGGCGTTAGGCAGCAGCACGTAGCGGTAGGTTTGCGGCAGCGTCAGCCCCATCGCCAGCCCGGCATTTTTCTGGCCGTAGGGCAGCGACTGGATCGCGGCACGTACCTGCTCGCAGACGCGGGCGGCGGTAAACAGACCAAGACAGAGCACCGAACAGGTAAAGAACTGAATATTCGGGTCGAGTTCGGATTTAAACCACATGCCCAGCCCTTGCGGCAGCAGCTCCGGCACCACCAGGTACCAGATAAAGAACTGCACGATCAGCGGGACGTTTCGGAACAGCTCAACGTAGCAGGTGCCGATAGCGGCCAGCAGGCGGTTAGGCACGGTGCGCAGGATGCCGAACAGTGAACCGACCAGCAGCGCGATAATCCAGGCACATACGGAGACGGCAATGGTGACCTGAAAACCAGACCACAGCCAGCCGAGATAGGTGGTGTTGCCGAAGGGGGCCTGTTGCAGGAAGATCCCCCAGTTCCAATCGATAGACATAAAAGACTCCGGTAAAAAAAGGGTAGCGACCGCTACCCTGAAGATTGATGAAAGGCCCTTGCGTAACCACCGGGGAACGACCGGTGACTACCTTCGCCCGACCGTATGGCGTCCGCCATATCAGCCGGGCTGGGTCTGTCCGGGCCTGTGTTCAGCAATCGTAGGGCAGCAGTGCCGCCCTTTTAGCCTGGCTGATGACCCTCTGCGTAACGCAACAGGAACACCGTGCAGGCGTGTTGTCATTATTAATTCATTGCCTTGTCGTTAGGGGCTTTAAACAGTGCCTTCATGTCGTCGGACAGTTCGAAGTCCATCGTCATGTTTTTCGGTGGGATAGGCTGCTTGAACCAGCGATCGAACCACTTAGCGGCTTCACCGGAGGTCTGCTCCTGGGCGATGGTGGTATCCAGCAGTTTTTTGAAGTCCGCATCGTCTTTACGCAGCATACAGCCGTAGGCTTCATGCGACTGTGGCGTACCGAGGATCTCCCAGTCTGACGGCTTTTTGGCTTTCGCACGTTCACCCGCCAGCAGGGCGTCATCCATCATAAATGCCACGGCGCGGCCGCTCTCCAGGGTACGGAATGAGTCACCGTGGTCTTTGGCGCTGATGATGCGCATATTCAGCTTCTGCTCATCGTTCATCTTGTTCAGTAGGATCTCAGAGGTGGTACCTGAAGTGACCACCACCGTTTTGCCTTTCAGGTCGGCGAAATCTTTAACCGGGCCGCCTTTCTTCACCAGCAGACGGGTGCCGACCACAAAGATGCTGTTAGAGAAGGACGCCTGCTTCTGGCGCTCCAGGTTGTTAGTGGTGGAGCCACATTCGAAATCGTAGGTGCCGTTCTGCAGCAGTGGAATACGGTTCTGCGAGGTGATCGGCAGGAATTTAACCTGCAGGTCCGGTTTGTTCAGCTGCTTCTTGATCGCGGCAACGATAGCGTCAGAGTAAGCCTGTGAATAGCCGACGACGTTACGCTGGTTATCGTAGTAAGAGAACGGGACGGAGGATTCACGGTGGCCGACAACGACAACGCCGTTTTTGGCAATTTTGTCCAGCGTGGCACCCTGGGCAGCCGGTGCAGCATCCTCTGCGTAAGCAACGCCTGAGGTGACGCCAGCCAGTGCAAGGCAAAGTGCCAGTTTCCGTAATGTCATGTTCCTGCTCCTGTGTGGTTTTTGGCGCCTGTAGCGCCGACGTGATGTGTGTGTTTCTGCTGTTTATCTGTTTTTATTCCAGCGTTAACGCGCGCTGTTCCTCCATAACATAGCCGAATGTTAACGGCTTGATATGAATTCTTTGTGTATTTGCGAGGCATGCCGCACCACTCGGGGGCGAAAAAAGATCGACTGCTCAAAAATGGTGCATCACCTGCACTCTGATGAGGCAAAAAGTCTTTCACCGCAGGCGGATGCCAGGCCAGCGTGCGTTTCTACAGAAATATTTTGCAATCATCGTGCCAACGGCGGTTTTTTAACAGAAATGCAGCATAAGCTGCCCGGCAGGCAGGCAGGCAGGCAGGCAGGCAGGCAGGCAGGCAGGCAGGCAGGCAGGCAGGCAGGCAGGCAGGCAGG
>NZ_JRZZ01000046.1:0-24847 GCF_002865965.1 Erwinia sp. B116
GTGTCCGCGTTCCGGATAAACCCCGATTAGCCGGGCACCAAAACCTGAAGCGACCCGGCCCAAAAGCCACTCCCTGACATGCCAGGCACCAAAACCTGAAGCGCCCAGCGGCCCCAAAGCCACACCCTGACATGCCAGGCACCGGAACCCGAAGCGACCAGCGTCCCCAAAGCCACGCCCTGACAGGCGAGGCACCGGAACCTGAAGCGACCCTGCCCACTGAATGTTACTGCACAGCACGAAGGCAAATGATGCACCACCGGTGTGCAATATCACGGGTATTGCCGATGAAAAAGTTATGACCGGAAATTAAGGCTTATTTACTTTAATAAATTAACGTTAAATATATCATAAGGATAAGTACTTAATCCTATTCTTATGTCAGCCAGGTAATTCCTGGCACACCCCTTGCAATACCTCCCCGGTCAGAGTGAAAACTTATAACCGCCAGCGCAACTGGCAACCGGCACACCGGACGGAGGCAACATGAACTTAAGACGACTGAAATATTTTGTGAAAATCGTCGATATCGGCAGCCTGACCCAGGCAGCGGAAGTGCTGCATATTGCTCAACCCGCGCTCAGCCAGCAGGTGGCGACGCTGGAAAACGAGCTGGACCAGCAACTGTTGATCCGTACCAAACGCGGCGTTACGCCAACTGAAGCCGGTAAAATTCTCTACTCCCATGCCCGTACCATCCTGCGCCAGTGCGAACAGGCTCAGATGGCGGTCATCAACGCAGGTCAGGTGCTCAGCGGCCAGGTCGCCATTGGCCTTGCGCCAGGCACCGCCGCCTCCTCGCTGACCATGCCGCTGCTGCAGACCGTGCGTGAACAGTTCCCGGAAGTACTGGTCTATCTGCACGAAAACAGCGGCGCATCGCTGAATGAGAAACTGATGAATGGCCAGCTGGATATGGCGGTGCTCTACGATCGCACCCCAACTGCGGGGATCACCAGCGTGCCGCTGATGAAAGAGGAGCTGTACCTGGTTGGCACCGACGCATGCCCTGGCAGCAACGTCGATCTTGCCGACGTGGCGCAGATGAACCTGTTCCTGCCGCGCGACTACAGTGCGGTACGTAAACGCGTTGATGAAGCCTTCTCGCTGCGCCGCCTCAGCGCACGCATCATCGGTGAAATCGAATCGATCGCCACCCTGACCGCCGCGGTTTCCAGCGGAATGGGCGTTACCGTGCTGCCGGAATCCGCGGCCCGTTCGCTGGTCAGCAGCACCAACGCGTGGATGGCCCGTATCGGCAGCCCGTCGCTGAATCTGCCGTTGTCGCTCAACGTCTCTGCGCGTCAGCCGCTGTCGCCATCCGCCCAGGCGGTAAAAACCATTTTGCTGTCACTGATAAACCAGCCGTTAGCGGAAGAGCGCGAGCTGATGCTGGTAGGTTAATCCGCCGTGCCGGGCGCGCCACCGCGCGCCTCACTTCCCCCTCTTATCACCAAAAGGCATATAAAACCTCTTTTTATTATTTGTTGCTATCAATGTGCATCCTTAACATGAGGTAAACCAACAGATAACAGAGGGAGCAACGCGCGTGAATTTTCAGCAACTTAAAATCATTAAAGAAGCAGCACGCTGCGAGTTCAATCTCACCGAAGTGGCAAACGCGCTGTTTACCTCCCAGTCCGGGGTCAGCCGCCATATTCGCGATTTAGAAGATGAGCTGGGCGTGGAGATCTTTATCCGTCGCGGCAAACGCCTGCTGGGCATGACCGAACCGGGTAAGGCGTTATTAACCATTGCCGAACGCATTCTTGATGAGGCCGGCAAAGTGCGCCGCCTGGCCGACGTCTTCACCAACGAGTCGAGCGGTGTGCTGACCATCGCCACCACCCACACCCAGGCGCGTTACAGCCTGCCGAAGGTGATTAAGGCGTTCCGTGCGCTTTACCCCAATGTGCGGCTGGAGCTGAACCAGGGTTCACCGCAGGAGATCGTCTCCATGCTGGTGGCCGGTGAGGCCGATATCGGCATCGCCAGCGAGCAGGTGGTCAATAATCCGGCGCTGGCCGCCTTCCCGTGGTTCAGCTGGCACCATGCGCTGCTGGTGCCGAAAGGACATGAGCTGGAGCAGCACCAGCCTGTGAGCCTGGCTACGCTGAGCCGCTATCCGCTGATCACCTATCGCCAGGGCATTACCGGGCGCTCCAAAGTGGACCGGGCGTTTCATGCCGCCAGCCTGAAGCCGGATTTTGTGCTGAGCGCGCAGGATTCCGACGTGGTGAAAACCTACGTCGAGCTGGGACTGGGAGTAGGGGTTCTGGCCGACCAGGCCTGCCAGCTGGACGAACACTCACCGCTGACCCGGCTGGAGGCGCGCCATCTGTTTGAGCCGAACACGGTGTGGCTGGGGCTGAAGCGTGGCCAGCTGCAGCGCAACTACGTCTGGCAGTTCCTTGAGCTGTGCAACGCCAATCTGTCGCTGGAAGAGATTAAGCGCCAGGCGCTGTCGCTGGAAGAAGAAGAACCGGTGATCGATTATCAGATTTAAGTCATCGACGGGCCAGGCCGCATCCCTGCGGCTTATGCCTCGCAAACCTTTTCGCCCGCGGCCTCCCTGTTGGCTGTTGCGTTGCTGTTTAAGGGCGTAGCTTTTCGCTCTGGTGACGGGTTCGGCCCCGGGCGAAAAGAACGCCGGGACGCTGCAAGTACGTCCATGTAAGCTCGGGCGGCGCTCCCTGCGCCGCACGCCCGGCTAACCTTTTCGCCCGCGGCCTCCCTGTCAGCTACTGCGTTGCTGTAAAGGGCATCGTTTTCGGCAGGATACTGAAGACTAAGTCGTGGAAGCTGTCTGATTTAGTTTGATTTGATTTTTTTTTGGTTTTAAAACAGCGACGCAGAAAATAGCAGGCAATCGGGGTTTATCCGGGTTAGCGGACCTTCGGGCACAGGGACTTGCCCGGCAGAGCCCAGGGACGTTACTGGCGTGTCCGCGATCCGGATAAACCCCGATTAGCCGGGCACCGAAACCTGAAGCGACCAGCGGCCCCAAAGCCACACCCTGATTAGCCGGGCACCGGAACCTAAAGCGACCAGCGGCCGCAAAGCCACGCCCCGATTAGCCAGGCACCGAAACCTGAAGCGACCAGCGGCCCCGAAGCCACGCCCCGATTAGCCGGGCACCGAAACCTGAAGCGACCCAGCCCCAAAGCCACACCCTGATAAATCAGGCCTCAGAACGTAAAGCGATCGGCCACTAAAGCCCCCACGGCATAAAATTTCGTTTCCCGTCACAAAACCCTGCCGCCAGCGTATCCCCCACACCGATAGCGCAGCATCCGCCGCCGCCACTCCGCTACAGTGGTGGCATCGCGCTTATTGCCGCCGAAATCGTGCCTTTGCTGCGCGCTAACCCGCAGCTCACCCTCAAGGAGAAACTCATGCCGTTAACCCGCTTACAGGACCCAACCCTGCTGCGCCAGCAGGCCTACTTCGCCGGCCGCTGGCAAAATGCTATCAACGGTGAAACCCTGCCGGTCATCAACCCGTCAACCAATGAGGTGCTGGCCACCATCCCGGCGCTCGGCGCCGCGGAAACCGAACAGGCCATCGCCTTTGCCGACGCCGCGCGTAAAAGCTGGGCCAAAACCCCTAACGCCGAACGCGCTCAGCTGCTGGAAAAATGGTACCAGCTGATCCTCGACAACGGCGACGACCTCGCGGCGATCATGACCGCCGAACAGGGCAAACCGCTGGCGGAAGCGAAAGGTGAAGTGACCTACGGTGCCGGATTCGTCAAATGGTTCGCCGAAGAAGCGCGCCGCATCTACGGCGACACCATCCCGGCACCGTCCGGCGACCGCCGCATCCTCGTCCTCAAACAGCCGGTCGGCGTCGCGGCAGCCATCACCCCGTGGAACTTCCCGATTGCGATGATCACCCGCAAAGTGGCCCCGGCGCTGGCCGCCGGCTGCCCGATTATCGTCAAACCTTCTGAACTCACGCCGCTCTCGGCGCTGGCGCTGGTCGAACTGGCACAGCGCGCCGGCATCCCGGCCGGGGTACTGCAGGTGGTCACCGGCCTGCCGAAAGAGATTGGCGAAACCCTTACCGCCAGCCGCACCGTGCGCAAAATCTCCTTCACCGGCTCCACCCGCGTCGGCCAGCTGCTGATGCAGCAGAGCGCCGACAGCATCAAACGCCTCAGCCTCGAACTCGGCGGCAACGCCCCGCTGATCGTCTTTGACGACGCCGACCTCGACATCGCCATCCCCGGCGTGATGATGAGCAAATTCCGTAACGCCGGCCAGACCTGCGTCTGCGCCAACCGCATCCTCGTGCAGCGCGGCATCTATCCACGCTTTGCCGAACGCCTGCTGGAAGAAGTGGCGAAACTCAAGGTCGGCGACGGCTTCAGCGCGGGCAGCACCATCGGCCCGCTGATCAACCCGGCGGCGGTGGAGAAGGTTAACGCGCACATTGAAGACGCGGTAAAACACGGCGCACGGGTGCTGACCGGCGGCACCAGCAGCAGCCCCGGCACCTTTGTCACGCCAACGGTGCTGACCGACGTCACCCCGGCGATGCGCATCGCCCATGAAGAGACCTTCGGCCCGGTGGCACCGCTGTTTATCTTTGATACCGAAGAGCAGGCCATCGACATTGCCAACGACACGCCGTTTGGCCTCGGCTCCTACTTCTTTACCGAGGACATCCGCCGCGCCTGGCGGGTCGGCGAAGCGCTGGAGTTTGGCATGGTCGGCTTCAACACCGGATCGGTATCGCTGGTCGAGTCGCCGTTTGGCGGCATAAAACTCTCCGGCATCGGTCGCGAAGGCTCGCATTACGGCATTGACGAATACCTGGAATCAAAAGCCTTCCACTTTGGCAGCCTGTAAATAACGTTTTAATCTTCAAAAAAAAGCCTGCCCCCGAAACGGGCAGGCTTTTTTTTGCCTGAAAAACCCGCAACTTAACTATTTTTCCATTATTGTGGTGCGCCACGCTGGTGCAGGTTTAGTACCAGTTTCACCATGCTGGTGCGTTTATTTTGTGATGTAAATCATCTATTTAAGCAGTCGGTTTATCTGTCAAAAAAGGCCTACCATTACGGCACAAAATTTTTTTGGGCTGCTTTCTACGCATTATTATTTTTTCCACGGCTGGCATACTTTCTGCATTACTTAAAACAATTACGAATAACCCAGGCAAGCGGGTTGTTTATTAGCAGAGCCAGAGGAAGCCGAAATGCTGAGTTTTAAACCGGAAAACATCGCCTTACCCGCAGGGCATTATATCAACGGTCAGCACGTTGCCGGCAGCGGCGATCGGCTGGCGGTTAACCGGCCTTCCGATGGTCTGCTGGCGGGAGAGATGACTGAAGCCAGCCGCGAGCTGGTTGATGAAGCGGTCAGCGTGGCGGATCGCGCGGTGCGTGAAAGCGGCTGGGCCAGCTGCCCGCCGCGCCAGCGCGGCGCGGTACTGCGGCGCTGGGCCGACCTGATCGTCGCCGACCCGCAGCTGGCGCAGCTGGAATCGCTGGGCTCCACCCGGCCGATCCACGACGTGGTCAACCACGAAATCCCGTTCACCGCCGAAGCGATCCGCTTCTACGCCGAATGCGCCGACAAATTCAGCGGCGACGTGCTGCCAACCCGCGACGCCAGCCTCGGCATGCTGGTGCCGGAGCCGTACGGCGTGATCGGGGCCATCACCCCGTGGAACTTCCCGCTGTCGATGGCCTCGTGGAAATGTGGCCCGGCGCTGGCGGCAGGTAATGCCGTGGTGCTGAAACCTTCCGAACTGACACCGTTCTCCACCGTGCGGCTGGCCGAACTGGCGCTGCAGGCCGGGCTGCCTGCCGGGGTGCTGAACATCGTGCAGGGCGGCGGGGCGGTCACCGGCAGCGCGCTGGTGGCCCATCCGCTGGTACGCAAGGTCTCCTTTACCGGCTCCACCGCCACCGGCGCACGCATTATGAGCGACGCGGCGTTTAACGGCATGAAGCCGGTAACGCTGGAGCTGGGCGGTAAAAGCCCGCAGCTGGTATTTGACGACGCCGGCGATCTGGATGAAGTGGCCGGGCGCATCCTGCGCGGCTTCACCGCCAACGGCGGCCAGGCCTGCGTGGCCGGCACCCGGCTGATCGTCCAGCGCGGCATTGCCGATGTGCTGATCGCGAAGCTGATCACCCTGTGCCAGAGCTTCCGCCCCGGCGTCACCTGGGACGAAAGCAGCCGCTATGCGCCGATGATCGACAGCCGCCAGGCCTGCAAGGTCGAGTCGGTGATCGCCAGCGCCCGGGCGCAGGGGGCGGAAGTGCTGGTCGGCGGCGGCCGCTTTGCCGACACCGGCGAAGGCTACTTCTGGCAGCCGACGCTGCTGGCGGGTCTGGAGCAGGATAATCCGGCGGTGCAGGAGGAGATCTTTGGCCCGGTGCTGACCGTGCAGATCTTCGACGATGAAGCCGAAGGGCTGGCGCTGGCCTCACACCCCACTTACGGCCTGTGCGCCGGGGTGCACACCAAAAATATTGACCGCGCGCTGCGGGCGATGCGCGGCATCGCGGCGGGCACGGTATGGATCAACCGTTACGGTCGCTCCGGCGATTTCATCATCCCCACTGGCGGCTTTAACGGCTCCGGTATTGGCAAAGACCTCGGTCGTCAGGCGTTTGAAGCCTGCCAGCGCTATAAGAGCGTGCTGATCGATTTCTGATTTTCTCCCTGTAACGAACTCTCCAGAGGTAACGCAATGGCTGTGTTTAAACCGAAATTCATCACCTTCGACTGTTACGGCACGCTGATTAACTTTGATATGGCCGGCGCCGCCGCCACCATCTTTGCCGATCGCGTCGCGCCGGAGCAGATGAGGGCGTTTACCGACGATTTCTCTAACTACCGTATGGATGAAGTGCTCGGTGCCTTCAAACTCTACCCGCTGGTGGTGGCCGGTGCGCTGTACCGCACCTGTAACAAGTGGGGCGTGGAGTGCACCGAAGCCGACTGCGCGGCGGTGATGGAAGCCTGCAAAACCTGGGGCCCGCACCCGGACGTGCCGGCCGGACTGAGCATCGTGGCCAAAGAGATCCCGTTGGTGCTGCTGACCAACTCCACCGACGAGCTGATCCAGCACCATATCCCGCGTCTTGGCGCACCGATCCATATGACCATCACCGCCGAAGAGGTCGGGGCTTACAAGCCGCAGATGAAGGGCTTTGAGTACATGCTCAACAAGCTGAACTGCGGCCCGGAAGAGATCCTGCACGTCTCCAGCAGCCTGCGCTATGACCTGATGACCGCCTATGACCTTGGCATCAAACATAAGGTATTTGTAAACCGCGGTCACGGCCCGGCTAACCCGGCCTATGAGTACACCGAAATCCGCGATATTGGCGGTCTTCCGGGCGTGGTTGGCCTGTAAGGCGCAGAGGAGCAGGCGATGAAACTCGAATCATTCTGGCAGGCAACGGCACCGGCGTTCACCGGTGCGGCAGGCGGCGATTTACCGGCCAGCGCCGACGTGGTGGTGATCGGCGGCGGCTTTACCGGGATCTCGGCGGCGCTGAGCCTGGCGCGCAGCGGCGTCAGCGTGGTGGTGCTGGAAGCGGGCGAGGTGATGAGCCAGGCCTCCGGCCGCAACGGCGGCCACTGCAACACCGGCGTGGCGCAGAACTTCTCGGCGCTGGTCGAAAGCCAGGGCGTTGAGCAGGCTACCCGCTACTACCGGGCGTTCGCCGGCGCGGTGGACTACGTGCAGGGGTTGGTCGCCAGCGAGCAGATCGACTGCGACTTCCGCCGCTGCGGCAAGCTGAAGCTGGCCAGCAAGGCCTCCCACCTGCCGTCGCTGGTCGCCGCCTGCGAAATGATGAAGCGCCATGTTGACCCGGACGTGGAAGTGCTGAGCCGGGAAGAGGTGGCGCGGGAGATCGACTCACCGGACTTCCACGGCGGTTTGTTACAACGTCACGGCGGCCAGATGCATATGGGCAAGTTCGGCGTCGGCCTCGCCAACGCCGCCGCCCGCGTCGGGGCGAAAATCTATCCACAGACGGCGGTTACCGGCCTGACGCGGCTGAACGGCCACCGTCACCAGGTGATCACCGCCCGCGGCACCATTACCGCCGAGAAGGTGCTGATGGCCACCGGCTGCTCCAACGTCGGCCCGTTTGAGTGGTTCCAGCGCCGCATTATTCCGGTGGGCAGCTTTGTGGTGGTCACCGAGCCGCTGGAAGAGCGGGTGCTGCAGCGTATGCTGCCCGGAGACCGCACCTACGTCACCTCGCTGAACCTCGGCAACTACATGCGCACCACCGCCGACCGGCGTCTGGTGTTCGGCGGCCGCGCACGCTTCGCCATCAGCAGCCCGACCTCGGATGCTAAAAGCGGCGACGTGCTGAAGGCCGGTATGCAGAAGATGTTCCCCAATCTCGGCAACGTCAGCATCGACTACTGCTGGGGCGGGCTGGTGGATATGACCGCCGACCGCCTGCCGCACGCCGGCGAGCAGGATGGCGTGTTCTACTCGCTGGGCTACAGCGGGCACGGCACCCAGATGTCGGTGTGGATGGGCCGGGTGATGGCCGATTTGCTGACCGAAAAAGCGAACGATAATCCGTGGCAGCGCAGCAGCTGGCCGGCGGTTCCCGGTTACTTCGGGAAACCCTGGTTCCTGCCGGTGGCCGGACTGTACTACAAGGCGAAGGATCGCTTTTCATAACAACCCGTCATGCTTCGTGCTGCGGCGTTGGCCGCAGCCTGAATTTGCCAGGGTACAAAAACACAACGACTTGAGGGTGCACAGATGAGTAAATTTCGTAAAGAATTTAGCCAGGCTAACCCGACCATAACCCAGGCCATCACGGACGTGGCCATTACCCGCCGCGGGATGATGAAACTGCTGTCGGCCGGCGCGGTGATGAGCACCGGCCTGATCGGCTTCCCGGAGTTCAGCTTCGCCGCTGAAACCCCGGTAATGGGCGGCAAGCTGCGCGCGGCGGTGGCCAACGCCTCTGCCACCGACACGCTGGACCCGGCGCGCGGCAGCAACAGCGGCGACTACTGCCGCCAGTTTATGTTCTACAGCGGCCTGACCGAGCTGGATAAAGAGCTGAAGGCGCAGCCCGCGCTGGCCGAATCGATTGAGAGCAGCGACGGTAAGACCTGGCAGGTGAAGCTGCGTTCCGGCGTCACCTTCCACAACGGCAAGGCGCTGACCGCCGCCGACGTGATCTACTCGCTGAACCGCCATAAAGATCCGGCCGTGGCCTCCACCGCCATTACCCTGGCCAGCCAGATTGCCGATATCAAGGCGGTAAGTGACGGCGAGCTGACCCTGACGCTGACCCAGCCGAACTTCGACCTGCCGTCGCTGCTCGCCACCAGCGCCTTCCTGATCGTACCGGACGGCACCAAAGACTTCAGCAAGGCGATCGGCACCGGTCCGTTTGTGCTGAAAGAGTTCCAGCCGGGCGTGCGCACCGTCGGCACCAAAAACAAAAACTACTGGAAGCCGGGCCTGCCGCGCCTCGACGAAGTGGAGCTGATGGGCGTGACCGACCCGGCCGCCCGCGTCAACGCGCTGATGTCCGGCGACCTGCAGATGGTCTCCACGCTCTCCGCCGGTGACGTCAACCGCCTGCGTAAGAACGGCCAGTTCAACGTGCTGGAGAGCAAGTCCGGCATGTACAGCGACCTGATTATCCGTACCGACCGTGCGCCGGGCAATAACGCCGATTTCGTGCTGGCGATGAAGTACCTGCAGCCGCGTGAGCTGATCGTTAAAACCGTGCTGCAGGGCTTTGGTGATATCGGTAACGATACCCCGGTTCCGCCGTGGCACCCGATGTTCAACAAGGATCTGCCGCAGCGCCCGCTGGATCTCGACAAAGCCAAATTCCACATCAAGAAGGCCAATATGGCCGGGGCGAAAATCGAAATCATCACCACGCCAAACATTGAAGGTGCGGTGGAAGGCGGCCAGCTGGTACAGCAGATCGCCCGGTCGGCCGGCCTCAACGTCGCGGTGCGCCGCGTGCCGTACGACGGTTACTGGTCAGCACACTGGATGAAAGATCCGATCGGCTACGGCTCGGTCAACCCGCGCCCGACGCTGGATATGCTGTTCTCCCAGTTCTATCTCTCCACCGCGCCGTGGAACGAGTCCGGCTGGAAAAACGAGCAGTTCGATCAGCTGGTGGCCGCCGCCCGTGGCGAAAGCGACCAGGGCAAACGCAAGCAGATGTACGGCGATATGCAGAAGCTGGTCTACGACAACTGCGGCACGCTGATCCCGGCCTTCATCAGCTCGATGGACGGCTGTAGTAAGAAAGTGAAAGGGGTGGAAGCCTGGCCGTCTGGCATGATGATGGGCTATCGTTTCCACGAGTTTGCCTGGTTGGCTGCATAAGCAGGAGAACGGCGATGAACAGGTACATACTCAAACTGATACTCCGGCGTATAGGGTCGGGTTTACTTACGCTCTTCATCGTCTCGGCGCTGGTGTTCTTTATCACCAGCCTGCTGCCGGGCGATGCGGCGCAGATGATCCTTGGCCAGTCAGCCACCCCGGAAACGGTGGCGGCACTGCGCCAGCAGCTGGGACTGGATCAGCCGCTGCTCGTACGTTACGTCAGCTGGCTGGCCGGTATGGTTCAGGGCGATTTTGGTACCTCCTTCGCCAGCAACGTGCCGGTGTCGCAGCTGGTCTCCCAGCGCATTCCGGCCACCTTCCAGCTGGCCGTTACCACCACCCTGGTGTCGGTACCGCTGGCGCTGGCCATCGGCATCACCGCCGCCATGAAGCGCGGCTCCTTCCTCGACCGCGCGCTGGTGGTCAGCACCATGGCGGTGGTGGCGGTGCCGGAATTCCTGATTGCCACCGTGGCGGTGCTGATCTTCGCCGTTAAGCTGCAGTGGGTGCCGGCGATGTCGCTCGGCTCCACCCATCAGGACTTCCTCGGCTTCCTGCGCACCTTTGCGCTGCCGGTGATGACCCTGTGCTGCGTGATTATTGCCCAGATGGCGCGCATGACGCGCGCCGCTATCGTCAACCAGATGGACAGCCCGTATCTGGAAATGACCCTGCTTAAAGGCGTCAGTCCGCTGCGCGCGATGCTGCGCCACGCGCTGCCGAACGCGGTCGGGCCGATTGCCAACGCCATCTCACTCAGCCTCTCATACCTGTTTGGCGGGGTGATCATTATCGAAAGTATCTTCAGCTATCCGGGCGTGGCCAGCCAGCTGGTGGATGCGGTGAGCAACCGCGATCTGCCGGTGGTGCAGATGTGCGTGATGTTCTTCGCCGCCTGCTACCTGACCCTGTTACTGGCGGCGGACGTGCTGACCATTGCATTTAATCCTAAGTGGAGGGGCTGATGAATACACTGACGCTACCGTGGCGCTTCTTTCAATCTCTCAACGTCAGCGGCCGTTGCGGCCTGCTGATCACCCTGTTCTGGATCCTGATGGCGGTGTTTGGCACCGCGCTGGCGCCGCACAATCTGGAGGACATCGGTGCCGGCCCGATGTTCGGCTCGTTCAGCCGCGAGTTCTGGTTCGGCACCGACTACCTCGGCCGCGATATTTTCAGCCGCATCCTCTACGGTGCGCGCTACTCGATTGGCCTGGCGCTGACCGCGGCGATCCTGGCAAGCCTGGTCGGTACGCTGCTGGCGCTGCTGGCGGCGGTGGCCGGCCGCTGGCTGGAAGAGGTGCTGGGGCGGATTAACGACGCGATGCTGGTACTGCCGGGGAAAATTCTGGCGCTGATGATCGTCGCGGTGTTTGGCTCCTCGCTGCCGATGCTGATTATCACCGCCGTGTTTACCTACTGGCCGGGTGCCTATCGTATCGCCTACGCCATGGCCTCCAGCCTGCGGTCAATGGACTACGTGCAGGCGTCACGGCTGCGCGGCGAGAGCCGCCTCTACGTGGCGATCCACGATATTCTGCCGAATATGCTGCACCCGATGCTCACCGACTTCGGCCTGCGCTTTGTCTATATCGTGCTGCTGCTCAGCGGCCTGAGCTTCCTCGGCCTCGGCGTACAGCCGCCATACGCCGACTGGGGCACGCTGGTGCGTGAAAATCTACAGGGCCTGTTTGACGGCTCACCGGCGGTGCTGATGCCAGCGGTGGCGATTGCCAGCCTGACCATCGGTGCCAACCTGTTTATCGACAGCCTGCAGGCGATGCGCCCGATGGCAACGCTGGCTAAGGGGACCGCATGAATATTATGCCGCACACCGCAACACCGACGGTCGCCGTTGACAACCTGCGGGTCACCGCTCATGCCGACGACGGCCGGGAGATTACCCTGGTCTCGGATATTCACTTCACCGTGCAGAAGGGCGAGGTGCTGGCGCTGATCGGCGAGTCCGGCTCCGGTAAAACCACCATCGCGCTGGCGCTGATGGGCTATGCCCGCCACGGCTGCCATATTGCCGGGGGTACCATTCACGTGGCCGGCACCGACGTCACCTCGCTGTCACGCGCTGAGCTGTGCCAGTTCCGCGGCAACAAAGTGGCCTATATTGCCCAGAGCGCCGCCGCCTCCTTCAACCCGGCGATGAAAATCATGGACCAGGTGGTCGAGCCGGTGGTGATCCACGGCGTGATGAAGCGCACGGAGGCCGAGAAAAAGGCGGTGGAGCTGTTCCGCGAACTGGCGCTGCCGAACCCGGACACCATCGGCGATCGCTATCCGCACCAGGTTTCCGGCGGCCAGCTGCAGCGCCTGATGACCGCCATGGCGCTGATTGGCGATCCGGAAGTGGTGATCCTCGATGAACCGACCACCGCGCTGGACGTCACCACCCAGGTGGAGGTGCTGAAGGCCTTCCGCCGCGTGGTGCGTCAGCGCGGCACCACCGCCATCTACGTCAGTCACGATCTGGCGGTGGTGGCGCAGATGGCCGATAAAATTCTGGTGCTGCTGAAGGGGCAGATTGCCGAGTACGGCACCACCAGCCAGCTGCTGAACGCCCCGCAGGCGGAGTACAGCCATCAGCTGCTGGACGCGGCACGGCAACAGCCGCGCCCCAGCCCGTGGCAGGCACAGCAGAATGAGGAACAACCGCTGCTGCAGGTGCGCGACCTGGCGGCCGGTTATGGCCCGCGCGACGCGGACGGTCAGCCGAAAGTGAAAATTTTGCAGGATATCAACTTCAGCCTGTATCGCGGCCAGTCGATCGGTATTATCGGTGAGTCCGGCTCCGGCAAAACCACCCTGGCGCACGCTATCGCCGGCATGAACAGGCCCTGCGGCGGCCACATTCTGTTTAACGGCCACTACATTGACGGGGATATGCATCGCCGCCCCGAAAACGAGCTGCGGCGCATTCAGTACGTGTTCCAGATGGCCGATACCGCACTGAATCCGGCGCACAGCATTGAGGCCATCCTTAAGCGGCCCCTGAAGCTGTTCCACGGCCTGCGCGGGCCCGCGCTGGAAAAACGCCTGTTCGAACTGCTGGATCTGGTGCGGTTACCGCGCAGCGTACTGTGGCGCAAGCCCTGGTCGCTTTCCGGCGGGCAGAAGCAGCGCGTCAACCTGGCGCGGGCGCTGGCCGCCGAGCCGGACCTGATCCTCTGCGATGAGGTCACCTCGGCGCTGGATACGGTAGTGGCGGCGGCGGTACTCGATCTGATTACCGAGCTGCGCCGCGAGCTGGGGCTGACGGTGCTGTTTATCAGCCACGATCTGCACGCGGTGCGCTCGGTGTGTGACGAAATTGTGGTGATGAAAAACGGCCGCATGGTCACCCAGGTGGCGCGGGCTGACTACGACAAGCCATCAACGGAAATTTACTACGAGCGCCTGAAGCGCGCCGTGCCGGAACTGCGTCAGGGCTGGCTGGATGAACATGAAGAGAGCGACATCGCCCTCTGACGTCAGCGGCGCAGGCCGATGCTGAACGGGTGGGAAGGTGCTGCCCGACGATAACATGACCCAATTAAACGATTACTGGTAAGGAACATTCATGCCTGCACCGATTCGATACGTTCAGGACAGCCCGTATTTCCCGCCGTCGGCGGACGTGGTGGTGATTGGCGCCGGTATTGCCGGTACCGCCGCCGCGTATGAGCTGGCAAAAAAAGGCGTCAGCGTGGTGCTGATTGAGAAAGGGCTGGTGGGCGGCGAACAGTCGAGCCGCAACTGGGGCTGGTGCCGCCAGCAGAACCGCGACGAGCGCGAGCTGCCGCTGATGATCTACGCCATCCAGCGCTGGAGCGAACTGGCGGCCGAAACCGGCGAAGAGCTGGGCTTCCGCCGCAGCGGGCTGGTGTATGCCACCAGAAGCCAGGACGACATCAACGCCTGGGAGAGCTGGAACCGCATGGCGGCTAACTACGGCTTTAGCAGCGAAATTCTTACCGCCGAACGCGCCAAAGCGCTGACGCCGGGCAGCACCAGCCAGTGGCTGGGCGGCATCTCCTCGCCGACCGACGGCCACGCCGAACCGGCGCTGGCGGCTCCCGGACTGGCGATTGCCGCCCAGCGGCTGGGCGCATTCGTGTTCCAGCAGTGCGCGGTGCGCGGGCTGGATATCTCCGCCGGCAGGGTCAGCGGCGTGATCACCGAACGCGGCCTGATCAAAACCAGCAGCGTTATCTGCGCAGGCGGAGCCTGGACCTCAATGTTCTGCCGCCGCCACGGCATCGATCTGCCGCTGGGCAACGTGATCGGCACCGCCTTCCGCACCGCGCCGATCGAACAGAAAATCGCGCTGCCGCTCTACACGCCGGGCTTTGCCTGCCGCCCGCAGCTGGACGGCAGCTACACCATGTCGGTCTCCGGCCGTGGCCGCCTGGAGCCGGGCGCGCAGGGGCTGCGCTACGCGCGGCAGTTCTGGCCGACCTTTAAGGCGCGGCGTAAAAATCTGACCCTGAACCTCGGCCTTGCCCCGTTTATCCGCGGCCCGGAAGCCCCGGCGCGCTGGCAGATGGACGGCATCTCACCGTTTGAACAGGTGCGTATTCTTGACCCGCGCCCGGATATGGCGATGGTCGAAGAGGGACTGGCGGCGATGCGCAGCGAGTTCCCGCAGATGCAGCAGATCCGCCTGGAGCAGGCGTGGGGCGGCATGATTGACAGCACCCCGGACGCGGTGCCGGTGATCTCCACCGTGGGCAAACTGCCGGGGCTGGTGATCTCCGCCGGCTACAGCGCCCACGGCTTCGGCATCGGCCCGGGTGCCGGGCGTCTGGCTGCCGACCTTGCCACGCTGGATACGCCGGTGGTCGACCCGACCCCGTTCCGTTACGAACGTCTCACCGACGGTTCCGGGCTGAAAGCGCCCGGGCTGATGTAAGGAATCACCATGACCGTAGAATTTATTCCGCTGCGCGACGCGCACCTTGATGCCGCGTTCGCGCTGACGCAGAAACTGCAGTGGCCGCACCGGCCGGGCGACTGGCAGCAGGCGCTGCTGCTGGGCGAGGGGATTGCCGCCGTGGAGAACGGCGAGCTGATTGGCACCCTGATCACCTGGCGCTGGGGGGTGGACTATTCCACCCTCGGGCTGGTGATCGTTGACGATGCTCAGCAGGGGCGCGGCATTGGTAAGCAGCTGATGCTGGCCGGGCTTGAGACCCTGGCGGGCAGCAATATCCGCCTGCACGCCACCGAAGCGGGCAAAGGGCTGTATGAAAAGCTCGGTTTTGTCGCCACCGGCCACGTCGAACAGCATCAGTGCCGCCTGCTGCCGGCGGTGGCCGCGCCGGCCTGCGCCGCGCACCAGCAGATCCGCAGCGCCCGCCAGCAGGACGCCACGCTGCTGACCGCGCTGGATCGTCAGGCCACCGGCCAGCAGCGGCCACGGCTGATCGCTAACCTGCTGGAGAGCGCGGAGCGCATTCTGGTGCTGGAAGAGCAGGGGGCCGCGGCCGGTTTTGCCTGCCTGCGCCGCTTCGGCCACGGTTACGCCATTGGGCCGGTGACCGCCCGCACTCCGGCGGCGGCGAAGCTGTTGATCGGCCAGCTGCTGAGTACGCTGGGCGGACAGTTTGTCCGTATCGACACCGACCGCGAGGCCGGTATCGGCCCGTGGCTGACCGAACAGGGGCTGCCGGAAGTGGACGCGCCGACCACCATGATTAAAGGGACCCCGTGGCGGCCGGAAAGCGGCGGCATGCAGGCGTTCGGGCTGATGTCCCAGGCGATGGCCTGATGAATATCGTCTACAAATCTGAAGCGGAGCGCGGGCGTATCTGGGCCGGCCTGCTGGCTGATATGGCCCCGGAGGCCAGCTTCCGTCAGTGGCCGGACGTGGGCAATGCAGCAGAGGTGGAGTACCTGGTCGCCTGGCAGCCGCCGGAAGACATCATGCAGCAGTTCCCCAATCTTAAGGTGCTGTTCTCCGTCGGGGCCGGGGCCGATCAGTTTGACTACTCACGCCTGCCCGCCGACCTGCCGGTGGTACGGATGATCGAACCGGGGCTGACCAGCGGCATGGTCGAGTACGTCACCTTTGCCGTGCTCGGCCTGCATCGCGATATGCCGCGCTACCTGCAGCAGCAGCGTGCGGGCGTCTGGCAGGCGCACCCGGTGCAAACCGCAGCAAAACGCCGCATCGGCGTGATGGGGCTGGGTACACTGGGCGAAGCGGTGCTCAAACCGCTGGTGGCGATGGGCTTCGACTGCGGCGGCTGGAGCCGCACCCCGCGCGATCTGCCGGGGGTACGCTGCTGGGCAGGGGATGAACAGCTGGGTGAGTTTCTGGCGCGCAGCGATATCCTCATCTGCCTGCTGCCGCTCACCGAACGCACCGAAGGGATGCTAAACGCCGATCTGTTCGGCCAGTTACCCGCCGGTGCGGCGCTGGTGCAGGCCGGGCGCGGCGCGCAGCTGAACCATCAGCATCTGCTGGACGCGCTGGACGCCGGTCAGCTGAGCGCGGCGGTGGTCGACGTTACCGCCCCCGAGCCGCTGCCCGCTGAGCACCGATTCTGGCACCATCCGCAGATCTGGCTGACGCCACATATCGCCAGCCAGACCCAGCCGGAGAGTGCCGTTGTCGCGCTGCTGGCCAACATTCGTCGCCATCAGCGCGGAGAACCTATGGTCGGCGTCGTCGACCGTCAACAAGGATATTAATATGGATATTAATGCGTTAGTCGCGCTGCGGCGCGATCTGCACCAGCACCCGGAGCTGGCCTATAACGAACACCGCACCGCCGGAATCGTGGCTGAGATCCTCAGCGACCTGGGGCTGGAGGTGCACACCGGCATCGGTAAAACCGGCGTGGTCGGCGTGCTGAAACGGGGGTTAAGCTCGCGCAGCATCGGCCTGCGTGCCGATATGGACGCGCTGCCGATGCAGGACAACGGCAGTCAGCCGTGGCGCAGCCAGACGGCCAGCGTCTGCCACGCCTGCGGCCACGACGGCCACACCACCATGCTGCTGGGCGCTGCGGCGGCGCTGGCCGACGATCCGGGTTTTGACGGCACGGTGTACTTCATTTTCCAGCCGGCGGAAGAGGGGCTGGCGGGGGCGAAGGCGATGATCGACGATGGCCTGTTTACCCGCTTCCCCTGCGATGCGGTCTACGCCATCCACAACTGGCCGCAGCTGCCTGCCGGGGTGGCGCAGACCCGCGCCGGGCCGATTATGGCGGCGGGCAGCGTGTTTAACATTACCGTTCACGGCGGCGGCGGCCACGCCGCGCAGCCGCAGCTGACCCCGGACACCCTGCTGGCCACCAGCGAACTGGTGGTGCAGCTGCACACCATTATCAGCCGCAACCTCGACCCCTGCGATCCGGCGGTGCTGACGGTGACCAAAATCAACGGCGGCTTCTCGCACAACATGATCCCGGCGCAGGCCGAGATTATGGGCACGGTGCGCAGCTTTGACGGCGGCGTACAGGACGTGATTGAACGCCGCATGCGCGAGCTGGCGCAGTCGGTCACCGCGGCCCACGGCCTGCAGGCGGAGGTCAACTACAAGCGTTACTACCCGGCCACCGTAAACAGTGCGGCAGAGGCACAGATCGCCCTGCGCGCCGCGCGCCGCGCCGGTCTGGAGTATGGCGAAGCGCCAAAACCAGCGATGACCTCGGAAGATTTCGCCTTTATGTTGCAGGCGAAACCGGGGGCCTATCTGTGGCTGGGCTCGGCGGACAGCCACCCGCTGCACCACTCTGAATTTGATTTCAACGACGCGGTGATCCCGTACGGCATCCGCTGGTTTGTGGCGCTGGTGCAGGAAACGCTGGCGGCAGAAATTTAAGTGATGTTCGTCGATTGATTACAACAGTTAATGCTGCTGCCGTTCCGGGAACGGCAGCAGCAGCGTCCGGCTTATTGCGATACTTGACCTATGCCCGCGCTGCCTGAAGGCGAACAGGGTAACTCTTCATCTTGATGTCAATGAGGCAAAGATATGCATAATTTACTGGCTGAGCAGCAGACTTTTTCCGATAACGCCCTGTACCTCGACAAGCGCGGTGAGAACGTCCCGCGCGGCGTGGTGACCGCCCATCCAATTGTGATTGCCAAAGGCAAGGGCTCTGAAGTGTGGGATGTGGAAGGCAACCGTTATCTGGACTTCGTCGGCGGCATTGGCGTGCTGAACGTCGGCCACAGCCATCCGGCGGTGGTGAATGCGGTCACCGAGCAGCTGCAGCGGGTGTCACACGCCTGTTTCCAGGTGGCGGCCTATCCGGGCTATATCGATCTGGCGACGCGCCTGAATAAGCTGGTGGGTGCCGGTGAAGAGTTTAAGAGCGTGTTTTTCACCAGCGGTGCGGAAGCGGTAGAGAACGCGGTGAAGATCGCCCGCGCCTACACCAACCGTTCCGGCATTATCGCCTTTGACGGCGCGTTCCACGGCCGCACGCTGCTGGGCTGCACCCTGACCGGGATGAGCCAGCCTTACAAGCAGAACTTCGGTCCGTTCCCGGGCGAAGTGTACCGCGTGCCGTTCCCGAATGCTTTCCACAACGTCTCAGAGCAGGACTGCCTGAAGGCGCTGGAGACGCTGTTTGCCGTGCAGATCCTGCCGGAGCGCGTGGCGGCAATCATCATCGAACCGGTGCAGGGCGACGGCGGTTTCCTCGCGGCTTCCCCAGTCTTTATGCAGGCGCTGCGTGAAATCACCGAGCGTCACGGTATTCTGCTGATTTGTGATGAAGTGCAGACCGGCTTTGGCCGCACCGGCAAGATGTTTGGTTTCCAGCACACCGGCATCGTGCCGGATCTGGTGACGGTGGCGAAGAGCCTCGGCGGCGGTCTGCCGATCTCCGGCGTGGTGGGCAAGGCGGCGATTATGGATGCGCCAACCCCGGGCGGCCTTGGCGGCACTTACGGCGGTAACGCGCTGGCCTGTGCGGCGTCGCTGGCGGTGCTGGATCTGATGGAGCATGGCAATCTTCTGGAGCGGTCTAACCAGCTCGGCGAGCAGTTAAACGCACGTTTGCAGCAGCTGGCCGATAAGTACGCCTGTATTGGCGAAGTTCGCGGCATCGGCTTTATGCAGGCGGCAGAGATTATTGATTTTGAAACCGGCAAACCGGATGCCGCACTGACGCAAAAGATCCTCGACTGCGCCTGCCAGGAAGGGCTGCTGCTGATCAAGTGTGGTCTGCACCGTAACGTGGTGCGTTTCCTGGCGCCGCTGGTGACCAGCGATTCGCAGCTGGAAGAGGCGCTGCACATTTTTGATATTGCGCTGGCGCGGGCCACCGGCCGTCTGGGGTGACAGCAGGGTCATATAAACTGATTTATTATTGATATTATTATAGTTTTTATAATAACGGCCTGAAGATATAGCGCAGTAAAACGCTGGCGTGGCAGATAAAAAGCGTGCTATATCTTCAGCATAATGTGACGCAGTTGTGAATTTAAGGGGTGCTATGAACGGCTTAATGAAACTGGATCGTATCGACATTAATATTCTGGTGCAGCTGCAGAAAGATGGCCGCATCAGTAATGTCAATCTGGCCGATGCCGTTGGGCTGTCGCCCAGCCCCTGCCTGCAACGCGTGAAACGCCTTGAGACCGCCGGTTTTATTACCGGTTATGAGGCGCATATCAATCTGACCAAAATTACCGATTCGGTGACGGTGTTTACCGAGGTGACGCTTTCGGGGCACCGTCGCGAGGATTTTCTCAAGTTCGAGCAGGCGATCCGTGAGGTGGATGAGCTGATGGAGTGTCATCTGATCACCGGCGGTTACGACTACCTGTTACGCTTTATCACCCGCAGCATTGAACATTATCAGGAGGTGATTGAAGGGCTGCTGGATGCCAAAGTGGGCATCGATAAGTACTTCAGTTACATCGTGATCAAGTCCCCGATTATGAAAAGCACCGTGCCGTTGCGCTCGCTGATAGCGCGGCATACGCAGGTGGAGTTTTAATCCTGTCCCGGATAATGGCTGGCTGCTGGCTGCTGGCCGCTGGTCGCTTCGGGTTTCGGTGCCCGGCTAATCGGGGTTTATCCGGAACGCGGACACGCCAGTAACGTCCCTGGGCTCTGCCGGGCACGTCCGTGTGCCCGAAGGTCCGCTTATCCGGATAAACCCCGATTGCCTGCTATTTTCTGCGTCGCTGTTTTAAAACCAGACAAAAAAATCAAATAAACCTAATCAGACCAAATCAGACCAAATCAGACCAAGTCAGTACGAATCCGAACCCTTCACCAGAGCGAGAAGCTACGCCCTTAAACAGCAACGCAACAGCCAACAGGGAGGACGCGGGCGAAAAGGTTAGCCGGGCGTGCGGCGCAGGGAGCGCCGCCCGAGCTTACAGGGACGTACTTGCAGCGTCCCGGCGTTCTTTTCGCCCACGGCCGAACCCATCACCCGAACAAAAAGCCATGCCCTTAAGACAGCAACGCAAAACCCACAGTGAACAGGCCATTTGATCGCCCGGCAGAAAATTTCCCCGGCTGCACGCATTTCCCCACAAAACGCCGTAGTTACCCGGCGTTACCAAAAAACTCCCCGTGGCAATCGCCGTACACTCTTCTTAATCGCCAGAAAACAGCCCCGGAGCCCCTATGCAACCGTTTGTCCCGCGCCTCGCCGAATGGCGGCGTGATGAATACCTGCTCAGCAGTGACCCGCAGAAAATTGATATTGACTGGGTACATCGCCAGCTCACCGAACACAGCTACTGGGCACAGGGGCAAAGCATCGAACTGACGCGCCGATCGCTGGCGGCCTCAATGCCGTTTGGCATCTGGCACCTGCAGCAGCAGGTGGGTTTTGGCCGGCTGATCACCGACTACAGCCGCTTTGCCTACCTCAGCGACGTGATTATTGATAACGGGCACCGGGGTAAAGGCCTCGGCGGCTGGTTTGCGTCGGCCATTCTGAACCACCCCGACCTGCGCACCATCAAACGCTGGATGCTGGCCACCGACGATGCCCACCACGTCTATCGCCGTGCCGGCTGGCAGGCGGTGGCGAAGCCTGAGCGACTAATGGAATTTATACCCACCCCACCAGAGGACCGCACCCCATGAGTTACCGCGTTGGCGTCGATATCGGCGGATCGTTCACCGATTTTGCCGTGCTGGATGAACGTGACAACAGCATCCGCACTCTGAAAGTCCTGTCGCGGCCGGACAGCCCCGGCAGTGAAATCACCACCGGCCTCGCGCAGCTGCAACAGCGCGACGGCATTAACCCGGCAGAGATCGGCTACTTCACCCACGGCACCACCGTTGGCGTTAATGCGGTGATCCAGCGTAAAGGCGTCAAGCTGGCGCTGTTCACCACCGACGGGTTCAGCGACGTGCTGGAGCTGGCGCGGCTGAAGATCCCGCATATTCATGACCTGTTTTCACGCCGCCCGGTGCCGCTGATCTCCCGCGATCGGGTGTTTGGCATCCGCGAGCGTACCGATCGTGACGGTAAGGTGCTGCAGGCGGTGGATCGTGCCAGCGTGGAGGAGGCGGTGGCTGCCGCCCGCGAAGCGGGCTGTCAGGGCATCGTGGTATCGCTGCTGCACAGCTATCGCAACGGCAGTAATGAGGGGCAGGTGCGTGAAATCGTGGCTGAGCTGGCACCGGAACTGCTCACCTCCTGCTCGGCGGAGATCTGGCCGATTATTCGAGAGTACGAACGCACCATTACCGCGGTGATTAACGCCTACGTGCAGCCAAAGGTGATTCACTATCTGGAGGCCTTTGAGCGGGCGCTGCAGCAGATGGGCGTGCCGGTGCCGCCGCGCATCACCAAATCCAACGGTGGGGTGATGGGGCTGGATCAGGCCAAAGCCGAATGTGTGCAGATGGTCCTGTCCGGTACCGCTTCCGGGGTGATTGGGGCCAGCTATATCGCGGAAACCTGCGGTTTTGACCGGCTGCTGAGCCTGGATATCGGCGGCACCAGCGCCGACGTGGCGGTAATCATTGATGGCCGCCCTGAGTACGGCAGCGGCGAAATTATCGGTGACTTCCCGATCTATATTCCATCGGTGTCGGTCACCTCCGTAGGCCAGGGCGGCGGCTCGATCGCCTGGATCGACAGCCTGGGGGTGTTACAGGTGGGCCCGGACAGCGCCGGTTCGCTGCCGGGCCCGGTCTGCTTCCGTCGCGGCGGCACCGAAGCGACGGCGACCGACGCCTTTGCCGCCTGTGGGCTGATTGGCCACGGCGACCTCGGTTACAACGCCGTGCAGGTGGACGTCACCGGCGCGCGTGCCGCGGTGGAGAAGCTGGCGCAGCCGCTGGGCATCAGCGTCGAAGAGACTGCGGAAAACATCATCGCGCTGGCCATCTCCAGCATGTACAGCGACACCAGCGGGCTGATCTCACGCTTTGGACTCGACCCGCGTGAGTTTTACTTCCTCGCCTTCGGCGGTGCCGGGCCGATGATGGGCTGCTTCCTCGCCCGTGAACTGAAGCTGAAGGGCGTGGTGGTGCCGCCCACGCCGGGGGTGCTGGCCGCCTTTGGCGGGCTGGTGGCCGATATCAAAAATGACTTTATCCGCACGCTCTACTGCGAACTGACGCCGGCGGTCAGCGATGCACTGCGGCTTAACGCACAGCAGCTGCGCGACGAGGCCAGCGGCTGGCTGAGCCGTGAGTATGGCCCGAACCTGCCGTCGCAGTTCAGCTTCTCGGCCGAAATGCGCTATCGCGGTCAGTCGTTTGAGATTGACGTGGTGCTGCAGGAAAGCTGGCTGCTGACCGGCGACCTGGCAGCGATCCGCAGCGCCTTTGACGCCCATCACACCCGGCTGTTTGGCCATCACGACGCGCACGCCGACGTGCAGCTGATCAACCTGCGGCTGGTACTCAGCTCACCAACGCCAAAACCGCGGCTGCCCGAACTGGCTGCCGCCAGTGGTCCGGTGCCGGTGCAGCGCCAGGTCGATGCGTGGATCGACGGCCGCTGGTGGCAGGTCGATCTCGTTTCGCGCAGCGCGCTGGGTGCCGGACACCGGCTCACCGGGCCGGTGATTATCGCCCAGGACGACTGCACCACCTGTGTTCCGCCGCAGATGCAGGTCGACGTCGACCGCTACGGCAACCTGATCATTACCCCGCAAACCGGAGACGCTGATGGCCATTGATGGACGTAACCTGCAAATTCTTGCCAACTACTGTGCCGCCGCCGCCGATGCGATGGCGTTTACCCTGATGCGCACCGCGCACTCCACCTTCGTGAAAGAGACGGAAGATTTTTCCTGCCAGATCGTCAGCCGCGACGGGCTGGCCTTTGCCTCGCCGCGCAGCTTCGGTGCGCCCTGGTACAGCGGCATCGATTACGGCCCGGTGCTGGCGCTGATCGACGGCTATCAGGAGGGGGATATCTGCATCACCAACGACTCCTACGCCGGTAACGTGGCGACGCATACCCCGGATATCCATATCTGGAAACCGGTCTTCCATCAGGGCGAAATCGCCTGCTTTGTGGTCGGCCATATCCACAATACCGACGTCGGCGGCGCGGTGCCGGCTTCACTATCGCGGTCGCTGACCGAGATCGTGCAGGAGGGGATCCGCATCCCGCCGCTGAAAATTATCAGCAACGGCGTGCTTAACGAGCAGGTGGCGCAGATTATGCGGCTGAACGTGCGCGCGCCGGATCAGAACTGGGGCGACTTTAACGCGCAGATCGCCTCGGTGAACATCGGTGAACGCAAGGTGCAGGAGATTATCGCCCGCTTTGGCATTGCCGACTTCCTTACCGGTGTGGAAGGCATTCTCGACTATGCCGAACAGCAGGCGCGCAGCATTATCCGCACTATTCCCGACGGCGACTATTTCTATGCCGACTACGCCGATGAGGACAGTGAAGGCGGCTATCCGTGCCGCATCGCGGTGACGCTGCGGGTTAAGGGTGACAGCCTGGAGCTGGACTACACCGGCAGCGACCCGCAGCTGATGTCGTCGCTGAATATGCCCACCGGCGGCCGTGAGCGTCATCCGCTGGCGCTGGTTGGCGTGACCTACGTGCTCTCCACCCTCGATCGTTCGCTGCTGCTCAACGCCGGTACGCTGCGGCCGACCCGCGCGATCCTGCCGCCGGGCACCATTATGAACTGTGAGGCACCGGCGGCGGTGGGCATGCGCTCGCTGACCTGCGCGATGTCGCAGATTGCCACGGTCGGCGCGTTTTCGCTGGCGCTGCCGGACAGGCTGCCCGCCAACTCGCCGGGCGGTAACTCGATTATCAACATCCGTACCGTGGATGCGCAGAACCGCACGCTGGTGGCGTCGCTGGGGCCGGTGGGCGGCGGCGCGGGCGGCACGCCGAAGCACGACGGACCGGATGGCTCCGGCGGCCTCTCGGCGTTCCTGAAAAACACGCCGATCGAGATCAACGAAGCGGAAGTGCCGGTGCGTTTCCACCGCTACGGCCTGGCGGCGGACAGCGCCGGGGCGGGCGAGTATCGCGGCGGCCTGGCCACTGAGATGGCCTTTGAGGTGTTC
>NZ_JRZZ01000047.1:0-23259 GCF_002865965.1 Erwinia sp. B116
GGGGCGCTGGCCACCGCCGATCTGCGCAAAGAGGTCAGGCGGATCCTGCTGCCGCTGCTGGTGATCGCCGGCGAACAGGATCCGGTGACCACCGTTGAAGATGCGCGCTGGCTGCAGAGCCAGATCGCCGGTGCCGAGCTGGCCGTGCTGCCGGCCTCGCACCTCTCCAACGTGGCCTGCCCGCAGACCTTCAGCAACGCGGTCTGCCAGTTTCTTACCCGCTGAACGGGTGGTAGGCAAACAGCGCCGGCGCGCCGCCGGTGTGGACAAACGCCAGCGGCCCCTGACGGCGGAAGCGGTTCTGCGCCACGCCGTCAATCAGCCCGGCCATCGCCTTGCCGGTGTAAACCGGGTCCAGGAAAATCCCTTCCAGCCGCGCCAGCAGCTTAATGGCTTCGATTCCCTCTTCGTTCGGTTCGCCGTAACGCGGGCCATAGTACTCATCCCACAGGGTAATCGGCGCGGTGCTGTTCAGCTCAAGCGACTGTGCCAACTGCTGGCGAATGCTCTCGACCTTCGGCAACTGTTCGGCTACCCGGCGTGAGACGGTCACCCCCACCAGCTCGGTCTGCGGCAACAGCTGCTCCAGACCCACCGCCAGCCCGGCGTGGGTACCGGCGCTGCCGGAGGCGACCACCACCGCGGCAAAGTCCACCACGCCTTCGCTCTGGTGAGCGATCTCCTGCGCGCACTCCACGTAACCCAGCGCGCCCAGCGCGTTAGAGCCGCCGACCGGCACGCAGTAGGGGCGAAAGCCCTGCGCTTCCAGCAGGGTGGCCTGCTCTTCCAGCTGGGCGGTGGGATTGTGCAGCGCGTCGACCAGCACGATTTCGCAGTCCATCAGCTCCAGCAGCAGGCGGTTGCCGTTGCCGAGGTAGTTTTCTGCGGTAGTGGCGATCGGATTTTCCAGCAGCGCCACGCACTTCAGCCCCAGTTTCGCCGCCACCGCCGCCGTCTGGCGCACGTGATTCGACTGGATGGCGCCGGCGGTCAGCAGCACGTCGGCCCCGTTGCGTAACGCATCCGCCGCCAGGAACTCCAGCTTGCGCAGCTTATTGCCGCCCAGCGCCACCGGCGTCAGGTCATCACGCTTGATAAAGATATCGCGGCCAAGGTAGTCGGAAAAACGCGGCAGATGCTCAAGCGGCGTGGGCGCGCCCAGCAGTTCAACGCGGGGGAAATTAACCAGATTATGTAAAGACAACGCGGCCTCCGGGAGAGGGGATCAGATGATAGCGTACAGTGTTGCAGAAGATGCGGCGGCGGTCATTATCGAATTGGCATAACTTAGTGCGGCGTTGTGCCGGGGCAGGCTCCCCGGCCACAACGGTCATCGGCTATCAGGCGCGCTGCCAGCCGAGGAACTGGTCATATTTGCGCAGGGCGATGCGGTAGTTGTTATTCCCGGCATCCGGCAGACTGTTTTCCAGGCATTCGTGGCAGCTGCGGCCGCGCAGGCGTTCGGCAGGGAAACCCTGGGCCGACAGCATATCGTCGAGACGACGCAGGCGAACAACATATTCGCGAATGGTGCTGTGGCTCATTTCGGTCTGCTCAAACAGGTACTGTTTAAACGCCATAATATCAAAGTAAGTCGGATGGGTATTACAGTAAATATCGCTGCAGAAGCGGCACAGCGCCGTCAGCTCACTCTGCAGTTTGCACCAGACCTGATCGTCGATCGGCTGGTCCATGCGGGCAATCGCCTCTTTATTAATTATCTGACCACGAAACACCAGTGCCATGCGATCCAGTACCTTATCGCAGTGCGAGCAGTTGCTCTGGCTGTGCTTATAGTCCTTCAGATAGCGACTTAACGGCCTTGTTCTTAATTTCGTTGCCATTACGTATTCCCGGTTAATATTGAAAGTGCAAAACTGACTCCGTCAGCGCGCTCCCGTTAACCGGGCGCGCAGGCGTTTAATCGCCTGACTGTGCAGCTGGCTGACGCGGGACTCGCCCACTTCCAGCACGGCGCCAATCTCTTTCAGGTTCAGCTCTTCCTGGTAATAGAGCGTCAGCACCATCTTCTCGCGTTCGGGCAGGGCCTCGATCGCTTCGATGACGCGTTCACGCAGGTTCCCTTCCAGCAGCTGGTGCAGCGGGTTAGCCTGTTCATGGCCGTCGGTGACCAGTTCCGCGCTGTCGCCGTGCTCCTCACGATATTCGTCATAGGAGAACAGCTGGCTGTTGTTGGTATCCAGCAGGATCTGCCGGTACTCCTCCAGCGGCACGTCCAGCTGGGCAGCGACTTCCTGCTCGCTGGCCGGGCGGCCAAGGACCTGTTCAACCTGATGCATCGCCGCCGCCACTTCGCGGGCGTTGCGTCGCACGCTGCGCGGTGCCCAGTCGCGGCTGCGCAGCTCGTCGAGCATCGCCCCGCGAATGCGCTGTACCGCGTAGGTGGTAAAGGCCGTACCCTGCAGCGCGTCGTAGCGCTCAACCGCATTCAGCAGGCCGATGCCGCCGGCCTGCAGCAGGTCATCCAGCTCCACGCTGGCCGGCAACCGCACCTGCAGGCGCAGCGCTTCATGGCGCACCAGCGGAACGTATCGCTGCCACAGCGAATGCTTGTCCATCACCCCATCGGCGGTATAGAGATCGTTCACTCTGACTACCTTGCGTTATGTAAGTTATCGGCAAGATTATCGGTTTCTGTAGGGGAAATTGATTGGTGGAATAGCGGTGCAAAAGAGGGGTTATTCTGTTAGCTGACGAGGACATGTGGTGAGGGAGCCCGCTGTGGGCTCCCGGTGAGGGCTAACGGCTTATGCCGGGATAAATTTAAATTTCTCCAACAGCTTTTCGAGCTTAACGACATCAATCTGTGGCTTCAGGGTAAATACGCCTGCCGTTTCCGCTTTATCCACCACGTTGAGGAACTCCAGCACCACGTGGTAGTCAGGGCGGTCCCAGAAGTCATGAATAAAGATCTGCGTCACGGCGTTATTCCTGCGGGTCGCCAGCGTGTGTTTAATCGCATTCAGGGTACAGGCGACGCGGAAACGCCCGTCAACCAGAATCAGATCAAACCACCGCTGATGTTGCAGAATCGCCTCGCTGTAGAGCGGGAATTGCTGCTGATGGCTGGCATCCACCGGATAGCCCCACTCTTTGGTCGGCCCGATATCGACGTAATCGACTTTACACAGCGGACCGGCCTCTTTTGCCAGCGTGTCGACCCAGAATTTGTCACTCTCCACGCCGTAAACGGTGACGTTATTGCGCGTCGCCAGCTTGGTCGAACCGCCGCTGCCAAACTCATAATAGGCGCTGCTCTGAGTAATGCAGCGCTCAAACAGCGCGGTTTCCGCCGCTGACATGCGTGGCATCTCCGGGATGATGTTTACCGGGGCTGGCACAGCGGCAGGCGACGAGGCCGGCGGCGCGCTATCGTGGAAGTCACCCAGATAGGCCTCGGCACGTGCAGTCGAACTGGCCTGCAGCACCTGATACGCCACGTCACGCAGCTGATAGCCGGCGTGCAGGATAAACGCCAGCTTCTCGCGCTGCTCCACGCTCATGGCCGCAATCCGCTCTGCGGTAGGAACAAACAGCAGGCGCGTCGCCACCATCTGCGAAGAGGCCAGCGTACTGCCGTCGGCCAGCGTCAGCGCAGCGCCCTGCTCTGTCGCGGCAACGCTGTGGAAGCGGAAGCCAAAACCGGCCAACGCCGCCTCCAGCTGGCTGAAGGACATCTGGCCCGCGTGGGTGTTGGCAAAGGTATAATGTACGCTGACAAACAGGCAGCCGGTTAACAGCCGCGAACCGTGCTCGAAGACCGGTTGCAGATTCAGCGTATTGCTGATTTCAAACCACTCGAGGCGATCGAGTCCGTTAATATCATCCAGCCTGCTCGACGGCACCTTCAGTTCGGTAATCACCTTCTGGCCCGCCCAGGCTTCAGCGCCCTGTTCGCCGCCGATGGCGGGCAGATCGCTGCTGTAACGCGAATCAAGGCACAGATAGAGCGGAGCCTCCTGGCCGTCACCCAGCAGGTGCAGTTTGATATGCTGCAGGGATTTCTTACGCAGCGGCAGATGTTGCGGCTCCACCACACCGACCGGATCCATAATCACTGTGTGCACTGCATCGGTGGCGACCAGGTCGATAAACGCAGCAGCGCGGCTGAACTGGCCGCCGTAGTCCATCATCAGCACCTTGCCGGAGAGCTGGAACTCAAAGGTATCCGCCTGGCCGGGCTGGGTCAGCTTCTGTGATTCCATCACCGGCGGATGCTGCAGCGTCACCGGCTGCCCGTCGTCGAGGAAGTAAGGTGCGCCCTCTTCCTGCAGCGTCAGCGCGGCCGGTGCTTTACCTTCGCAGTAGCGCTGCCAGATCGCCCGCATGGCGTCCGAGAAGTGTCTGGCAAAGCGCTGCCCGTCGCACACCGGCGAAGCCAGCAGAATATCGCGCAGATGCTGGCGAATCACCGCCAGGCTGGTGAGATCGCGGGTGATGCCAACGGTAATATCGATGTACTGCTGCCAGCTGTCGGCCACCAGCTCCGGCATGCCGGCATTGACCAGGTGAGAAGCGGAGTGACGTCCGGCAAACGTTGGCCCTGGCAGGGTCACCACCGGCACGCCCATCGCCATCGCTTCACAGGTGGTCAGGCCGCCGGAGTACGGCCACGGGTCGAGCGCGATGTCCACCCGGTTATAGCTGTCCAGCAGCTCACGGTGCGGCGAGGAACCTTCCAGCAGCACCCGCTCACGCGCCACCCCGTGGCGTTCCAGCGTGCTCAGCACCCGCTCGCAAAGCGTTGGGTTTTTAAAGTTAAAGCTTTTCAGGAACAGGCGGGAGTCCGGCACGCTGTTCAGTATGATCGCCCACTGCTCCAGCAGAGTATCGTTAATCTTGGCGGCGTTATTAAAACAGCCAAAGGTGATATAGCCGTTTTCCGTTACCGGACCGGCGCTCAGCGGCGGCAGGTAGTGCGGCGGATCGTAACAAATATAGTCACCGGGCAGACGGATCAGTTTTTCACTGTACAGGTGGTCGACGCCCTCAGGTGTTTCAATACCGTCGCTTAACAGATAGTCCATGCCCTCAAGGCCGGTACTGCTGATCAGCCCGCCAACCCATTTAATCTGTAACGGCGCGGGCTGCTGCTGTAACGTCAGCATCCGACTGTTTGCATTATAGCCACAGAGGTCGAAAAGAATATCTATCTCATCTTCACGAATTAATCCGTCAACCGCATTATCCGACAGCCCGTCAATCACCTGCCATTTTTTAGCAATGCGCTGAATACGGTAGGTAATATGGTCTTCGATGTGGTTAGTGCTGTAGGCATAAAGCTCAATCTGTGAATCCGGAATATGTGATAAACCCAGGGTGATCATATTCCCGACCGGGTGCGAGCGAAACCCTTCTGAAATCATGCCAATACGTAACGGTTTATCGGCTGTCCGATTCTTCGCCACCGCACGTTTAATTGTACGAGACGGGCGAAATACCTGCTGCCATTGCTGGCAAATATCCAGAATGGATTCAGGTGTAGCAGCCGGGTTATAGTGCGATCCGACAATGCGGTTAAACCAGGAAGAGGGGTTATCAGAGGAGAGCTGGCAGCTTTGCTGATAGGCGGCATCCATTTTATCGAATTCGGCCAAATCCTGGTAAATCATACCGAGGTTGCTCCAGTTACGCCAGTTGGTCGGGTCTTCCCGGGTCAGCTGGGTATACTCCTCTATCGACTGTTCATACTTTTTCTGCTTTTGCAGGATCGTCGCCCGCAGGGTGCGCAATGGCCGTGATTCATCATCGTTTACCCGACCGATCGCCTCCGCAAGGAATATTTCTGCCTCATCAAAACGTTCGCGGACGTATAACAGGTTAGCCTTAGCGTAAAGCGCTTCGCTGTAATCAGGGGTCAGCGTCAGGGCTTTTTCAACCGCTTCCTCAGCGTCAAAATATTTACCCAGTTTTTCCCAGGTGCGTGAGGCAACCACCCACACCAGACTGTTATGCGCATTTTTTTTCAGCAGCGGCGTAACAATGGCTAACGACTCCTGCGGCTTTTCACTCAGTATTTCCATCGCGCGCCGAAGTTGCGCAGCCACGGCGGGGTCGGTTGCAGGGGGGGGAGAGAGAGCAGAACCAGAGGTGGACTTCTTCATAGGGCCATTTACCTTGATAAGTTTCGCTGTACGTCAGAGGCCGTGCCCCGCCATACCGCCACGATATTACCAGTGTAAATAACGCAAAAAAAAATAACGGGTATAATACCCGCTATTTTTTATGCTAATTAAAGGGATTGCTAAGCGGCAATTACTGCAGCAGAGACAGCACGCCCTGTGGAACCTGGTTAGCCTTGGTCAGTACTGAGGTACCGGCCTGCTGCAGGATCTGCGCGCGGCTCATGTTAGACACTTCAGTCGCGTAATCCGCGTCTTCGATACGGCTCTTAGCAGCAGTGATGTTGGTGATGGTGCTGCTCAGGTTGTTAACGGTAGATTCGAAACGGTTCTGGCTGGCACCCAGGCTGCTACGCAGTGAGTCAACGTCAGAAATCGCTTTATCCAGAGCAGACAGCAGGTTGGAATCAACTGTAGCTTTAGCTTCGCCAGTAGTGGTCGCGGCAGTATAAGTTTTCAGGATACCAACACCCGATGCAGCACCAGTAGATGCTTCAGTGATGGCAGTGAAACCTGCTGCTGTAAACAGTGTGGAAGAATCGATTTTCTTCAGTGAAATGCCGATGGTTTCTTTATCCTGCGCACCAACCTGAATGTTCAGAGTCTGAGCGGTAGCCAGTACTTTGATGCCGTTGAAGCTGGTTTGTTTGGAGACACGGTCAATTTCTTTAACGCGGTCAACGATTTCGTTGTTGATTGACACCAGGTCATCAGCAGAGTTACTACCGTTGTTCGCCTGTACGGTCAGTTCACGGATACGCTGTAAGTTGGTGTTGATCTCGTTCAGTGCGCCTTCAGTAGTCTGAGCGATGGAGATACCGTCGTTGGCATTACGGGAAGCCTGAGTCAGACCTTTAACCTGAGAAGTCATACGGTTAGCAATCGCCTGGCCCGCTGCATCGTCTTTTGCGCTGTTGATACGCAGACCAGATGACAGACGCTCAATCGCTGAGCCCAGGGAAGACTGTGACTTGTTCAGATTGTTCTGAGTAGTCAGGGACATAATGTTGGTATTGATAACGGCCATAGTGTTTTCCTTAAATCAGTTAGGTTTTGGGCTGAGCCTTACACGCTCACGGCGTCTCTCACCGTCATGAATGTTATCGGTTGAGTTTTTCCTAACTTTAGAAAAAAAGGAAAAATCACAAAAAACCACTGATAAATAAAGCTTTTATGTTTGATTGCTTCACAAGAAACCGCCATAACGCACAAAATACCCATCGTTAACGCTTATTGATGGTGCAGATAAGCGACCAATTAAGAGTATTCTTATCATACACCTGGCTATCAGGCTAATTACCCCTATATCCCTGCTTTATTCTTCTTATCAGTTTTTCTCCACATTGATTAAACTTCTGCCCACGATGGCCGATATAACTCTGGTACATCTTATAAACTGAGGATTAACGATGGCGAGTATCAGTAGCCTTGGGGTAGGCACCACCCTTCAGTTGGATACCCTCTATACCAACCTGGAAACTGCTGAAAACAGCAAGCTGACAACGATCACCAAGCAGCAGACCAGCTATAATTCGCAGCTTACCGCTTACAGCAAGCTGCAAAGCTCAATGACCGCCCTGCAGACCGCGACCGCGGCGCTGGCGAAAGCCAGCACCTTTAGCGCCTCCAGCGTCACCAGCACCAATACCGCCTTCGCCGCCACCACCGATGCGAACGCCACCGTTGGTGATTACAGTGTTTACGTTGAGCAGGTAGCCAAGGCGCAGTCGCTGATTTCAGGATCTATTGCCAGCAAAACCAGCCAGCTGGGCGACAGCGCCAGCGGCACGCGCACGCTGACCATCACCCAGCCCGGCACCACCAAGCCGCTGGAAATCACCCTGAGCAACAGCCAGACCACGCTGACCGGCATTGCCGATGCGATTAACAAAAGCGCCGGTAACGTCAGTGCCACCATTATTACCGCCAGCAACGGCGACCACCGCCTGATGCTGAGCTCCAAGACTACCGGCACCGACGGCGATATTACCCTGAGCGTTACCGGCGACAGCACCCTGCAGGGGGTGATTGGCTATGACGCCACCGCCACCGGCACGCAGAATATGTCGGTACAGACGGCTTCGCAGAACGCCAAACTGAGCGTTAACGGCGTTGCTATGGAGCGCAGCAGCAACACCATCAGCGATGCGCTGACCGGTGTGACCTTCAACCTGAAGGCCGCCAGCACCAGCGCCTCGGGTGAAACCCTCAGCGTGACGCGTTCGGTCGACAGCACCACCACCGCGGTCAAAGCCTGGGTTACCGCCTACAACAGCCTGCAGTCCACCATCGCCTCGGTCACCAAATACACCGCGGTCGACGCCGGGGAAGATCAGTCCAGCAGCAACGGCGTACTGCTCGGTGACAGTACGGTGCGCACTATTCAGACCCGCCTGGCCGGGATGCTGAGCAACGTACAGAGCGGCTCTTACGCGGTGCTTTCGCAGCTGGGGATCACCACCAACCCGACCAAGCAGGCGGACGGTTCAGTCGGTGCGCTGAGCATTGATGACACCAAGTTAACCGCCGCGCTGACCAATAACCCGCAGGCGGTCAGCGATTTCTTCGTTGGCGACGGTACGAAGACCGGCTTTGCCACCCAGATGGGCAGCACGCTGACCGATATGCTCAGCACCAGTTCCGGCAAAGAGGGCATTATCAAAAATGCTCAGGACGGCATCAACGCCACCCTGAAAGATCTCGACAAGCGCTACACCGCGATGGAGGCCAGCATTGAAGTGACCATGGCGCGCTATAAATCCCAGTTTACTAACCTCAGTAAATTAGTGAACTCGCTGACCAACACGTCTAACTATCTGACGCAGCAGTTTGAATCGTCCTCCTCTTCAAGCTAAGACGAAAAGGCATTGATATGTATAAAAATTCGGGCGCGCAGTTATATCAGAAAGTGGAGCTGGAGAGCAGCGTGATGAGCGCCAGCCAGGCCCAGCTGATCAACCTGCTGTTTGACGGGGCGCTCAGTGCGCTGGTGCGCGCCCGTCTGTTTATGCAGGATGGCAATATTGAGGGCAAGGGCAACGCCCTCTCCAAGGCGATCAATATTATCGAAAACGGCCTGAAGCAGGGTCTGGCCGATAACAGCGGTGATGAGCTGGCGAACAACCTGCTGGCGCTGTACGACTACTGCGTGCGGCGTCTACTGCACGCCAACATTCGTAATGACGTGGCTGCGGTGGAAGAAGTCGAAGGGCTGGTGCGTAATATTGCCGATGCCTGGAAAGAAGTGGGTCATCTTCCGGCCCCGGTTCAGGATGCCGTATCATGAAAATAGCCCCCTCTTTACAGCAGAACTATCAGCATCTGCTGCAGCTGAGTCAGACCATGCTGCGGCTGGCGAATCAGGGCGACTGGGATACGCTGGTGACCGAAGAGGCCGAATATGCCGCCACGGTCAAACGCATTGAAGCGGTCACTGTTGTGACGCCGCTGACCCCGGTCGCGCTGCAACAGCTGCGCCCGCTGCTGCGCCATCTGCTGGATAACGAGATTGAAATTCGTCGTCTGGTGAAACGCCGTCAGGATGAGCTGGGTCAGTTGATGAACAACAACACGCAGCAGAAAAACGTGCTGAAAGCCTATGGCAATATGGCCGGTAACGTACTGATGCACCCCACCGCCAGCCGATAACTTTCCCGTTATTCCGGGGTGCACAGACAAAATAATTATCTTTGCGCCCCGCTATCTTTTCCTCCCCCCTCTTCCATACTCAATTTTCCCGTCTGATGAAAATGGAGCATGGATATGCGCAATCCCACGCTGTTGCAGTTTTTTCACTGGTACTATCCCGAAGGCGGCCAACTGTGGCCGGAAGTGGCCGATCGCGCCGCCAGCCTGGCCGAAACCGGTATCAGCCTCGTCTGGCTGCCGCCGGCCTATAAAGGGGAGTCCGGCGGGTACTCGGTCGGCTATGACAGCTACGATCTGTTCGACCTCGGCGAGTTTGAGCAGAAAGGATCGCGTGCCACCAAATACGGTGATAAAGAACAGCTGATTGCGGCCATTGAGGCGCTGAAGGCGCACGGCGTCGGCACCCTGCTCGACGTGGTGGTCAACCATAAGATGGGGGCCGATGAGAAGGAGCGGGTGCTGGTGAACCGCGCCAACCCGGACAACCGCGAGGAGATATCGTCTGAGGTGATTGAGGCGGATATCTGGACGCGCTTTACCTTCCCGGCGCGCGGCGGCCAGCACTCAAAATTTGTCTGGGACTACAAGTGCTTTAACGGCGTCGACCATATCGAAAACCCCGATGAGAGCGGCGTGTTCAAGATCGTCAACGACTACACCGGCGACGGCTGGAACGAGCAGGTGGACGACGAGCTGGGCAACTTCGACTACCTGATGGGGGCCAATATCGACTTCCGCAACCACGCGGTGACCGAGGAGCTGAAGTACTGGGCGCGCTGGGTGATGAACGAGGTGCACTGCAGCGGCTTCCGGCTCGACGCGGTAAAACATATTCCGGCGTGGTTCTACAAGGAGTGGATCGAGCACGTGCAGGAGGTGGCCGAACAGCCGCTGTTTATCGTCGCCGAGTACTGGTCGTTTGAGGTGGATAAGCTGATGCAGTACATCGACCAGGTGGACGGTAAAACCATGCTGTTCGACGCGCCGCTGCATATGAACTTCCACCAGGCCTCGCTGCAGGGCGCGGACTACGACCTCAGCCAGATCTTCAACGACACCCTGGTGGCCCGCGATCCGTGGCACGCGGTGACCATCGTCGCCAACCACGACACCCAGCCGCTACAGTCGCTGGAGGCTCCGGTTGAGGCGTGGTTTAAACCGCTGGCCTATGCGCTGATCCTGCTGCGTGAAAACGGCGTGCCGACGGTGTTCTACCCGGATCTGTATGGTGCCAGCTACGAGGATGAAGGCGGCGACGGCGGCCAGTACCGGATTGAGATGCCGGTGATCCCCGAACTGGATACGCTGATCCGCGCCCGCCGCGACTACGCCCACGGGGTGCAGACCGAGTGGTTCGATCACCCCAACTGCGTGGCCTTCGCACGCAGCGGCACGGAGGAGCTGCCGGGCTGCGTGGTGATTATGTCCAACGGTGACGAAGGCGAGAAAACGCTGGAACTCGGCGAGGGCCTGGCGAACAAGCGGTGGCACGACCTGCTGGGCCACCGCGAGGAGAACGTGGAGAGCGACGAACACGGCAACGCCACCTTCCGCTGCAACGGCGGCAGCGTCAGCGTATGGGTTCTGAGCGAGTATAGCCTTTACACGGCGTAAAGCATCGCGGCAGGCTAGGATGCCCGGCGTAACAGTCTGTTTCGCTTGCTGAAGTCGCGGCAGGTTCGGGTGCCCGGCTTATCGGGTCTGTCCGGAACGCGGACACGCTGTGAATACGTCCGTGTACGCTCGGCGTCGGCCATCCCTGGCCGCCGACGGTCCGCTCATCCGGACAGTCCCGATTGCCCGAAATTTCTGGTGTTGCTGCGAGGCTCCAAACCCGGGATTAAATCATTCAGAGTATTCGCAGGCGATACCAGGCAGACAATACTGAGCATAAAGCGAAGGGAGCCTGTACACGTAGCAAAGCATCGCGGGCCAAGGACGGCCCGCGCTGAGCTGTCATGGATGACGCTTTTTGCGTCTTTGCGGAGTGTACAGGCTCCCTGAGCCCGTCACGGTATTAACAGGCGACCTGAGCCGTGCACGATGCAGAACCAGACAGCGCTTTTATGCCCCTGGTTCGCCTGCCAGCTATCTCTTCTGCGTATAAATCATACCGCTGTGATGCTTTTTCTCCGGCTTATTGCCACTGACGCCCGCAGGTTTTGCCTCTGGCTGCGCGGGGGTAGCCTGTTTTGCCAGCGCATCACTGCACTCTGCCGTCGGCTGCGACACCTTCTGCAGCTGCAGCTTATCGTAGCGCAGCGTGCTGCCCTCCAGCACCAGCGGCATCACCCGCGACTGGTTATTAACGTTGACCCAGTCACCGTCCAGCAGCGTCACTTTGCCCGGCTTGGCAATCACCCGCTGCCACTGGCGGCAGTCCAGCGTCTCACCGCTGGCGGTGACGATCAGGCTGGCCTGCGCCTGCGGGCTGACCAGCCCCTTTTGCGGGCCAAAGGTCTGCCAGTTGCCGACCAGCGCCGACGGCGGCGGGGTAGTTACCGCGCTGTTATAATCGGTCAGCTGCGCACAGCCGCTCAGGGTGACCACTGCCACGCCTGCCACAATCCACTTTTTCATTTTTTTGTTCCTGGTTAAGCCATTACGCGCTACGTTAAAAGGTTTCCTGCCGCTGAGCAAGCGCCATCCGCCCCGAACTGGCCGCTTTACGCGGGCCGCCCTCTCCTTCCCTTTGCCCCGCCCGCCCGTGTACACTAGCGGCGCAATCAGCCATCCAGGATCGTTATGAAAACCGTAGAAGAGTATTACGCCATTGCCAAAGATCTTTTCCTGGCAGCCCACCCGGAACTGCAGTCCGGCATTGCTAACCTGACCGCAGAACAGGCCGCCGCCGTGGGTATGAGCCTGGAGCAGCTGCAGGCGATGCAGAAAGACCGCGCCTACGCGGCCTACGTGCGCGAAAAGAAGCTGGACGGGGTGCTGTTCGCCATTCAGCTGGCCGAACCGGATAAAGAGGTGATGGTCGAGGCGATCGAAACCTATCTGCGCAGCCATGCAGAGGCGCTGGGAATGAGCTGGGAAGAGTTTTGCATTAAGAACGAGCTGTAATCACGGCGGGCGCGGCGGCGGGCGTACCACAAGCGGCCTGCCGCCGGCGAAAATTCGGGGCGTCCGGGCTGGCCGGTGCGCCCCCTGCAGCACGTCTTAGTCGGTCACGCGCGCCGCAGCAAGCGAAGCGAGATCGTCTTCGCGGAAGGCTTCACGGCGTACGCTGAAGCCGTCATACCAACGACATTCGACCATACCGCTGGCATAACCCGTCACGATCATCGCCGGGCCACCTTCCTTATGTTGCACTTCATCGCTGACTGAAAACATCGTAAAGCACCTCCTTTTCGGTTAAATGACCCGTTAGTTATAGCACCGGCGCTGGCGCAGTGCCGTTAACAGAAGGTAAATCAAATGTTAAATTCAAATAAGCGCTTAATTTTTAAAATATAAAAAAAACGAGTAATTTTTATTACTCGCTTTTAATGTGAAGCCGGTCACGGACGCTTAGATCTTGCAGCCTTCGCAGTCGGCTTCATCGCCCAGCTCGGCCGGCAGCTCGCTGGCCTTCTTCTCGGCGTGGGCTTCGGCCTGTTCCAGCTCGGCGTCGATATCAAAATCAAAAATGTCGTCTTTCATCACATTGCTCCCGTTAAAGTCAATCCGGCCGCGGCGAAGGATTACCGCAGCCGGGCGCACGTTATACCGATTTGCCGCGTAGTTTAGCAAGTCCGTTCACCGCCAACAGCACAATCGACCCCACAATCAGCCCGACCACCAGGTTGGCACCGTTGCTGACCAGCGCGCTGAGCACGCCGTGCATGCCGTGGCTGAACTGCTCCAGCGGGTGGTGCAGCTGCGGCAGGCCGTGAACGATAATGCCGCCGCCGACCAGGAACATCGCCAGCGTGCCGACCACGGTGAGGATCTTCATCAGCCTTGGCGCGGTCGCCACCAGCACGTTGCCGGTGGCCTGCGCCAGCGCTGAGCCCTTCTTCTGCAGCCAGAACCCGAGGTCGTCGATTTTCACAATCCCGGCGACGATGCCGTACACGCCGACGGTCACCAGAATGGCGATACCGGAGAGCACCAGCACCTGGTTAAGCAGCGGCGCGTCGGAGACGATGCCGAGGGTGATCGCCACGATCTCGGCGGAAAGGATAAAATCGGTGCGCACCGCCCCTTTCACCTTCTGCTTCTCAAACGCTTTCGGGTCCTGCTGCGCCACCTGCAGCAGCCGCTGTTCGCGGGCCTGCGGGCTCTCCTGCGTCTTATCCTTGTGCAGGCTGTGCAGCACCTTCTCCACCCCTTCATAACAGAGGTAGGCACCGCCGATCATCAGCAGCGGGGTGATCGCCCAGGGGGCGAAGGCGCTGATCAGCAGCGCCAGCGGCACCAGAATCAGCTTATTAATAAACGAGCCTTTCGCCACGCCCCACACTACCGGCAGCTCGCGGTTGGCCTTCACGCCGCTGACCTGCTGCGCGTTCAGCGACAGATCGTCACCCAGTACCCCGGCGGTCTTCTTCGCCGCAATTTTGCCCATCACCGAGATATCGTCCAGCAGCGTGGCGATATCATCCAACAGCGTCAGTAAACTACTTCCTGCCAAAATACCCTTCCTTATTCATCGACATCATGCTGACAACAGGGGCACAGCTCCAGCTCGCTTACCGCCATATCGGCGATGCCGTCACAGTCCCACTCAACGCGCACCGGCTGGCCTGCCGCTTCCTGGTGGTGCAGATACTTGCTGACCGGGCTTTCCGTCATCCCGCTAATCTCTTCGGTGGCGATCAGCCTGTCGCCAACGTAGATCCGCGCCGTGGCCCGGCCGTTGACCATACGTTCGCCGCTAAGCTGATACAAACGCCTTACCGTCAGTTTTACACTGGCCATGTTTCATCCTGAGGGAGACAAAGAACAAGAGGGATCGATCTAAACAATTATGCGCGGCAAGTGCAAATTTTGTAAAAAAATTTGCCGCCGAACTGAAAAACAGGTTGCCACCTGCGGCAAAAGGACGAAAATCCCTGCCCTGGACTTCTGATCAACCGGACTGAGACACCATGACCCTACGCCGTTCCCCTGCCCTGCTGTCGCTGGTGGCAGCGCTGTTTTCCCTCTACTTTATCTGGGGCTCCACCTATCTGGTGATCCGCATCGGCGTGGAGAGCTGGCCGCCGCTGCTGCTGGCCGGCCTGCGCTTCAGCCTGGCCGGCGCGGTGCTGCTGGCGTTTCTGCTACTGCGCGGCGAGAAGCTGCCTTCGCTGCGCGCCTCGCTTAACGCGGCGATCGTCGGCGTGCTGCTGCTGGCGATGGGCAACGGCGCGGTGACGGTGGCCGAGCACCAGCACGTGCCCTCCGGGCTGGCGGCGCTGATGGTCGCCACCGTGCCGCTGTTCGCCATGTGCTTCAGCCGGCTGTTTGGCATCCCGACCCGCTGGATTGAGTGGCTGGGGATTGCGGTCGGGCTGGCGGGAATTATTCTGCTCAACAGCAGCGGCCACCTGGCGGGCAACCCGTGGGGGGCGGTGATTATCCTGATCGGTTCGATGACCTGGGCCTTCGGCAGCGTGTGGGGATCGCGCATTGTCCTGCCCAACGGCATGATGGCCGGTGCGGTGGAGATGCTGGCCGCCGGGGCGGTGCTGCTGATTGCCAGTACGATCAGCGGCGAGCAGCTGACGCAGAAACCGGCGCTCTCCGGCTTCCTGTCGCTGGGCTACCTGGCGCTGTTTGGCTCGGTGATCGCCATCAACGCCTATATGTTCCTGATCCGCAACGTCAGCCCGGCGGTGGCCACCAGCTACGCCTACGTCAATCCGGTGGTCGCGGTGCTGCTCGGCATCGCCTTTGCCGGCGAGAGCCTGATCGCCCGCGAGTGGCTGGCGCTGGCGATTATCGTCTTTGCGGTGGTGCTGGTGACGCTGGGGAAATACCTGTTTCCGGGGAAAGGGGTAATCCGCAATAGTGGAGAGTAAACGCCGTCGGCGGATCTGCTGCCCGCCGTGTAGCGGGCAGCCTCAACGTACCAACAGGTTGCTGTATTTCACTGCTCAGCTGCCGGGTAACCTCAGGTAAGGTTTACGCCGCGCTGGCAGATGGCATTCCTGGCCGTATCACCCTATTTTATGCGGCGTGATGTCCTACCCGGCCAGCCGGTGGATCCCCCGCTGGTCGATCTCGCCGTTATGGTCGGCGGCGCAGATCCACTCCTCCAGTCGCGCCTGCAGTGCCGCCTCGTCAAGCCGGTGTTTGCCGCGCAGCGCGCACTCCCAGACCAGCAACACCTTCCAGCCCGCGGCGTTCAGATCGGCGATATGCCGCCGATCCCGCGCCACGTTAGCGTCGATTTTTCCCAGCCAGAAGTCGGTGCGGGTGGCGGGCGTTTTAAACAGGTAACAGTGATGGCGGTGCCAGAAACAGCCGTGCACGAAGATAATCGCCTGATACTCCGCCAGCACAAAATCCGGCCGGCCCGGCAGCGAGCGGTCCTGAGCGGTAAACGCCAGATCCAGCGCCGTCAGCTGCTGCGCCACGCGCTGCTCTGGCGCCGTGTCGCGGGTGCGGATGGCGCGCATATTCTTGCTGCGCACGGCGGGGGAATGTACGTCGGCCATCAATCCTCCCAGGTGAAAATATCCTTGCTCACCGGTCGCCCGGCTTATCGCGCAGCGCCACCGCCTGTTCGATCCACGGCTTCAGCAGTTTCGCTACCGCCGCAAAGGCCGGCACCACCACCGAGTTACCAAACTGGCGGTAGGCCTGGGTATCGGACACCGGAATGCGGAACGCATACTTGCCGGGCTGCTCAAAGCCCATCAGCCGCGCACACTCGCGCGGGGTCAGGCGGCGCGGGCGGCGCTGCTGGTTAGCGGCATCGTTGAAGTCCACTTCGCCCAGCTCCCGGTCCCAGCCGCGGTCGATCAGGATCTCCGAGCCATCTTTATAGTAGCGGGCGGAGAGCGTGCGCACCACGCCCTGTTCATGCGCCGGGTCGACCAGGCCAAAGCCAAAGCCGTTCCCGCGCGCCTGGTGTTTCTTCGCGTACTGGTAGAGATAGTTCCACAGCGTCGGGGTGAGGATGTACTTCTCGTCCGGCTGCGGCTCCAGCAGCGCCCTGAGCGGCGTGTGCTGCGGCGGATAGAGGCCGGGTAGCGCGCTGAGGCTGAAGGCGGGCAGCTGCAGATCGCGGCGGAAGCCCACCAGCACGATGCGTTCGCGGTGCTGCGGCAGGAAGTGACGGCCATCGACAATTTTTGGATCGCCGGCTCCGGTCACATCGGCATCCGCGACGTCGTAGCCCAGCTCGTCGAGGGTGGCCATAATGATGCGGAAGGTGTTGCCGCCATCGTGGCTTTTCAGGTTTTTAACGTTTTCCAGCACGAAAATCGCCGGGCGTTTAGCGGTAATAATCCGCGCCACGTCGAAAAACAGCGTGCCCTGTGCTTCACACTCAAAGCCGTGCGCGCGGCCAAGGGCGTTTTTCTTCGACACACCGGCCAGCGAAAACGGCTGGCAGGGGAAACCGGCCAGCAGCACGTCGTGATCGGGCACCTGCTGGCGGATATGCTGGTAGGCCTGCTGCTCGTCCACCCCGGCCTGGCCGCTCAGCGTAATATCGCGGATATCCTGATTAAAGCGGTGCTGCTGCTCGTCGCAGTACCAGTTGGCCTTGTAGGTGCGCACCGCGTGCTTGTTCCACTCGCTGGTGAACACGCACTGCCCGCCGATCGCCTCGAAGCCGCTGCGGATACCGCCGATACCGGCAAACAGATCGACAAAGCGGAAGGCGTAGTCAGGGTGGTGCGCCGGCGGCGCGGGCAGCATCGAGTGCAGCAGGCTGACCTCCGCCTCGCTGAAGGCCTTACGGCCGTTGCCCTTTACCCAGCGGTTGATGGACTCCCGCGTCCACTCCTGCTGGCTGACCTTGCGCAGCGTGGCGGCAACGGTCTTCTGGTCGTAAATCTCCAGTACCCGCAGCAGCAGCTGACGATCCTGCTGCTGCTTCTGTTCGTCCTGCTGACGCGCCTGCTCTGCCAGCTGGCTGGCTACCTGATCGAAATCGCTCATCGTCACTCGATGTATGGGGGTGAATGCGTGCCAGTCTATCACTTAGTTGACCCAGAGAGGACTCAAATCAGCACGTCGAAAAAACGCTAAATTTGCCTTAACAGGCGACGATCCGCCGTTTGCCATCGGCAATCCAGCGCTGTAACACAACCGTCATGATTGCCGCCAATACTGCGGTTTTTTCTTTTCAGGAATGCCTCATGTCCCTGCTTTCGGTTCTGCCGCTGCGCCGCCTTCGTTTCTCACAGCTTGCCCTGCTGCGCCTGCCCGAGGGGCTGAAGAGCCTGCGCGGCGGTTTTACGCTGTTTCTGCTGCTGTTTGTGCTGTTGCAGTGCCTGAGCGTGCTGGTGCTGACCCGGCTGGTGGCCAGCACCGGCCACGGCGTGGCCACCGCGCAACAGCTCAGCGCCCGCCAGGCGCTGCTGGATAAGGCGCGAATGGAGCTGTTAACCGCCAGTGATAACAGCCACCGCGCCGGCATCTATCTGATGCAGGACCAGCAGAGCGGGTCGGTCGACAGCTGGAAGAGCCTCGCCGACGGCGCACAGCAGTCGCTGGACGCCGCCCGTGCGCTGTTTGCCCGCTACCCGGCGGAACAGGGCGGCCCCCTGCAGCAGAACTTCAGCCTGCTGGCCGACGGGCTGCAGGAGCAGCTGAAGGGCCTGCACGACAGCAATATCGACGCCTTCTTTATGGTGCCGATGCAGGCCTTTCAGCAGCAGTTTAATGACGCTTATTACGCCGAGCTCAGGGCGGCCGCTCAGCAGTCAGCTGCGCTGAGCCAGTCGACCCTCAGCTCGCTGACCAACAGCCGCAACCTGTCGCTGGCGGTCTCCGCGCTGCTGGCGCTGATGCTGCTGCTGGGCGGCGGGCTGCTGCTGCGCGGGGTGATCCTGCCGCTCAACCGGCTGGCCGGCTGGCTGAACCACATCGCCACCGGCGACCTCTCGCGCCAGCTGCCGCCGTCGCGGCTGCAGGCCGTTGAGATCCGCCAGCTCAGCCACAGCGTGGCGGCGATGCAGGACGGCCTGCGGCAGATGGTCGGGGAGATCAACGCCATCGCCGGTGCCGTACACCGGTCCGCCGACAGCATGGCGCAGCACAGCGAGGCGTTTGGCAGCCATAACCGTCAGCAGCGCGCGGCGTTCGACCATATCAGCCAGCGCCTGAATCGGGTGGCGGAAGAGGTCGGCCACAGCGTGGCGTTCACCCGCCACGCCACCCAGCAGAGCCAGGACGCTGACGCCCTCACCCGCCGCTGCGGCGACGTGGTGCAGGCGGTAGAGGCACAGATGCGGCAGATCGTCGATGCCTCGGGTGAGATCGCCGGTATCGTCACCCTGCTGGACAGCATCTCAATGCAGACCCGCCTGCTGGCGCTAAACGCCGCCATCGAGTCGGCGCACGCCGGTGCCTGGGGGCGCAGCTTCTCGGTGGTGGCAAAAGAGATTGGCCTGCTGTCGCACAAAAGCAGCGCCTCGACGCGCGAAATTGACCAACTGATCGGCAACACCCAGCAGCATATCGGCCACGGCTTTAGTCAGGTACAGTCGCTGGAGGAGTTGTATCAGCAGATTGCGCAGGCCGTCTCCGGCGTGGTCAGCCAGCTGGCGGATCTGCAGCAGAACGCCGACGCGCAGAGCCAGCGGGTTACCGCTATCGCCGGCGAAATCGGCCGCTTGAATGAACAGGTGCAGCAGAGCGAGCAGCTCACCCACCGCAGCGGCGATACCGCCGGCGCGCTTGTGGATCACGCCAGCCGGCTGGCGCACAGCGTCAGCCAGTTTGTACTGGACAGAGGCTGACCCAGGCAATAAAAAAGCGGGCTGGCAGGATAACCGTTGAGATTATCCCGCCAGCCCGCTATCGGCTGTTCAGCGCAACGTCAGTGGATTACTTCTTCTTTTTGCCTTTTTTCAGCAACGTGCGGATCTGCTTCAGTTCAGCCGCGGTAAGCGGAGCGCCCTCTTCGGTGGTCTCAGTGTGATCAACTTCCGGTTCGGCCACGGTGGAGAGCGACTGGATCAGGCGCTGGCTGACTTCGTAGCTGATAGTGGTCTGGTTTTCCAGCGCCAGCGCTTTCAGGGTCTCTTTTAAGGCGGGATCGATCTTTAAAGTTAAGCTAACGGTGTCGGTCATACCTGATTCTCCTAAGAATGTTCTCAGACACCGTAGCCTGTTAGAGGGTGATTCACCATACTGTCATAAAAATTTAATATTTGGCTGAATTCTGCGCAAACTCTGCCAGCACCTCGCGATCGAGCCCGCAGAAGTCGCCTTTAAGCTCGGCGCACAGCTTGGCCATATAGGTGACCAGAAAATCGGCGTTATGCTGCGCCAGCCGCCGCCCTTCTGCGGTCTGCATGGTTTCAGGCAGCTTAAGTAATTTGCGCTGGAAATGGTCCAGCGCCCACTCGGCATCATCCAGCGGCCGTTCGCGCGCCAGCGGGTCGTGGCTGTCAAACAGCGAACGCCCTAATGCCCCGGAGACGTAGAACACCCGCGCCAGGCCAATCGCGCCCAGCGACTCGAGCCGGTCGGCGTCCTGCACGATTTTTGCTTCCAGCGTCTCCGGCGTTACCGCCGCGCTAAAGCTGTGGGCGTGTACCGCGTGCATCACCGCCGCGATTTTATCGCCGGGGAAATCAGGGAACGTCTGCTGCAGAATGCGGCGGGCCTCCTCCGCGGCCTGCGCCGAAGCGAGATGACGCTGCGGGTGATTCTTCGGCAGATTGACGATGTCATGGAAGTAGCAGCTGGTCAGCACGATCAGCGGATCGGCATCGCTGCCCTGCATAATGCGCTGCGCCGTCTGCCAGACGCGCGTCAGGTGCGCCACATCATGCGCCTTATCCTCTTTCTGCCAGGTCGCATGCAGGAAGGTTTCAAAACGGGATTGCCAGTCGGTCAGGCTCATAGACTTCTCCTTGTTATTCAGACTTGTCGAGATGTCAGCGGGATTGTCCACTGCAACAGGCGGTTCGTTTCATCACTTAATGCGATCTGTATCAAATTTATAGCCCTGGAGGAACGGTTTCAGCAACCCCTTTATTGGGCTGCATCACAGATTGTACGTTTTATCGGCGCACGCGAAGATGAGTAAGAACAGATAATGAACAACGGACTTTTTATCGCCGACCGGCTCCGCCTCGCTGGCATCGCAAACTGCGGTAATCATTAACCATCAACGGAATTACCTATCGCTTGCCGAAAAATACGATGCTTAACCGAATTGTAATGCATTAATATTGCAGTTATTTTACGCCCAAACAGCGCGTTTATCGCGTCCTGCCCCGGTGGGCTAATCAATCCTTCTGGCGAATTGTGATCTGCCGCCGCCCTGCTGGTTTTTTATAAGCTATGCTGATGTTTAAAATGGCGCAAAAGTGACTCACTTTTGCAGCATGAGTTTAGAAAATTCTGTATTGTAATTTCAGCTATTTCATACCACTGATTCGATACGGGACTGCAACACAGAGGTACCACTCATGAAAGAACGCCCGATTCTTTTCAGCGAACAGCGCGTCCGCGCTCTGCTGGCCGATCGCCAGCGGCAGACCCGTCGAATTATGAAATCACAGCTGCCTGGCCCCGCCCAGGATAATCATGAAGGCTGCTACGGCATTGACGTGCTGCATAATCAGCAGCAGGGCAATCGGGTCACCGGCATGGAAAACCTCAGCTTTCACTGTCCGTTTGGCCAGCCCGGCGATCGGCTGTGGGTCCGCGAAACCTGGCGCGGCCCGCTGGTCTCCCCCACCGAGGTGGCGCACTATCAGCGGCAGCCGGCCGCCTTTGAAAACAGCGCCTACTGCCAGTACCGCGCCGACAGCGGCGACTGGGACGGCGAACCGGATAACCAGCACTCAGGCTGGCAGGCCGGGATCCATATGCCGCGCTGGGCCAGCCGCATCACCCTGCAGATCACCGGCGTGCGGGTAGAAAAAGTGCAGGCGATCAGCGAGCAGGATATCGAGGCGGAAGGCGTGCAGTACACCAGCCACTTCCTTAACAGCTTCTTCGCTGCGCAAACCCCCGGCGTAGCGCCGCAGGACGCCTGGCGCAGGGCCTGGGCCACGCAGTACGGCGACACCAGCTGGGAGGTCAACCCGTGGGTGTGGGTGATCGACTTTCAGCGCCTGTAAGCACTGCGGTTTGCCGTCTTTTTCAACGCGTTTTGCGCACCGTCACAGACATTTCTGTCGATAACTGATTGAATACCTCCCGTTTTCATTTCAACGCTGCCATTTTCTCCGGGGTTGCACGCGCGCCCTGGCTGCGGCATGGTATAGCCTCTACCGGACAGGAGCCGCACAGCATGTTTAAATGGCCGTGGAAAGATGACGAGCGCGCCGCAGGCGCGGAGCTGCCGTGGCAGCAGGCGCTGGCTATCCCGCTGCTGGCGGCGCTGGATCAGTCTGAACGCCAGGCGCTGGTCGCGCTGGCCGCCCGCTTTTTGCGCCAGAAACGCCTGGCCGGACTGCAGGGTTTCGTCGCTGACGACCTGCAGCAGTGCCGGCTGGCGCTGCTGTTCTGCCTGCCGGTGCTTAACCTCGGCTACGACTGGCTGGACGGCTTCCACGAGGTGCTGCTCTACCCCGCTCCCTTTATCGTCGAGGACGAGTGGCAGGATGACTTTGGCCTGGTGCACCGCGAACGCATGGTCCAGTCCGGCCAGAGCTGGCAGCAGGGGCCGGTGGTGCTTAACTGGCAGGATATTCAGGACTCGTTCGACTGCTCCGGCTTTAACCTGGTGGTGCATGAGGTAGCGCACAAGCTGGACGCGCGCGGCAGCGGTGAGGCGACCGGCATTCCGGCGATCCCGCTGCGTGAGGTGGCCGGCTGGGAGCGCGACCTGCATGCGGCGATCGATGCGATTCAGGAAGAGGTGGACCTGCTGGGCGAAGAGGCGGCGACCATTGACGCCTACGCCGCCAGCGATCCGGCCGAGTGCTTTGCCGTGCTCTCCGAATATTTCTTTAGCGCCCCCGAGCTGCTGGTGGAACGCTTTCCCTCGCTGTACCAGCGTTTCTGCCAGTTTTATCGCCAGGATCCCGCTTTGCGATTACAACGCTTTAGCGACAGTTCGGCGACCGCGCCAATCCCTGTTAGCTGACGCCGGCAGGCCGCCCCCATCACAGCCATAGTGGCGGCGATAAAGCCCTGATGAGGGTGTTAAGAATGAATACGCCAGCTGGGGGAAATGACCACGTATATGTTCAATTATGCGCCGGGTTGCTGTAAACGCAGCCAGTTGAAAGCAAACATGTTTTTTGCTGTTGACAGCGCGGGAACAGATCGTTAATATTCGCCCCGTTCACACGATTCCTCTGTAGTTCAGTCGGTAGAACGGCGGACTGTTAATCCGTATGTCACTGGTTCG
>NZ_JRZZ01000048.1:0-23139 GCF_002865965.1 Erwinia sp. B116
TTCCGTACAACTGACGTGACCGGTACCATCGAACTGCCAGAAGGCGTAGAGATGGTAATGCCAGGCGACAACATCCAGATGGTTGTTACCCTGATCCACCCAATCGCAATGGACGACGGTCTGCGTTTCGCAATTCGCGAAGGCGGCCGTACCGTTGGTGCAGGTGTTGTTGCTAAAGTTATCGCTTAATTGTGAGACTTGTACTGGCAGAGCCTGCTCTGCCAGAGCACAGAAAAGAGAGCGCTTCGGCGCTCTTTTTTTATGCGATAAATCACGCAGGGTAGTTGCTTTAATCGCGTATGCACGTATAATACGCGGGCCTGCCAATATGGTAAGGCGCGATTCAATATGAATTGCAGGTCGTTGCGAAAGCAGTGACCAACAATACTCGCGATATGCGGGTTATGTGCTTAACGATTACACTCTTCCATCAATCGTAATGGATATGAGTAGTAATTCTTTTCGTTTATAAATAATTGGAGCTCTGGTCTCATGCAGAACCAAAGAATCCGTATCCGTCTTAAAGCGTTTGATCATCGTCTGATCGATCAATCAACTGCGGAAATCGTAGAGACTGCCAAGCGCACTGGTGCGCAGGTACGTGGTCCTATCCCGCTGCCGACCCGCAAAGAGCGCTTTACCGTTCTGATCTCCCCGCACGTCAACAAAGACGCGCGCGATCAGTATGAAATTCGCACTCACAAGCGTCTGGTTGACATCGTTGAGCCAACTGAAAAAACGGTTGATGCTCTGATGCGTCTGGATCTGGCTGCAGGTGTTGACGTGCAGATCAGCCTGGGTTAATCAGGTCATTGAGCGATTGAGAGGTTGAAACAATGATTGGTTTAGTCGGTAAAAAAGTGGGCATGACTCGTATCTTCACTGAAGATGGCGTTTCTATCCCAGTAACCGTGATCGAAATTGAAGCAAACCGCGTGACTCAGGTTAAAGGCCTGGCGAACGACGGCTACACCGCTGTTCAGGTAACTACCGGTGCTAAAAAAGCAAACCGTGTAACTAAGCCTGAAGCAGGTCATTTTGCTAAAGCTGGCGTTGAAGCTGGCCGTGGTCTGTGGGAATTCCGTACCGCCGAAGGCGAAGAATTCACCGTAGGTCAGAGCATTAACGTTGACATTTTCGCTGATGTGAAAAAAGTTGACGTGACTGGTACATCTAAAGGTAAAGGTTTTGCCGGTACTGTTAAGCGCTGGAACTTCCGTACCCAGGATGCTACCCACGGTAACTCCTTGTCCCACCGCGTTCCGGGTTCTATCGGTCAGAACCAGACTCCGGGCAAAGTGTTCAAAGGCAAGAAAATGGCAGGCCAGCTGGGTAACGAACGTGTAACCGTTCAGAGCCTGGATGTGGTACGCGTTGACGCTGAGCGCAACCTGCTGCTGGTTAAAGGTGCAGTTCCCGGTGCTACCGGTAGCGACCTGATCGTTAAACCAGCTGTTAAGGCGTAAGGGGATAGCAATGGAATTAGTATTGAAAGACGCGCAAAGCGCGCTGACTGTTTCCGAAACTACCTTCGGTCGTGATTTCAACGAAGCGCTGGTACACCAGGTTGTTGTTGCTTATGCAGCAGGTGCTCGTCAGGGTACTCGTGCTCAGAAGACTCGTGCTGAAGTAACTGGTTCAGGCAAAAAGCCATGGCGCCAGAAAGGTACCGGCCGCGCTCGTGCAGGTTCTGTTAAGAGCCCAATCTGGCGTTCAGGTGGTGTGACCTTTGCTGCGAAGCCACAGGACCACAGTCAAAAAGTAAACAAAAAGATGTACCGCGGCGCGCTGAAAAGCATCCTGTCCGAACTGGTACGTCAAGAACGTCTGATCGTTGTCGAGCAGTTCTCTCTGGAAGCGCCTAAAACTAAGCTGCTGGTAGAGAAACTGAAAGACATGGCTCTGGAAGACGTGCTGATCATCACTGGCGAACTGGAAGAGAACCTGTTCCTGGCCGCACGTAACCTGTACAAGGTTGACGTACGTGATGCAGCGGGTATCGACCCAGTTAGCCTGATCGCCTTCGACAAAGTCGTTATGACTGCTGATGCAGTTAAGCAAGTTGAGGAGATGCTGGCATGATCCGTGAAGAACGTCTGCTGAAAGTACTGCGCGCGCCGCACGTATCTGAAAAAGCATCTGCTGCGATGGAAAAAACTAACACCATCGTTCTCAAAGTTGCGAAAGACGCGACCAAAGCAGAAATCAAAGCCGCTGTGCAGAAACTTTTCGAAGTGGAAGTAGAAACCGTGAACACCTTGCTGGTTAAAGGCAAGACTAAGCGTTCAGGTCAGCGTATTGGTCGTCGTAGCGACTGGAAAAAAGCTTACGTCACCCTGAAAGAAGGCCAGAATCTGGACTTCGCAGGCGGCGCTGAGTAAGTCGGAGGAGAAGAACAATGGCAATTGTTAAATGTAAACCGACATCTCCGGGTCGTCGCCACGTAGTTAAAGTGGTAAACGCGGAGCTGCACAAGGGCAAACCATTCGCCCCGCTGGTTGAGAAAAACAGCAAATCCGGCGGCCGTAACAACAATGGTCGCATCACTACCCGTCATATCGGTGGTGGTCACAAGCAGGCTTACCGTATTGTTGACTTCAAACGCAACAAAGATGGTATCCCAGCGACCGTTGAACGTCTTGAGTACGATCCGAACCGCTCTGCGAACATCGCACTGGTTCTGTACAAAGATGGTGAGCGCCGTTACATCCTGGCCCCTAAAGGCCTGAAAGCTGGCGATCAGATTCAGTCTGGCGTTGATGCTGCGATTAAAGCGGGTAACACCCTGCCAATGCGTAACATCCCAGTGGGTTCTACCGTTCACAACGTAGAAATGAAACCAGGCAAAGGCGGTCAGATTGCTCGCTCAGCTGGTACTTACGTGCAGATCGTTGCGCGTGATGGTTCTTACGTTACCCTGCGTCTGCGTTCTGGTGAAATGCGTAAAGTCGAAATCGACTGCCGCGCGACCCTGGGCGAAGTCGGTAACTCGGAGCACATGCTTCGCGTTCTGGGTAAAGCCGGTGCAACTCGTTGGCGTGGTGTTCGTCCTACCGTTCGCGGTACTGCGATGAACCCAGTCGATCACCCGCACGGTGGTGGTGAGGGTAAAAACTTTGGTAAGCACCCGGTAACTCCGTGGGGCGTTCAGACCAAAGGTAAGAAAACCCGCAGCAACAAGCGTACTGATAAATTTATCGTACGTCGCCGTAGCAAATAATTTTAGAGGATAAGCCATGCCACGTTCTCTCAAGAAAGGTCCTTTTATTGACCTGCACTTGCTGAAGAAGGTAGAGAAAGCTTTGGAAAGCGGAGACAAGAAGCCACTGCGCACTTGGTCCCGTCGTTCAACGATCTTCCCTAACATGATCGGTTTGACCATCGCTGTCCATAATGGTCGTCAGCACGTTCCTGTCTTTGTTTCCGACGAAATGGTCGGTCACAAACTGGGTGAATTTGCACCGACTCGTACTTATCGCGGCCACGCGGCAGATAAGAAAGCCAAGAAACGCTAACAGGAGGAAGAGATGGAAACTATCGCTAAACATCGCCACGCTCGTTCTTCTGCCCAGAAGGTTCGCCTGGTAGCAGATCTTGTACGCGGTAAGAAAGTGTCGCAGGCTCTGGATATTCTGACCTACACCAATAAGAAAGCTGCTGTATTGGTTAAGAAAGTCCTGGAATCTGCCATTGCTAACGCCGAACACAACGATGGCGCTGACATTGATGATCTGAAAGTCACGAAGATCTTCGTAGACGAAGGCCCAAGCATGAAGCGCATTATGCCTCGTGCAAAAGGTCGTGCAGATCGCATCCTGAAGCGCACCAGCCACATTACTGTGGTTGTGTCCGATCGCTGAGACTCTGGAGACTAGCAATGGGTCAGAAAGTACATCCTAATGGTATTCGCCTGGGTATTGTTAAACCCTGGAACTCTACCTGGTTCGCAAATACCAAAGAATTCGCTGACAACCTGGACAGCGACTTTAAAGTTCGTCAGTTCCTGACCAAGGAACTGTCTAAAGCATCCGTCTCTCGTATCGTTATCGAGCGTCCGGCTAAGAGCATCCGTGTGACCATTCACACCGCTCGTCCTGGCATCGTTATCGGTAAGAAAGGTGAAGATGTAGAAAAACTGCGCAAGGTCGTCGCGGATATCGCTGGCGTTCCTGCACAGATTAATATCGCCGAAGTCCGTAAACCGGAGCTGGACGCTAAGCTGGTTGCTGACAGCATCACTTCACAGCTGGAGCGTCGTGTGATGTTCCGTCGTGCTATGAAGCGTGCTGTACAGAACGCAATGCGTCTGGGCGCTAAAGGGATTAAAGTTGAAGTTAGTGGCCGTCTGGGCGGTGCAGAAATCGCGCGTACCGAATGGTACCGTGAAGGCCGCGTGCCACTGCACACTCTGCGTGCAGACATTGACTACAACACCTCTGAAGCCCACACCACTTATGGTGTAATCGGCGTTAAGGTATGGATCTTCAAAGGTGAGATCCTGGGTGGTATGGCTGCTGTTGAACAACCGGAACCGGCTGCTCAACCTAAAAAGCAGCAGCGTAAAGGCCGTAAGTAAGGAGAGTCGCTGATGTTACAACCAAAGCGTACAAAATTCCGTAAAGTGCACAAAGGCCGCAACCGTGGTCTGGCGCAGGGTACGGATGTTAGCTTCGGTACTTTCGGTCTGAAAGCTGTTGGCCGTGGTCGTCTGACTGCACGTCAGATCGAAGCAGCACGTCGTGCTATGACCCGTGCAGTTAAGCGTCAAGGTAAAATTTGGATCCGTGTATTCCCGGACAAACCAATTACCGAGAAGCCGCTGGAAGTGCGTATGGGTAAAGGTAAAGGTAACGTGGAGTATTGGGTTGCCTTGATCCAGCCAGGTAAAGTCCTGTATGAAATGGACGGTGTTCCGGAAGAGCTGGCCCGTGAAGCATTCAAGCTGGCAGCAGCAAAACTGCCTATCAAAACCACCTTTGTAACTAAGACGGTGATGTAATGAAAGCAACTGAGCTGCGTGAAAAAAGCGTTGAAGAGCTTAACACTGAGCTGCTTAATCTGCTGCGTGAGCAATTTAACCTGCGCATGCAGGCAGCATCTGGCCAACTTCAACAGACTCATGTCCTGAAGAATGTTCGTCGTGATGTTGCACGCGTTAAGACTTTACTGACTGAGAAGGCGGGTGCGTAATGACCGATAAAATCCGTACTCTGCAAGGTCGTGTGACTAGTGACAAAATGGAGAAATCCATCGTTGTCTCTATCGAACGTGTTGTGAAACACCCAATCTACGGGAAGTTCATCAAGCGTACGACCAAACTGCACGTACACGACGAGAACAACGAATGTGGTATCGGCGACGTGGTTGAAATCCGCGAATGCCGTCCACTGTCCAAGACTAAGTCCTGGACGCTGGTTCGCGTTGTAGAGAAAGCGATTCTGTAATAGAATTCGCCTTCTCTAAAAATAAGATGAACGGCTCGACAGGGCCGTTCATTTTTTCTACCCATATGCGAGAAGTGGTGTTATAATGCCGCGCCCTCAATTGTGGGGCTTTTAATCGACCTGAATCAGGTCCCGAAGTAGTAGTTGACATTAGCGGAGCACTAAAATGATCCAAGAACAGACTATGCTGACCGTCGCCGACAACTCCGGTGCACGTCGCGTAATGTGTATCAAGGTTCTGGGTGGCTCGCACCGTCGCTACGCAGGCGTAGGCGACATCATCAAAATTACCATCAAGGAAGCAATTCCTCGCGGTAAGGTTAAGAAGGGTGATGTGCTGAAAGCGGTAGTGGTGCGCACCAGGAAGGGTGTTCGTCGCCCGGACGGTTCTGTCATTCGCTTCGATGGTAATGCATGCGTTATTTTAAACAATAACAGCGAGCAGCCTATCGGAACGCGTATTTTTGGGCCGGTAACTCGTGAACTTCGTACTGAAAAGTTCATGAAAATTATCTCTCTGGCACCAGAAGTACTCTAAGGAGCGAAAAATGGCAGCTAAAATCCGTCGCGATGACGAAGTTATCGTTCTTACCGGTAAAGATAAAGGTAAGCGCGGTAAAGTAAAAAATGTTCTGTCTGCAGGAAAACTGATCGTTGAAGGTATCAACCTGGTGAAGAAACATCAGAAGCCGGTTCCGGCTCTGAACCAACCAGGTGGCATCGTTGAAAAAGAAGCTGCTATTCAGGTTTCTAACGTTGCGCTGTTCAACTCGGCAACCGGTAAGGCTGACCGTGTAGGCTTTAGATTCGAAGACGGCAAAAAAGTCCGTTTCTTCAAGTCTAATAGTGAAACTATCAAGTAATTTGGAGTAGTACGATGGCGAAACTGCATGATTACTACAAAGACGAAGTAGTTAAAAAACTCATGACTGAGTTTAGCTACAATTCTGTCATGCAAGTCCCTCGGGTCGAGAAGATCACCCTGAACATGGGTGTTGGTGAAGCGATCGCTGACAAGAAACTGCTGGATAACGCAGCAGCTGACCTGGCAGCAATCTCCGGCCAAAAGCCGTTTATCACCAAAGCACGCAAATCAGTTGCAGGCTTCAAAATCCGTCAGGGCTATCCGATCGGCTGTAAAGTAACTCTGCGTGGCGAACGCATGTGGGAGTTCTTTGAGCGTCTGATCTCTATTGCTGTTCCACGTATTCGTGACTTCCGCGGCCTGTCTGCTAAGTCATTCGATGGTCGTGGTAACTACAGCATGGGCGTTCGTGAGCAGATCATCTTCCCAGAAATCGACTACGATAAAGTCGATCGCGTTCGTGGTTTGGATATCACCATTACCACTACTGCGAAATCTGACGATGAAGGCCGTGCACTGCTGGCTGCTTTTGACTTCCCGTTCCGCAAGTAAGGTAGGGTTACTTCATGGCTAAGCAATCGATGAAGGCACGCGAAGTTGTTCGCGTAAAACTGGCTGATAAATACCGCGCTAAACGCGAGGAATTGAAAGCTATCATCTCTAGTGTGAACTCATCCGACGAAGATCGTTGGAATGCTGTTCTCAAGCTGCAAACTCTGCCGCGTGATTCCAGCCCGTCCCGTCAGCGTAACCGCTGCCGCCAGACTGGTCGTCCACATGGTTATGTGGGCAAATTCGGGTTGAGCCGTATCAAGCTGCGTGAAGCCGCCATGCGCGGTGAAGTGCCTGGCTTGAAAAAGGCTAGCTGGTAATTACCAATTGAATCACGGGAGTAAATACAGATGAGCATGCAAGATCCGATCGCGGATATGCTGACCCGTATCCGTAACGGTCAGGCCGCTAACAAAGTTGCGGTCACCATGCCTTCCTCCAAGCTGAAAGTGGCAATTGCTGCTGTGCTGAAAGAAGAAGGCTATGTCGAAGAATTTAAAGTTGTAGGCGACATCAAGCAAGAACTGGAACTGACTCTTAAGTATTTCCAGGGCAAAGCTGTGGTAGAGAGCATTCAGCGTGTTAGCCGTCCAGGTCTGCGCATTTATAAGCGCAAAGACGAACTGCCAAAAGTTATGGCTGGACTGGGTATCGCTGTTATTTCTACCTCTAAAGGTGTTATGACCGATCGTGCAGCGCGCCAAGCTGGTCTTGGTGGCGAAATTATCTGCTACGTAGCTTAATCGGAGGAAACTAATGTCTCGTGTTGCTAAAGCACCTGTCGTTATTCCTGCCGGCGTAGAGGTAAAACTCGACGGTCAGGTAATTTCGATTAAAGGTAAAAACGGCGAGCTGACTCGTACTATTAACAGCGCTGTTGAAGTTAAGCATGCTGACAACGTCCTGACTTTCGCTCCGCGCGAAGGTTTTTCAGACGCTTGGGCGCAGGCTGGTACTTCTCGTGCCCTGCTGAACGGTATGGTTATCGGTGTTACCGAAGGCTTCACTAAGAAGCTGCAGCTGGTTGGTGTAGGTTATCGTGCAGCCATCAAAGGCAACGCAGTGAGTTTAGCTCTTGGCTTCTCTCACCCAGTTGAGCATGCGCTGCCAGCGGGGATCACTGCTGAATGTCCAACTCAGACTGAAATCGTGCTGAAAGGCGCTGATAAACAGCTGATTGGTCAGGTTGCAGCAGATCTGCGCGCCTACCGTCGTCCTGAGCCTTATAAAGGCAAGGGTGTTCGTTACGCCGACGAAGTCGTGCGTACCAAAGAGGCTAAGAAGAAGTAAGGTAACACTATGGATAAGAAATCTGCTCGTATCCGTCGTGCGACCCGCGCACGTCGCAAGCTCAAAGAGCTGGGTGCTACTCGCCTGGTGGTACATCGTACCCCGCGTCATATTTACGCACAGGTAATCGCACCTAACGGTTCTGAAATCCTGGTGGCTGCTTCTACAGTAGAAAAAGCTATCAGTGAGCAACTGAAGTACACTGGAAACAAAGACGCTGCTGCTGCTGTTGGTAAAGCAGTTGCTGAACGCGCAATCGAAAAAGGCATCACTGGTGTTTCTTTCGACCGTTCTGGTTTCCAATATCATGGTCGTGTCCAGGCACTGGCAGATGCTGCCCGTGAAGCTGGCCTACAGTTCTAAGGTAGAGGTGTAAGATGGCACACATCGAAAAACAAGCTGGCGAACTGCAGGAAAAGCTGATCGCGGTAAATCGCGTATCTAAAACCGTAAAAGGTGGTCGTATTTTCTCCTTCACAGCTCTGACTGTTGTTGGTGACGGTAATGGCCGCATCGGTTTTGGTTACGGTAAAGCGCGTGAAGTTCCAGCAGCGATCCAGAAAGCGATGGAAAAAGCCCGTCGCAATATGATTAACGTCGCGCTGAACAACGGCACCCTGCAGCACCCTGTTAAAGGCGTGCACACAGGTTCTCGCGTGTTCATGCAGCCTGCTTCTGAAGGTACCGGTATCATTGCCGGCGGTGCAATGCGCGCCGTTCTGGAAGTCGCTGGGGTTCATAACGTTCTGGCTAAAGCCTACGGTTCCACCAACCCGATTAACGTGGTTCGTGCAACTCTGGATGGCCTGGCCAACATGAATTCTCCAGAGATGGTTGCTGCCAAGCGTGGCAAATCCGTTGAAGACATTCTGGGGTAATGACCATGGCTAAGACTATTAAAATTACTCAAACCCGTAGTTCGATCGGCCGTCTGCCTAAACATAAGGCAACGCTGCTTGGCCTGGGTCTGCGTCGTATTAACCACACCGTAGAGCGCGAAGACACGCCAGCTGTACGCGGCATGGTTAACGCGATTTCCTACATGGTTAAAGTGGAGGAGTAACAGATGCGTTTAAATACTCTGTCTCCGGCCGACGGTTCTAAGCACGCTTCCAAGCGTCTGGGTCGTGGTATCGGTTCTGGCCTCGGTAAAACCGGCGGTCGTGGTCACAAAGGTCAGAACTCTCGTTCTGGCGGTGGCGTACGTCGTGGGTTCGAAGGCGGCCAGATGCCTCTGTACCGTCGTCTGCCGAAGTTCGGTTTCACCTCGCGTAAAGCAATGGTGACAACTGAAGTTCGTCTGTCTGACCTGGCGAAAGTTGAAGGCGGCATCGTCGACCTGAACACGCTGAAAGCGGCAAACATTATCGGTATTCAGATTGAGTTCGCGAAAGTGATCCTGTCTGGTGAAGTTTCTGTACCGGTAACAATCCGCGGTCTGCGTGTGACCAAAGGCGCTCGTGTTGCAATCGAAGCTGCCGGCGGGAAAATTGAGGAATAAGTAGCAGATGGCTAAACAACCGGGATTAGATTTTCAAAGTGCCAAAGGGGGTTTTGGCGAACTGAAACGCAGACTTCTGTTTGTGATCGGGGCGCTGATTGTTTTCCGTATTGGCTCTTTTATTCCAATCCCTGGTATTGATGCCACTGTACTTGCCAAGTTGCTTGAGCAACAGCGTGGCACCATCATTGAGATGTTTAACATGTTCTCTGGTGGTGCTCTGAGCCGTGCTTCTATCTTTGCCCTGGGTATTATGCCGTACATTTCGGCCTCTATTATTATCCAGCTGCTGACGGTGGTTCATCCCGCGTTAGCTGAAATCAAGAAAGAAGGGGAGGCTGGCCGTCGTAAGATAAGCCAGTACACCCGTTACGGTACTCTGGTACTCGGTATATTCCAGGCGGTCGGTATTGCTACCGGCCTGCCGAATATGCCTGGAATGCAAGGTCTGGTGTTAAACCCTGGCTTCGCCTTCTACTTTACCGCTGTTGTCAGCCTGGTCACCGGAACCATGTTCCTGATGTGGCTGGGTGAGCAGATTACTGAACGAGGTATCGGCAACGGTATCTCGATCATAATCTTCGCGGGTATCGTTGCGGGTCTACCGCCGGCCATTGGCCATACCATCGAGCAAGCGCGGCAAGGCGACCTGCACTTCCTCCTGTTGCTGTTGGTTGCAGTTCTCGTATTTGCAGTGACCTTCTTCGTTGTTTTCGTTGAGCGTGGTCAACGCCGCATTGTGGTGAACTATGCGAAACGTCAGCAAGGCCGTCGTGTCTATGCTGCGCAGAGCACACATTTACCGTTGAAAGTGAATATGGCCGGGGTTATCCCAGCGATCTTCGCCTCCAGCATCATTCTGTTCCCGGCAACCATCGCGTCATGGTTCGGGGGCGGTACGGGCTGGAACTGGTTGACAACTATTTCGATGTATTTGCAACCAGGTCAGCCGCTTTATGTGTTACTCTATGCGACTGCAATCATCTTCTTCTGTTTCTTCTACACAGCGTTGGTGTTCAACCCACGTGAAACAGCAGATAACCTGAAGAAGTCTGGTGCATTTGTACCAGGTATTCGTCCGGGAGAACAAACGGCGAAGTACATCGATAAAGTAATGACGCGTTTAACCCTTATCGGGGCGCTGTACATTACCTTTATCTGCCTGATCCCGGAGTTCATGCGTGATGCGATGAAAGTTCCATTCTACTTCGGCGGTACATCACTGCTGATCGTAGTGGTTGTCATCATGGACTTTATGGCTCAAGTGCAAACTCTGATGATGTCTAGTCAGTACGAGTCTGCATTGAAGAAAGCAAACCTGAAGGGCTACGGCCGTTAATTCAGGCGCTTGAGAAGTTACGGAGAGTAAAAATGAAAGTTCGTGCTTCCGTCAAGAAATTATGTCGTAACTGCAAAATCATCCGTCGCGACGGCGTCGTACGTGTGATCTGCAGCGCCGAGCCAAAGCATAAACAGCGCCAAGGCTGATTTAATCGCATATTTTTCTTGCAAAGTTGGGTTGAGCTGGCTAGATTAGCCAGCCAATCTTTTGTATGTCTATGCGTTTCCATTTGAGTATCCTGAAAACGGGCTTTTCGGCATGGGACGCATAAGTAATTTAATAGGAGTGCATAGTGGCCCGTATAGCAGGCATTAACATTCCTGATCAGAAACATACCGTTATTGCATTAACTGCAATCTTCGGCATCGGTAAAACCCGCTCACAGGCTATCTGTGCAGCAACGGGTATTGCTGAAAATGTTAAGATCAGAGAGCTGTCTGAAGAGCAAATCGACATTCTGCGTGACGCTGTTGCAAAGTATGTTGTTGAAGGCGATCTGCGTCGTGAAATTACCCTGAGCATCAAGCGTCTTATGGACCTTGGCTGCTATCGTGGTTTACGCCATCGTCGTGGTCTTCCAGTACGCGGTCAGCGTACCAAGACCAACGCACGTACCCGTAAGGGTCCGCGTAAACCGATCAAGAAATAATCGGGGTGATTGAATAATGGCAAAGGCACCAGTTCGTGCACGTAAGCGTGTAAGAAAGCAAGTCTCTGATGGCGTGGCTCATGTCCATGCATCTTTCAACAACACCATCGTCACTATTACCGATCGTCAGGGTAATGCGCTGGGTTGGGCAACAGCCGGTGGTTCCGGTTTCCGTGGTTCTCGTAAATCTACGCCGTTCGCTGCACAGGTTGCTGCTGAACGTTGCGCAGAGGCCGTGAAAGATTACGGTATTAAGAACTTGGAAGTTATGGTTAAGGGTCCAGGTCCAGGCCGCGAATCAACGATTCGTGCTCTGAACGCTGCTGGTTTCCGCATCACTAATATTACTGATGTGACTCCGATCCCTCACAACGGTTGTCGTCCGCCGAAAAAACGTCGCGTATAACGCCCCGTTTTTTAGGAATGTTGGAGAAAGAAAATGGCAAGATATTTGGGTCCTAAGCTCAAGCTGAGCCGTCGTGAAGGCACAGACCTGTTCCTTAAGTCTGGCGTTCGCGCGATTGATACCAAGTGTAAGATTGAACAAGCTCCTGGTCAGCACGGTGCGCGCAAGCCACGTCTGTCTGACTATGGCGTACAGTTACGTGAAAAGCAGAAAGTTCGTCGTATCTACGGCGTGCTGGAGCGTCAGTTCCGTAACTATTATAAAGAAGCAGCACGTCTGAAAGGCAACACCGGTGCAAACCTGTTAGCTCTGCTGGAAGGTCGTCTGGATAACGTTGTTTACCGTATGGGCTTTGGCGCCACTCGTGCAGAAGCACGTCAGCTGGTTAGCCACAAATCTGTTATGGTAAACGGTCGCGTTGTCAGCATCGCTTCTTATCAGGTAACTCCGAATGACGTTGTTAGCATCCGTGAGAAAGCCAAAAAGCAGTCTCGCGTGAAAGCCGCTCTGGAGCTGGCTGAGCAGCGTGAAAAGCCAACCTGGCTGGAAGTTGATGCGACTAAGATGGAAGGTGTGTTCAAGCGTATTCCTGAACGTACCGATCTGTCTGCGGACATTAACGAACACCTGATCGTCGAGCTTTACTCCAAGTAAGGCTTAGTACCAAAGAGAGGACACAATGCAGGGTTCTGTGACAGAGTTTCTAAAACCGCGCCTGGTAGATATCGAGCAAGTGAGTTCGACGCACGCCAAGGTGACCCTTGAGCCTTTAGAGCGTGGCTTTGGCCATACTCTTGGTAACGCGCTGCGCCGTATTCTGCTTTCATCAATGCCGGGTTGCGCGGTGACCGAGGTTGAAATTGATGGTGTACTGCATGAGTACAGCACCAAAGAGGGTGTACAGGAAGATATCCTGGAAATCCTGCTCAACCTTAAAGGTTTGGCGGTAAGAGTTCAGGGCAAAGATGAAGTTATTCTTACTCTGAATAAATCTGGCATTGGCCCTGTGACTGCAGCCGATATCACCCATGATGGTGATGTCGAAATCGTCAAGCCGCAGCACCTGATCTGCCATCTGACCGATGAGAACGCCGCTATCAGCATGCGTATCAAAGTTCAGCGTGGTCGTGGTTATGTGCCGGCGTCTGCCCGAATTCATTCGGAAGAAGATGAGCGCCCGATCGGTCGTCTGTTAGTCGACGCCTGCTACAGCCCTGTAGAGCGTATTGCCTACAATGTTGAAGCAGCGCGTGTTGAACAGCGTACTGACCTGGACAAGCTGGTCATCGAAATGGAAACCAACGGCACTATCGATCCTGAAGAAGCGATCCGCCGTGCGGCTACCATCCTGGCAGAACAACTTGAAGCTTTCGTTGACTTACGTGATGTTCGTCAGCCGGAAGTTAAAGAAGAGAAACCAGAATTCGATCCGATCTTGCTGCGCCCTGTTGACGATCTGGAATTGACTGTCCGCTCTGCTAACTGCCTTAAGGCAGAAGCTATCCACTACATCGGTGATCTGGTACAGCGTACCGAGGTTGAGCTGCTTAAAACGCCTAACCTTGGTAAAAAATCTCTTACTGAGATTAAAGATGTGCTGGCTTCTCGTGGTCTGTCTCTGGGCATGCGCCTGGAAAACTGGCCGCCAGCTAGCATTGCTGATGAATAACCCGATCACAGGTTAAGGTTTCACTGAGAAGGATAAGGTCATGCGCCATCGTAAGAGTGGTCGTCAACTGAACCGCAACAGCAGCCATCGTCAGGCTATGTTCCGCAACATGGCTGGCTCTTTGGTTCGTCACGAGATTATCAAGACGACCCTGCCAAAAGCGAAAGAGCTGCGTCGCGTAGTTGAGCCGCTGATTACTCTTGCCAAGACCGACAGCGTAGCTAATCGTCGTCTGGCATTCGCCCGTACTCGTGATAACGAGATCGTGGCAAAACTGTTTAACGAGCTGGGCCCGCGTTTCGCGAGCCGTGCCGGTGGTTACACTCGCATTCTGAAGTGTGGCTTCCGCGCTGGTGACAACGCTCCGATGGCTTACATCGAGCTGGTTGATCGTCCAGAAGCTCAAGCAGAAGCTGCTGCAGAGTAATCTGTAGTTGCAACGTAAAAAAACCGGGCTTGCCCGGTTTTTTTATATCCAAAATTCCTCTGCTCGTCATCTCCCCCGAAACTGCGCTATGCTAACCCACTCTTTTACCCAGGCAGCCATGTCGAATATCGGCCGGCTATCAGGCTAACCTGTTCCGCAGGGAAAACCGCTTGCGTTTCACTGAGGAGAAGTTATGTACCGCATCGGGCAACTGGCAAATCTGGCTGACGTCACGCCGGACACCATTCGTTTCTATGAGAAGCAACAGATGATGGATCATCAGGTTCGTACTGAGGGCGGCTTTAGGCTTTACAGTGAGAACGACCTGCAGCGACTGAAGTTTATTCGCTATGGTCGTCAGCTGGGTTTCACCCTGGAGGCGATCCGCGAACTGCTGTCGATCCGCGTCGACCCTGAGCATCATACCTGTCAGGAGTCGAAATCGATCGTACAGAAGCGTCTGAACGAGGTGGAGAGCATGATCGCCGAGCTGCAGCATATGCACCGTTCGCTGACGCGGCTCAATGATGCCTGCTGCGGCACCGCGCACAGCAGCCGGTACTGTTCTATTCTGGAAGCTCTCGAGCAGGGGGCCAGCACATCAAATGCTAAAGCGGCAGATTGAAATTCAGCGAATAGCGGACTATATTTATCGCCGCTAATCACACAAAGGAGAGATCCATGACCCGCTATCAACACAAGAAAGGCATTATCCGCGATAACGCACTTGAAGCCCTGTTGCATGACCCGTTGTATAAAATCAGAGTTGAAGAAAATCAGAAGGGCAAAGGCAGCTACCGGCGCAAAGCAAAACACGCACAGAAAGGTAACTGGGAGGCCAGTGGTAAAGCCGCTAACAGCGACGTTACCACTGGCCTTCTGCTTTCTCAGGCAAAAAAAACGCCAGCTCTCAGACTGGCGGTTTTACTGACAGGCTGACCGGTTATTACAGCGGTTTGTTATTCTGTTCTTTCAGCAGGTCGCGGATTTCTGACAGCAGGGTCTCTTCCGCTGAAGGTTTGGCTACCGGTTTCTCGACTTCTTTCTTTTTATAGAGCCTGTTCATCAGCTTGATGGCCATGAAGATGGCAAACGCAACGATAACAAAATCAAACACCGTCTGCAGGAACGCACCATACTCCATCACCACGGCCGGGGTGGCGCCATCAGCGGGCTTAAGCACCCAGCTAAACTGTTTAAAGTCGACACCACCGATCAGCAACCCCAGCGGCGGCATAATGATATTTGCTACCAGTGATGAGACGATCTTGCCAAACGCGGCTCCGATAATGACACCCACCGCCAGATCGACGACGTTGCCACGCATCGCGAAATCGCGAAACTCTTTGAATAAACTCATGCTTCTCTCCATTCCTGTGCCAATGATACAAGTCTAACAAACGATCGCACTTTTTCCATAACGTGAAAAGATTAATCCTTAACGCCCGCCCAGTCCCGAACTGCCAACTGCCTGGGTCGCGATTACAGAAAGAACGGACTGGGCTGAAACAGACGCTCAACATCAGGGACGAATTTTTTATCGGTCAGGAACATGATCACATGATCGCCCTGCTCAATGCGCAGATCGTTACTGGCGATCATCACATCGTTACCGCGCACCACGCCGCCGATGATGGTGCCCGGTGGGAGTTTGATCTCTTCGATCATCCGGCCCACCACCCGCGAGGTGGACTCTTCACCGTGGGCAATCGCCTCGATCGCTTCCGCCACACCGCGGCGTAGGGAAGAGACGCCGACGATATCTGCTTTACGCACATGGCTCAGCAGAGCCGAAATGGTGGCCTGCTGCGGGGAGATGGCAATGTCGATCACGCTGCCCTGCACCAGGTCAACATAGGCGCGGCGCTGGATCAGCACCATCGCTTTCTTCGCTCCCATCCGCTTGGCGAGCATCGCGGACATGATGTTGGCCTCGTCATCGTTGGTGATGGCGATAAACAGATCGATCTGATCGATATGCTCTTCGGCCAACAGCTCCTGATCCGAGGCGTCGCCGTAAAACACGATGGTGTTCTGCAGGTTCTCTGCCAGTTCTGCGGCACGTTGCTGGTCACGCTCGATCAGCTTCACGCTGTAGTTTTTCTCCAGCCGCTGCGCCAGGCCAAAGCCGATGTTGCCGCCGCCGACGATCATTATGCGCTTATAAGGCTTCTCCAGACGTTGATACTCACTCATCACCGCCCGAATGTGCTGGCTGGCGGCGATAAAGAATACTTCATCCCCGGCCTCGATCACCGTCGATCCCTGCGGGCGGATCGGACGGTCCTGGCGAAAGATTGCCACCACGCGGGTATCAATGTGTGGCATATGATCGCGCATGATCGACAGGGCGTTCCCCACCAGTGGCCCACCGTAGTAGGCTTTGACGACCGCAAGGCTGACTTTGCCTTCGGCAAAGTTAACCACCTGCAGCGCACCCGGATACTCGATCAGCCGGTAGATATTGTCGATCACCAGCTGTTCGGGAGAGATCAGATGGTCGATCGGCACGGCTTCAGGGATAAACAGCTTATCTGCGGCGCGGATGTAGTCCGGCGCGCGGATACGGGCGATGCGGTTTGGGGTGTTAAACAGCGAATAAGCAACCTGACAGGCGATCATATTGGTTTCGTCAGAGTTGGTCACGGCAACCAGCATGTCGGCATCTTCCGCGCCGGCGTCCCGCAGCACGCGTGGATGCGAACCATGGCCCTGAACCACCCGCAGATCAAACTTATCCTGCAGCTGGCGCAGACGAAGAGGGTCTGTGTCGACCACGGTAATATCGTTGTTTTCACCGACAAGGTTCTCTGCGAGCGTACCGCCAACCTGTCCTGCGCCAAGAATGATAATTTTCATGATATTCAGTCTGTCTGGTGATCGTGCGGGTTATGGCACCGCGGGACGGTGCCATCTCTGTTACTGTTTTATCAACTTAGCGTAGTAGAAGCCATCACCGCCTTCCGGCTGTGGGAACACCTGAATGCCCGGCTGCTGCTGGGTGCCGGTTTCCGTCAGTCGGGCATCGGCGTGGCGCTGCAGAAATGCGCTTATCTGCAGGTGATTCTCTTCCGGCAAAATTGAGCAGGTGGCGTAAAGCAGAGTGCCGCCGGTTTTCAGGTGCGGCCAGACCGCATCGAGGATCTGCTGCTGCAGCGCGGCCAGTTCAGGAATATCGCGATCGCGGCGCAGCCATTTGATATCCGGATGGCGACGAATCACACCGGTGGCCGAACAGGGGGCATCCAGTAAGATACGGTCGAACTGCCGATCGCCACACCATTCTGCCGGCGTGCGGCCGTCTCCCTGCTTAACCTCTGCCTGCATAGCCAGCCGCTGCAGGTTCTCACTGACCCTGGCCAGGCGCTGAGCATCCACATCGACCGCCATCACCTGAGCCTGAGGTGCCGCCTCCAGAATATGGGTGGTTTTTCCGCCCGGCGCGGCGCAGAGGTCGAGAATTGACTCGCCGTTCTGCGGATCGAGCAGGGCAACGCAGCCCTGAGCGGAGGCATCCTGTACCGTGACCCAGCCCTGCTCAAATCCCGGCAGCTGGCTGACGGCGCACGGTGCCTCCAGGCGCAGCGCATCCGCGTGCTCAGGGTGAGCAAACGCCTGTTTGCCGCTCTCCTGCAGCAGCTGCAGCCAGGCGTCACGGGTGTGGTGCTGGCGGTTAACGCGCAGCCACATCGGTGGGCGCTGGTTATTAGCCTCGACGATCTGCTGCCACTCTGCAGGCCAGGCCCGTTGCAGCCGTTCCAGCAGCCATTTCGGATGCAGATAGCGCTGCTCGCCGACGTTCATCTGCTGTGTAAGCTCTTCCTGCTGGCGCTGGAACTGACGCAGAACGCCGTTGATCAACCCTTTTAACTGCGGTCGCTTAAGGCTTACCGCCCCCTCGACGGTTTCCGCCAGTGCGGCATGCGCCGGAATGCGGGTAAACATCAGCTGATACAGGCCTACCATAATCAGGAAGTGCAGCACCCGCTGCTTGCCGGTCATCGGGCGGGACATCAGCCTGTTGACGATCCCCTCCAGCTGCGGCAGCGTACGCAGCACGCCGTAGCACAGCTCCTGTAACAGAGCACTGTCTTTCTCGCCCACGCTTTTCTGTGCGGCAGGCAGCACGTTACTGAGAGACTGCCCTTGCTCAATGACTTTTTCGAGAGTCTGCGCGGCAACGCTGCGTAAATTGATCTTTGTTTTCATAGTGAGATTCGCAAGTCAAACGGCCCGGCAATGCTGCCGGGCGGGGGGATCAGGCAATGATATTGCCAGGCGTAAACCATTCACGGCGGGAGTTAAGCAGGTCCTGAGCTTTCATCGCTTTTTTACCTGCGGGTTGCAGCTCTTCAATATTCAGCACGCCATTCGCGGTCACCACCTGAATGCCCTGCTTATCTGCCTGCAGAATTTCGCCCGGCTGATGGCCGCTGACCGCAGGCAGCACCGAGGCTTTCCAGACTTTAACCGGCTGTTCATCAATGATGAAATAGCTGACCGGCCACGGGTTAAACGCACGGACGCAGCGCTCCAGCTGGGCGGCAGACAGCGACCAGTCCAGACGCGCTTCCTCTTTACTCAGCTTCTCAGCGTAGCTGACCCGCGCTTCGTCCTGCACTTCTACCTCTGCGGTGCCGTCGGCTAACTGCTGCAGCGTGGTGAGCATGCCGGCCGGCCCAAGCTGTGCCAGCTTGTCATACAGCGTGGCGCTGGTATCGGTTGGCTCAATCGGCAGCGCCAGCTTATGCAGCATATCGCCAGTATCGAGGCCAACGTCCATCTGCATGATGGTCACGCCCGTTTCGGCATCACCGGCCCACAGTGAGCGTTGGATCGGGGCGGCACCACGCCACAGCGGCAGCAGCGAACCGTGGACGTTGATGCAGCCAAGCCGCGGCATCTCCAGCACGGCTTTCGGCAGAATCAGGCCATAGGCCACTACCACCATCACGTCAGCGTTCAGCTGGGCGACCAGCTGCTGGTTCTCTTCGGGGCGTAGAGACTTAGGCTGATACACCGGGATCTGATGCTGCTCAGCCAGTTGTTTAACCGGGCTGGCAGTCAGCTTATTGCCGCGGCCGGCGGGGCGATCGGGCTGAGTAAATACGCCGACGATCTGGTGCCCGGAAGACAACAGCGCGTCAAGATGACGCGCTGCAAAGTCAGGGGTGCCGGCAAAAATGATTTTTAACGATTCGGACACGGTGTTCCCTTTAGTCAAGGCTCTCAGTCACGGGCATTCTGGCGATACAGTTTTTCGAGCTTCTGACGGATGCGCTGACGCTTCATCGGCGAGAGATAATCAATAAACAGTTTACCGACCAGGTGATCCATTTCGTGCTGAATGCAGATCGCAAGCAGGCCATCGGCCTCCAGCTCAAAGCTGTTGCCATCACGGTCTAACGCGCGGATCTTAACTTTCTCTGAACGCGGTACCAGCGCACGCTGTTCCGGGATCGACAGGCAGCCCTCTTCGATGCCGGTTTCGCCGCTCTGTTCCAGCAGTTCCGGGTTAATTAACACCAGCGGCTGGTCGTGATTCTCTGAGACGTCAATCACGATAATACGCTGGTGAATATCGACCTGAGTAGCGGCAAGACCGATGCCTTCTTCGGCCTTCATCGTTTCAAACATATCATCAACGATACGCTGAATATCGGCGTTTACTGCCTTAACCGGGGTCGCGACGATGCGCAGGCGATCGTCAGGAAAATGTAATACCTGCAAAACTGACATAACGTTCCAGATCTGTATTCAAGGGATGAAAGAATTATTCGTCGTATTGTAGACATTTCAGTCGGTGATTGACAGCATTCACCGCAGGGAACCTTCCGCCGGAAGGGGCAAATCAGGGAAGAGACGATGTTGCCAGTCGAGTGTGCCTTGCGATTATCCGGGGTGGCGGGATTATCCAGCCTTCGTCGCCTGCATTTGCTGGACAAACTAGTGCCGTTGCACCGGCCTGCGGGTGTGGAGCTGGCAGCAGCGGGTCTGTCTGTCGAGCAGCAGCGGGCATTCCTGGATTATGACCCTCGCATCATCGAACAAACGCTGGCGTGGCTGGAAACGGACGGCAACGTTTTCCTGACTGCCAACGACCCCCGCTACTCCGACCGGCTGAGAAACATCAGTAATTTCCCGTTGATGTTATTCGTGCAGGGTGATGCGGCACTGCTATCGTCGCCACAGCTGGCGGTGGTCGGTAGCCGCAACTGTTCCCATTATGGCCGCGAGTGGGGCAGCTGGTTCTGCCAGGCGCTGGCGCTGAGTGGGCTGACCATCACCAGCGGCCTGGCGCTGGGCGTTGACAGCGTGGCGCATCGTGCGGCGCTGGAGGTACAGGGAAAAACGCTGGCGGTGTTGGGGTGCGGGCTGAGCACCATCTATCCTGCTCGCAACCGGCTGCTGGCCCGCCAGATTGTCGACGCCGGGGGCACGCTGGTCTCGGAATTTCCTCTGCACCTGCCGCCAGTGGCCAGCCATTTTCCCCGCCGTAACCGGATCATCAGCGGGTTAAGTCTGGGCGTGCTGGTGGTGGAAGCGGCGATGCGCAGCGGGTCGCTGGTGACGGCACGGCTGGCGCTGGAGCAAAACCGCGACATTTTCGCGCTGCCAGGCGCGCTGGGAAACCCCGGTAGTGAAGGAACCCACTGGCTTATTCAACAGGGGGCGTTGCTGGTTGCCCATCCAAATAATATTATTGAACAGTTACAGAGCGATTTGGCCTGGTTGCCCGAACGGCCACAGTTGGTAAACATTTCCACAGAGAGTGGCATTCCTTCATTGCCATTTCCCGAGCTGTTGGCTAACGTAGGAGATGAGGTTACACCTGTTGACGTCGTCGCTGAACGTGCCGGCCAACCTGTGCCAGCCATCGTAGCTAAGCTGCTTGAGCTGGAGTTAGCAGGGTGGATCGCAGCTGTACCCGGCGGCTATGTCCGATTGAGGAGGGCAAGCCATGTTCGACGTTCTAATGTACTTATTTGAAACCTATATCCATAGCGATGCCGAAATGCGCGTCGATCAGGATAAGCTGACTGATGATTTAACCGACGCCGGTTTTCATCGTGAAGATATTTATAATGCGTTGAACTGGTTGGAAAAGCTGGGAGATTATCAGGATGGTCTGGTCGCTCCGATTCAGCTGGCATCCGATCCGCTGTCTATGCGTATCTACACCGAGGAAGAGGGCCATCGTTTAGATGCCAATTGTCGCGGCTTTATTCTGTTCCTTGAGCAAATTCAGGTGCTGAATCTGGACACCCGCGAAATGGTTATCGAACGTATTATGGCGCTGGATACCCTCGAGTTTGATCTGGACGATCTCAAATGGGTGGTGCTGATGGTGCTGTTTAACATCCCGGGATGTGAAAATGCCTACCAGCAAATGGAAGAGCTACTTTTCGACGTCAATGAAGGTACACTGCACTGAAGATTGATCGGGTGTAGACAACGTTATGAACAAAACAGCGCTTTTCGCTGTGCACAAAAATGATCCCTGCCCCCAGTGTGGGGCAGAGCTGGTTATTCGCTCCGGAAAACACGGTGCCTTTATGGGCTGCTCACACTACCCGGAGTGCGACTTCATTCGCCCACTTCAGCGTCAGGCTGACGGGCACATCATTAAAGTACTTGAGGGACAGTTCTGTCCTGCATGCGGTGCCGAACTGGCACTGCGGCAGGGGCGCTACGGCATGTTTATCGCCTGCAGCCGCTATCCCGAATGCGATCACACCGAAACCATCGATAAACCGGATGAGACTACGCTCGCCTGCCCGCAGTGTTCCAGCGGCAAGCTGGTGCAGCGGCGCTCGCGCTACGGCAAAACCTTCCACGCCTGCGACCGTTATCCGGATTGTCAGTTTGCGGTGAATTTTACCCCGCAGGAAGGGGAGTGCGCGTACTGCCATTTCCCGTTGCTGATTGAAAAGAAAACGGCCAGAGGCGTGAAGCGTTTTTGCGCCAGTAAAGCCTGTGGAAAACCCGTCATAGCAGGAAACAGTAGTGAAGATGAATCACGTGAATGACTCTTTATCGCAGTGCGTGGCGCAGCTGCGCCAGTCAGCGGTTATTGCCTACCCGACAGAAGCGGTGTTTGGTTTAGGCTGTGACCCCGACAGCGAAGCGGCGGTAATGCAACTGCTGGCGCTGAAACGACGCCCGGTGGAGAAGGGGTTGATCCTGATCGCCGCGGATTATCAGCAGCTGATGCCCTATATTGCCGATGAGCGGCTCACCCCTGAGCAACGCCAGCGTATGTTTTCCCGCTGGCCTGGCCCGGTGACCTGGGTACTGCCGGCAAGGGCGGATACGCCGCGCTGGCTGACCGGGCGGTTTAGCTCACTGGCGGTGCGCGTGAGCGATCATGCCGGCGTGGTTGAACTGTGCCAGGCCTTCGGTAAACCGCTGGTCTCTACCAGTGCCAATCTGACAGGTCTTGAGCCGTGCCGCAACGTGGCTGAAGTGCGGGCTCAGTTCGGTGACGATTTCCCGGTGCTGGTGGCAGAAACCGGCGGCCGTCAGAATCCTTCGGAAATTCGTGATGTCATCACCGGTGACCTTATTCGTCAGGGATAAAATACGATGTCCTCATTTGTAGTGTTCGGCAATCCGATTAATCACAGTAAATCTCCGCGCATCCATCAGCTGTTTGCTGAACAGACCGCGATTCCCCATCCTTACGATCGTCTGTGCGCACCGGTGGATGGCTTTGCGGCCAGCGTGGCTGAATTCATCGCGGCGGGCGGCGGCGGTGCCAACGTGACGCTACCGTTTAAGCAGCAGGCGTTCGAGCTGGCCGATGAGCTGACCGAGCGTGCGGCGCTGGCCGGTGCGGTGAACACGCTGAAGAAGCTGGACGATGGCCGTCTGCTCGGTGACAACACCGACGGTATTGGCCTGTTAAGCGATCTTCAGCGCCAGCAGCTGATCCGGTCCGGCGATCGGATCCTGCTGATTGGGGCGGGAGGGGCCGCGCGCGGCGTGATCCTG
>NZ_JRZZ01000049.1:0-3448 GCF_002865965.1 Erwinia sp. B116
TTCGGCCTCTGCGCGGGCAGCGGCTTCTGTCTCAGCACGGGCGTTCTCTTCCGCCTCAACGCGGGCCGCTTCGGCCTCCGCACGGGCTTTTTCGGCCTCTGCGCGCGCAGCCTCGGCTTCGGCGCGAACTTTTTCTTCTGCTTCCGCCTGTGCGGCCTGCTCTGCGGCGGCACGGTCGGCGGCTTCCTGCGCGGCACGTTCGGCGGCCTGCTGCTCTAACGCCTGCTGTTCTTCATCCTGAGACGTTTTGTCTTCACGCCCAAGGCCAAGCCAGGAGAAAAAGCCACGTTTTTTATTCTTTGCCATGTTGCCACCACGCTCCTCGCGGGAAAAACCGGTCCGGTTCCGGTATGAAAATTCAGCTGATAATTAATCCCTTAGTCTAACACTTTCTCCAGAGGGCGTTACAGCACCCTTTTTACGTTTCCTCGGCACGTTTCGCCCGTTAAACTGTGCAACAAATTATTAAGAGTTCAGTACCATGACTAAAAAACCCCGCAGTGCATCAGCCGGGCAAATTCGCATCATCGGCGGCCAGTGGCGCGGCCGTAAGCTGCCGGTGCCTGACAGCGCTGGCCTGCGCCCGACCACCGATCGGGTGCGTGAAACCCTGTTTAACTGGCTGGCGGCCGATATTCAGCAGGCCAGATGCCTCGACTGCTTCGCCGGCAGCGGCGCGCTGGGCCTGGAAGCGCTGTCGCGCCACGCGGCCAGTGCTACCCTGCTGGAGCTGGAGCGCCCGGTGGCGCAGCAGCTGGAAAAAAACCTCGCCACGCTGGGCAGCCGCAGCGGTCGGGTAGTGAATACCAATACCCTGCAGTTCCTCGCGCAACAGGGCGAGGCGCACCAGCTGGTGTTTATCGACCCGCCGTTTCGCAAGGGGCTGCTGGAGCAGACCGTAACGCTGCTGGAAAATAACGGCTGGCTGAGCGATGACGCTTTGATCTATGTTGAGTGTGAGGTGGAAGGCGGCGTGCCGCCGGTTCCGGTTAACTGGCACCTGCACCGGGAAAAAATTGCCGGCCAGGTCGCTTACCGGCTGTATGTTCGTCGCAGCCAACAAGGAGAGAGTAACCATGCTGATTAACGCCGGCCGCGTGCTGATGATTTTTGTCTGGGCCTTTTTGCTGCTCAACCTGGTGCAGCCGTTCCCGAAACCGCTGACCTATTTTGTCAACGTGGCGCTGTTCTTTATGGTGATTATGCACGGCCTGCAGCTGGTGCTGATGCGTACCACCCAGCCAGCGGGCGCAGCGAAACTCAGCGGCGTGATGCAGCTGAAGGTGTTCTTCTTCGGCGTCTTTGAACTGCTGGCCTGGCAGAAGAAACACTTCCCGAAACAGTAAAGTCTGCCGCCCGTTTACCGGCAGCAGCACAGGGGTTGCCGGCCCGCTGCAGCGGCCTGCCAACGGCGCAAGAGCGGTTTGCCGCGCCCGCTGATTGTCAGCGCGCCGCGCATTAGCCTAGACTGAGGGGGACATTGTGGAGTTTTTCATCTGCTATCAGGGATAACGCTATGATCTGGTCCTTCCTCGCCGTACTGTTCTCCGGCTGGCTGTACGTTGATGCCACCTACCGTGGCCCGCAGTGGCAGCGCTGGGTGTTTAAACCGGTTACGTTGCTGTTGCTGCTCGGCTGGGCCTGGCAGGCGCCGATGCTGCAAACTACCGATTATCTGATCCTGCTCGGCCTGCTGGCTACCCTGGCCGGCGATGCGCTGACGCTGCTGCCGCAGAAGCGCATGCTCTATGCCATCGGAGCGTTTTTCCTCTCGCACCTGCTGTATACGCTGTACCTTGCCAGCCAGATGACGCTGACCCTGTTCTGGCCGCTGCCGCTGGCGCTGCTGATCGTCGGCGGCCTGACGATTGCCACGGTGTGGAGCCGTCTGGAGGATCTGCGCTGGCCGATAGCGACGTTTCTCGGCATCACCCTGCTGATGAGCTGGCTGGCCAGTGAGCTGTACCTGTTCCGCCCGACCGACAACGCCTTTACGCTGATGGCCGGAGCACTGCTGCTGCTGCTGTCGAATATTATCTGGTTAATCAGCCATTACCGCCGCCGCTTTAGCGCCGACAGCGCGATCGTGGCCGCCAGTTACTTTGCCGGGCACTTCCTGATCGTGCGATCGCTTTGGCTGTAACGTGCTGAGCCTCTTGACTCTGGAGTCGACTCCAGAGTGTAGGATAGGTGCAACGGGCGCTGTTGCCCGTTGTAACCGGCCAGGAGGCGTTATGCACACACACTCTTCATGTGGCTGTGGTCATCACCACGCCAGCAAACAGCACGGATGCAGCAGCACCCCGCGTCCCGTTATCCGCAAAATCACCCCCGTTGCCACCGGCGACCACGGCGATACGCCCTGTTGTGCCGAAGCGACCTGCAGCCCGGGGCACGATCCCGACGATGAGGGCGACAGGCGCAGCGGCACCGCACGCTACAGCTGGCAGGTAAGCGGCATGGACTGCCCGGCCTGCGCCCGTAAAGTAGAAACCGCCGTTCGCCAGCTGCCCGGCGTGGTCCAGGCCCGCGTGGTATTTGCCAGTGAAAAACTGCTGGTGGATGCCGCCAGCGATCTGCAGCAGGCGGTGGAACAGGCGGTAGATCGCGCCGGTTTTCAGCTGTTGCGCAGCGGCATGCAGCCCGCCGTCCGGCCCGCTCCCGGCCTGTGGCGTGAAAACCGCAGCCTGATTATCCTCGCGCTGCTGATGGCGGCCAGCGCACTCATCGCGCACTACGCTCCCGGCGCGGGAACCGTGGCGTATATCGTCACCACCCTGTTCGGCGTCTGGCCGATAGCCCGCAGCGCGCTGCGGCTGATGCGCAGCGGATCGCCGTTCAGCATTGAAACCCTGATGAGCGTGGCCGCCATCGGCGCGCTGTTTATCGGTGCGACCGCCGAAGCGGCGATGGTACTGCTGCTGTTTATGCTCGGCGAACGGCTGGAGTCCTTCGCCGCCGGCCGCGCGCGCAGGGGAGTCACCGCGCTGATGGCGCTGCAGCCGGACGACGCGGTGCGTCTGCGCGACGGCCAGCGCGAAAGCGTACCGGTCAGCGCGCTGCGCCCGGGGGATGTGATTGAGGTCGCCGCCGGCGCACGGCTGCCGGCCGACGCGCGGCTGCTGAGCCGTACGGCCAGCTTTGATGAGAGTGCGATGACCGGCGAGTCCCTGCCGGTAGAACGCCTTGAGGGTGAAAAGGTGGCCGCCGGCTGCCTGAGCATCGACCGTCAGGTCCGGCTGGAGGTGGTCTCCGAGCCGGGCCATAGCGCCATTGACCGTATTCTTACGCTAATCGAAGAAGCCGAAGAGCGGCGGGCACCGATCGAACGCTTCCTCGATCGCTTCAGCCGGGTGTATACGCCGGTGATTATGGCGCTGGCGCTGCTGGTGGCCGTGGTGCCGCCGCTGCTGCTGGCCGCCGGATGGCAGCCCTGGATCTATAAGGG
>NZ_JRZZ01000049.1:3465-23120 GCF_002865965.1 Erwinia sp. B116
CGCCGCCAGCCGCCGCGGCGCGCTGATCAAGGGCGGCGCGGCGCTGGAAAACCTCGGCGGCGTGCGTACCATCGCCTTTGATAAAACCGGCACGCTGACCGAAGGTAAACCGCAGCTGACCGCCGTGGTCGCGCTGGCCGGCTGGGATGAAAATATGCTGCTGGCCACCGCCGCCGCCATTGAACAGGGCTCGTCGCACCCGCTGGGCAAAGCGCTGGTCGCCGCCGCCGCCGATCGCCAGCTCAGCCTGCCGGCGGCCAGTGAACAGCGGGCACGGGCCGGCAGCGGCGTCGAGGCGCTGGTAAGCGGCCGCTTACTTTCGATCAGCGCACCGTCGAAACTGGCACTGCCGCTGGCGGAGCCGCAGCGTGATGAGGTCGCAGGGCTGGAAAATGCCGGCAATACCGTGGTGATCCTGCACGATGCTACGCAGACGCTGGGGCTGTTTGCCCTGCGCGATACGCTGCGGGCCGATGCGCGTGACGCACTGGCCGAGCTGCGGGCGCTGGATATTCAGGGCGTGATGCTGACCGGTGACAACCCGCGGGCGGCGGCGGCGATTGCCGCCGAACTCGGCATCGACTTCCGCGCCGGCCTGCTGCCGGAGGATAAAGTCGCGGCGGTGAGGGCGCTGAACCAGCAGCGGCCGGTGGCGATGGTCGGCGACGGCATTAACGACGCACCGGCGATGAAAGCCGCCACCATCGGTATCGCGATGGGCGGCGGCAGCGACGTGGCGCTGGAAACCGCCGATGCGGCGCTGACCCACAATCGCTTAAGCGGTCTGCCGGCGATGATCCGGCTGTCGCGCGCCACCCACGCCAATATTCGCCAGAACATCGCGCTGGCGCTGGGGCTGAAGGCGATCTTCCTGGTCACCACGCTGCTCGGTTTTACCGGGCTGTGGCTGGCGGTGCTGGCGGATTCGGGGGCAACGGCGTTAGTGACCGCTAATGCGCTGCGGTTGCTGAGAAAGAAATAAACGACAATCGCCTGCCCTCACCGGCAGGCTGCTTTAAGACAGCCTGCCGCCAGGCATCCACGACAGGTTCATTCTGTCGCCCGGGGCACCGGCCATCCTTAGCGTTGACCGCGGCGGGCTGATTATTTCCCCGGTACCGCTGAACGCCAGGACGTTTGCGGCAGCCATACTCCCCGTCAGGCCGTTCCCTTCTTCAGCAGATAGCGGTACGGCAGCGCGTCGGTCTGCTGTGCCAGCAGGATGTGTTCCATAAAGCGGCAGAAGCCGGGGATGTCCCGGGTGGTGGCCGGATCGTCGGCGACCACCAGCAGCGTTTCACCGGCCTGCATTGCGCGCACGGTTTTACGCACCATCATCACCGGAATCGGGCAGCGCTCTCCCTGAGTATCCAGGGTCTGGTCAGGACTGGCGAAAAGGTCGCTCATCAGTTTCTCATTCATTATGTGGCAAACTGCGCCTATTTTAGCGCTGCCGCCACCGCGTGCAAGTCCCGGCCCGACGATAACGTTTGCGCGTAAATTAACCGTTGCAATAGCAGGCTAACCCGGTAAGATGCCGCCAAATCGCTGTGGCGACGGGCTATTTATGCCGGCGAGATCCACCCGGCAGGCATTGCCTGACGCACCTGTTCCACCCACGGACAGCGTTCGCTCCGGTGGGTAACGTGCCGGCACCCCGCAGCAGAGTGAAAAATACCGTGAATTAACTGGGTTCCCTCACCCCACTGTTTATAAAAAGGCTCAATATGATTGCTTTTACCGCACGTCAGCGCACCCATGCGCTGGTCTGGCTGTCCCTGTTCCACCTGCTGGTGATCACCTCCAGTAACTACCTGGTCCAGCTGCCGATCTCGATCTTTGGTCTGCACACCACCTGGGGCGCATTCAGCTTCCCGTTTATCTTCCTGGCGACCGACCTCACCGTGCGTATCTTCGGCGCACCGCTGGCGCGGCGCATCATCCTTGCGGTCATGATCCCGGCGCTGTTTATCTCCTACGCCATCTCCAGCCTGTGGTATCAGGGCGAATGGCAAGGGGTACAGGCGTTTTCGGAGGTAAACCTGTTTGTGGCTCGCATCGCCTGCGCCAGCTTTATGGCCTATGCGCTGGGGCAGATCCTCGACGTGCAGGTGTTTAACCGACTGCGGCAGAACGCGCGCTGGTGGATTGCGCCAGCGGCGGCAATGTTCCTCGGTAATATCAGCGACACGCTGGCGTTCTTCTTTATCGCCTTCTATAAAAGTCCCGATCCGTTTATGGCCACCCACTGGGTGGAGATCGCGCTGGTGGACTACAGCTTCAAAGTGCTGATCTGCCTGGTATTCTTCCTGCCTGCCTACGGGGTGCTGCTGAACGCCACCCTGAAGCGTTTAGCAGACAAATCCGCTGGCCCGCAGATGAATTTCGGATAAGCTGAGTCGGGTCACGGCCCGTCAATCGCCGTCAGCGGGGGATACACAATGTCACCGATGGCAAGTTGCTTTTACCCGCTGAATACGTTTGACTGAGTGGCTTAATGACGATGCGACCACGTTTAAAAAGGGATCATGATGCGTAACCTACTGAAATATGCCGGTATTGCCCTGCTGGTAACCGGCCTTGCCGCCTGCGATAACAACAGCGATAAAAACCAGACAGCCGATCACAGCGCCCATGCCAGCCAGGCTGACCAGACCGTCACCCTGCTGGGCGGTAAACTGAACTTTACCCTGCCACCGGGCATGGCCGATAAAAGCGATAAGCTGAGCACCCAGGACAGCAACCGCCACGTCTGGGCCGATAATTCGGGCCAGCGCGCGATTATCGCTTTTGAAGGCACGGACAGCGACGAGTCGCTGGATGCGATGGCCAGCCGTCTGGAAGAGCAGCAGCGCAGCCGCGATCCGCAGCTGCAGGTGGTGACCAGCAAAGCGATTACCGTTGATGGCCAGACGCTGCACCAGCTGGACACGGTGATCTCCAGCAACAACCAGTCAGCCTGGTCTTCAATTGTGCTGGGCAAAATTGACGGCAAGCTGCTGACACTGCAGATCTCCCTGCCGGCCGAGAACCAGCAGCAGTCGCAGAGCGAAGCCGAAAGTATCATTAACTCCATTAAGCTGAAGTAACCACCCTCGCGTGCCACTTTCCTTAAAGGAGCGGGTAATACGCAAGTTTTGCCGTCATTCTGCGACAAAAAAAAAGCACACTGATTCTCCCCGAACAACGGGGAGAATTAATAAGGATGCTTTTAATGGAATTAATCTACAACGATATGACGCGCGCCGCGCTGGATGATGCCTATCAGCTGGCTAAAGGTCTCGATTTCCCGGCAATTCTGGCCGATTTTCTGAAACGCAGCGAGACCGCGTATCAGACCTTCCCCTGCGAGCGCAATATTCCGTACGCTGGCGGCCCGCGCAACACGCTGGACTACTTCCCCTCTTCACGTGAAAACGCCCCGACGCTGATCTTTATTCACGGCGGTTTCTGGCAAAGCACCAGTAAAGAGCATTTCGCCTTTATCACTCAGGGGCTGCTGGCGGATTTTCAGGTGATTATGGCCGAATATACGCTGGCACCAGAGGCCAGCATGTCGCAGATCCACGGCGAAATTGCGGCGATGCTCAACTTCCTGCGCGACAACGCTCAACGCTTTCATCTGCAGCCGGGCAAAATTTGCCTGTGCGGGCACTCTGCCGGCGCACATCTGACGGCCATGAACCGCAGCCACCCGCTGATTTCCCACGCCATGTGGATGAGCGGTATCGTCGATCTCACCCCGATCAGCCTCTGTTTCCTCAATGATAATCTGCAGCTGACCCCGAGTGAGATCCAGATTTTCAGCCCGGCGAACTCGATGATCAAAGGCGTGCCGATGGCCGTAACGATCGGGGCAGCGGAACGCCCTGAGATGATCCGGCAAAGCGAACGCTACGTGGAACTGCTGAAGGCGTGCGGTAATGACGTCGTCTTTACGCATCTGCCGGGTGAGAATCATTTCAGCCAGATGTATCAGTTCTCTGCCGACGGCAGGCTGACGGCGGCGCTCAAGCAGCTGATGGGTAACGCTTAACGTTACCGGCTAGCCAAAAAAACACCCCGTCAGCCGATGACTGACGGGGTGAGATCGGGTTCCGATCGCACCCGTTCACCGGCGCCGGTGAACGGGTTTGTGTCGTTTGGCCGAATTACAGGCCGGCCGTTTCGCGAATGTACTTGCGCGCTTTTACCGCATACTCAAACGGATTAGCCAGCGCCGGGTCCTGCTCCGCTTCCACCACCATCCAGCCTTTGTAGCCGAAATCATCGAGGATTTTGAATACCGGTCTGAAGTCGATCACGCCGTCGCCCGGTACGGTGAAGGTGCCTTTCTTCACGCCGTCGAGGAACGACAGCTTCTGGCTTCTGACCTGGTCGACAATCTCATCACGCACGTCTTTCAGGTGCACGTGGTTGATGCGCGGCAGGTACTTCGTCAGGATATCCAGCATCGCCTGCTGGCTGCCTTCAGAGTAGTAAGCGTGGCCGGTATCAAACAACAGATAGACGTCATCGTTGGTCAGCGCCATAAAGCGGTCGACTTCTGCGGTGGTCTGGATCGCCGTGCCCATATGGTGATGCAGGCCAACGGTCATGCCCTTCTCTGCGGCCAGTTTTGCCAGCTCGTTGTAACCTTCTGCCGTCAGTCGCCACTGCTCGTCGGTAAAGTGGGGTTTCTCCTCCAGTACCGCTTTGGTGGTGCCCTGAATGCTCAGGCTCTGCTCGGAGCAGCCGATCACCTTCGCGCCCATCGCGTGCAGGAAGTCGCGGTGGTTGATGAACTCATCGATGGTTTTGGCTTTGTCACCGTTGGCAAAGAAGGTGCTGAACCAGGCATTAACGATCTGAATGCCACGGATATCCAGCATCGGCTTCAGTACCGCCGGATCGCGCGGATATTTGCTGCCCACTTCACTGCCGATAAAACCGGCCAGCGCCATTTCACTGACGATCTGCTGGAAGGTATTTTCCGCACCCAGCTCCGGCATATCATCGTTGGTCCAGCCGATAGGGGCAATAGCCAGTTTGACGTTATCTTTGTTCATTTTAAGCCTCAGGAATCAGCGGACGACCGCAGCCGCCCGTCATCATTATCCCAGCAGCTCGCGCTCGATCAGTTCGCGCGTGGCTACTGCTTCAACATGCATTTCTTCCGGGTAACCGAACAGCGCAGCGGCAATAATCGGTTCGCCACCGACCTTAAAGGTCTGCTCAGCGAACTTCATTTCACGCAGGGTCTTAAACAGCGTCGGGAAGTCGACCTCACCTTTACCCACGGCCACGTGCTGGTGAATCGTGGCATCCACTCCTGGTGGGTTCACGATGTAGCGGCAGTGCTTGGTGTGGTTCATGGTGTCCGCGATCAGCACGTGGGACAGGTCAGCACCGGCATACTCCAGCATCGGCTGCACATCGCCCTTGCCTTTGTCATAGAAGAAGGTGTGCGGTGCGCTGTACAGGTACTTCACGTTATCACTGCGGAACGACTTCACGATATCGGCCGTTTCATTGCTGTTTTCGCAGAAATCCCACGGGTGGGACTGGATTTCGATGCGGATGCCTTCACGTTCAACGATCGGCAGCAGCTCTTCCATTGAACGGTAGAACATCTCTTCACAGATCTCCGGCTCATTCGGGTTCCCGGAAAGTTCGGTATTGATAACCTGTACGCCGGTTTCCACCGCGATTTCGATCATCCGTTTCCAGTTACGTACGGCAGCCTGACGGCGCGCTTCGTCCGGACCGGACCAGCGATACACCACGATATACGAGGAGATTTCCAGCCCGGTCTCGCGCAGCGCGTTTTTGTACTCGGTAATGATTTCGCGGCTGGCTTTAGGATGCTTATAGAACGGGTTGATCTGCGGATGCGGGGACTGCTCAATATACTTGTAGCCCCAGTCAGCCACCTGGTGAACCATTTTAGTGATGCCTAAATCTCGAATGACATCCACATCAAAGGCAATTTTCATCAGAATCTCCGGAATAAATCAGTACGCTGTTTTACGGTGATCCCCCCGCCACAGGCGGGGGAAGTGCGCACCCGGGCTTAGTTATAAAACGCCGGGCGCTGCGGCAGTTCCACCGGCTCAATCGCACCGCTTTCCTGCGCTTTCAGGCAGGCGTCGGCAGCGACAGAAGCAGCATAGCCGTCCCAGGCGGATGGCCCGGTCAGCTTGCCAGCGGTGGCATCATTGATAAAGGCTTGTAACTCAACGTCATAAGCATCGATAAAGCGATCCTTCCAGTCGGTGAGGATCGCGGTCGACAGTTTGGCGTCTTTACGCATCTGCACGGCAGACGGCTCGGGTAGCTTAGCAATCCCCTCTTCACCGACCACTTCACACTGGATGTCATAACCGTAGGCACAGTTGACGAAGATTTCGACGTCAATGCGGATGCCCTTACGGGTTTCAAACAGCACCACCTGCGGATCGCGCAGTCTGGCGTGGGTTTTCGAAGTGGAGCGTGGGAATACCACCTGCACCGATTTGTAATCGTCTTCGGTCAGCCAGCGCAGCACGTCCAGCTCGTGGATCAGCGTGTTGGTGATCGCCATATCGGTGGTGTAGTTTTCCGGCACGCTCGGGTTACGGTGCGCGCAGTGCAGCATCAGCGGCTCGCCGATCTCACCGCTGGTGATCACCTGCTTCAGCGCACGGTAGCCTGAATCGTAGGGGCGCATAAAGCCCACCTGCACCAGACGCTTACCAAACTTAATCTCGGCGTCAACCACCCGGCGGCAGCCTTCGGCAGACATCGCCAGCGGCTTTTCGCAGAACACCGGCTTGCCGGCCGCGATGGCTGACAGGGTAAATTCTTCGTGGGTGGGATCCCAGGAAGTGACCAGCAGCGCGTCAACGTTCGGCGAGTTGACCACGTCGTGGCCGTTGGCAAACACCTCTGCTTCAATGCCGATACGCGCCAGCGCCGCTTTGGCACCGTCTACGTTGATGTCTGAAACGGCCACGACCTGCGCGCCCTGGAGGACCTTACTGCAGCGACGGATGTGTTCCTGGCCGATAGCGCCGGTACCGATAACACCGAGTTTAAGCGTCATAATATTTCCTTTGATTGTAGGGGGAAGCAGGGCCGGCGGTTACACGCCGCCGGCACCCGGCTAGAGATAAAAAGGACAGCAAAATAAAACGATGAAACTATTCAGTCTTAATACTTACGTGCCTGTTCAATATGTTCATCCAGCTTACGGGCCACGGCGTCTACGCGCTCTGAGGTGGAAACCCGGGCACCGCCAACGTGCCACCAGCTGAAGTACTTATGAATCATGGTTTTTGGCAGCACTTTGATGTCAAACAGCACCGACACCGTCTGCTTCTGCGCGTCGATCAGCGCCGCCTGCAGCTCTGCCAGAGTGGTAATTTTGTAGGTTTTACAGCCGTAGCCCGCCGCAATCGCCGCGAAGTCGATCGGCACGAAACCACCGTTCAGCTTGCCGGTTTCCGCATCACGGAAGCGGAACTCGGTGGTGAAGCTGTCCATACCGTGTTCCATCTGCAGGTTGTTGATGCAGCCGTTGGTCATGTTATCCAGCAGCACCACGTTGATCTTGGCTCCTTCCTGGATGGAGGTGACCAGCTCGGAGTGCAGCATCTGGAACGAGCCGTCGCCGACAAAGGTGTAGACCTCACGGTGCGGTTCGGCCAGCTTAACGCCGAGCGAAGCGTTGACCTCGTAACCCATGCAGGAGTAGCCATACTCGACGTGATAGCTGTTGTAATCTTTGGTGCGCCACATGCGCTGCAGGTCGCCCGGCAGGCTGCCCGCCGCCGCCACGATCACCACGTCCTTTGGGAGGTGCTCGTTAAGCGTGCCCAGAACGCTGCTCTGAGTCAGGAACGAACCGGTCAGGCGGTTAAACTCGGCAAACAGCGCTTCACGGTCGATGTGGTCGGCAATTTCCGGCACAAAGTCCTGTTCGCTGTAGACCGCCGAGTAGACGCGCTGGGTCTCTTTCAGCAGCTTGCTCTGTGCCTGGCCGATCTGCTCGCCCCAGCCGCTTTTAAAGCCGGTGTCCGCAAGGCGCAGGGTCAGCGCGTTCAGCGCTTCCTGGGCATCCGCCACCACCTGCACTGCATCAAGCTTGTAGGCGTCAAAGTTGCTGACGTTGACGTTCACAAAGCTGACGTCCGGATGCTGGAAGATCCACTTGGACGCGGTGGTGAAGTCGGTGTAACGGGTGCCGATACCGATCACCAGGTCCGCCTCTTTTGCCAGCAGGTTAGCCGCCAGACAACCGGTCTCGCCCACGCCGCCGACGTTCAGCGGGTGATCGGAAACGAGGGTGCCTTTACCGGCCTGGGTTTCGGCAAACGGGATGTTATAACGCTCGGCAAACGCCTGCAGCGCCGCGCCTGCGCCGGAGTACTTCACCCCGCCGCCGCAGATGATCATCGGGCGTTTTTTACCGGCGATCAGCTTCAGCGCATCGGCCAGCTGGCCTTCGGTCGGCAGGCGGCGCTCAAGACGGTGCACGCGCTTCTGGAAGAAGTAGTCCGGGAAGTCCCAGGCTTCACCCTGCACATCCTGCGGCAGTGAAATCGTGACCGCGCCGGTTTCAGCCGGATCGGTCAGTACGCGCATGGCGCTGATACAGGCGGTCATCAGCTGTTCCGGGCGGCTGACGCGGTCCCAGTATTTGCTGACGGCGCGGAAGGCGTCGTTGGTGCTGATGCTCAGATCGTGGCTCTGCTCAATCTGCTGCAGCACCGGGTCCGGCTGGCGGGTGGCGAATACGTCGCCCGGCAGCAGTAATAAAGGAATGCGGTTAGCGGTAGCGGTAGCCGCCGCGGTGATCATGTTTGCGGCACCCGGGCCAACGGAAGAGGTACAGGCAATGATTTCACGGCGCAGCTTCTGCTTGGCGTAACCAATAGCAGCGTGGGCCATGCCCTGCTCGTTACGGCCCTGATACACCACCAGGTCGCCGCTGTCCTGCTCCAGCGCCTGGCCTAAGCCCAGCACGTTGCCGTGACCGAAGATGGCGAAAATGCCCTTCACAAACCGGGTTTCAACGCCGTCTACCGACAGATACTGGTTGTCCAGAAATCTGACCAGAGCCTGTGCCGTAGTTAATCTGATCTTGCCCATTTGCTCTTCCTGCTCTTAGCGGCGGCCACATCATCAGGTCCGCCGGGGTTCGCAGTTCTGGTCGTCCGCAGCGTTCAACGGCGACAGCTATAAGTGAAACGTGAGGGGATTATAAACAAATATTTTTTTCACTAAATAGGATTCCAGAAGAAACATTTCATTTTGCGAGTGAGATCAAATTCTGCGATGAAACGGGGTGGGAAAGGGGGGCCTGGGAGGGAAAAATGAAACGTCCGCAGCAACTCACCGCCACCAGGGAGAAAATCATTTCATTTCAGTATGTTCGCTGATTTGCCATTGCAAAGTTGAGATACCGCTCACAACTCCTGTAACAGCTGAAACGCCTGCAACCGCGCCTGTGGTGAATCCATGGGTGCAAGAGTTTTAACCACCTCACATTTTTGGGGCAATAATTTCATTTCATATTGAACTTGGAATTTTTATTCCTCATACTCCGGCTATGTCAGATTACAGTGTGAACGGGTAGCGCCCCGCTCAGCCGTAAACGCTCAACAGAATCGGCTCACCCCGACATCATCCGCATCGCGGCAGGTCTGAGGGGATATCACAGAAGGAAAAAACAGGTATGAGTACACAACAGAAGCGGCTTGATGTGATTTGTATCGGGCGCATCGCCGTCGACCTTTATGGCCAGCAGATCGGTGCGCGCCTGGAAGATGAAACCAGCTTTGCCAAATATCTCGGCGGCTCCTCCGGTAACGTCGCTTACGGCACCGCCATCCAGGGGCTGAAGTCCGGCATGCTGGCGCGCGTCGGTGACGAACATATGGGCCGCTTCCTGCGTGAAGAGCTGCAGCGCGTCGGCTGCGACACTCAGAGCCTGATCACCGATAAAGATCGTCTGACCGGCCTTGTTATTCTCGGCATTAAGGATCAGGAGACCTTCCCGCTGATCTTCTACCGTGAAAAATGTGCCGATATGGGCCTGGTGCCAGACGACATTCAGGAAGAGTACATTGCATCGGCACGCGCGCTGGCGATCACCGGCACCCACCTGTCGCACCCGGACACCCGCGCTGCGGTGCTGAAAGCGCTGGAGATTGCCCGCCGTCACGGCCTGCGCACCGCGCTGGATATCGACTACCGTCCGGTGCTGTGGGGCCTGACCTCACTGGGCGACGGCGAAACCCGTTTTGTTGAATCCGACGCCGTTACCGCTCAGCTGCAGGAAGTACTGCACTTCTTCGACCTGGTGGTCGGTACGGAAGAAGAGTTCCACATTGCCGGTGGCAGCACCGACAGCCTCACCGCGCTGAAAAACGTGCGTAAAACCACCAAAGCCACGCTGGTGTGCAAACGCGGTCCGCTGGGCTGCGTGGTGTTCGAGGGTGAGATCCCGAACAGCTGGGAAGAGACCGAGCTGCAGACCGGCGTGCGCGTGGACGTGCTTAACGTGCTCGGTGCGGGCGACGCCTTTATGTCCGGCCTGCTGCGCGGCTGGCTGAACGACGAAAGCTGGGAGCAGGCCTGCCGCTACGCCAACGCCTGCGGCGCGCTGGTGGTTTCCCGCCACGGCTGCGCCCCGGCGATGCCAACCAAAGAGGAGCTGGACGACTTCCTCAGCCGCCATGAAGCGGTGAAGCGCCCGGATCTTGATAAGCGTCTCAACCATCTGCACCGGGTCACCACCCGCAAACATGCGGCATGGGACGATCTGTGCATCTTCGCCTTCGACCACCGCAAACAGCTGGCCGATATGGCGAAAGAAGTCGGCCTCGATGATTCGCGCATTCCGGAACTGAAAACCCTGCTGCTGCAGGGCGCACAGGAAGCGGCAAAAGAGGCCGGTCTGGACAACGGCCACAGCGGCATTCTGGCGGATACCACCTACGGCCAGCCGGCGCTGAACGCTATTACCGGTAAAAACTGGTGGATTGGCCGCCCGATCGAGCTGCCAAGCTCGCGTCCGCTGCGTCTGGAGCACGGTAACATCGGCTCCCAGCTGGTTAACTGGCCGCAGGAACACGTGGTGAAATGCCTGGTGTTCTACCACCCGCAGGACAGTGCCGAACTGCGCAAAGAGCAGGACGATCTGGTGCTGGACGTCTGGAACGGCTGCAACAAGTCCGGCCATGAGCTGCTGCTGGAAGTGATCCTGCCGGAGAGCAACGCCGATAAATCTGAGCAGCACTATCTGACTATCGTTGAGCACTTCTACGGTATGGGCATCAAGCCTGACTGGTGGAAGCTGCCACCGCTGACACCGGCCAGCTGGGCGGGCATCAGCGACCTGATCGAGAACAACGATCCGCACTGCCGTGGCGTCCTGCTGCTGGGCCTGGACGCACCGGAAGCGCAGCTGAAAGCCGGTTTTGCCAACGCAGCCGATGCCAAATGGGTGAAAGGCTTCGCGGTCGGCCGCACCATCTTCGGCCAGCCGTCACGCCAGTGGCTGCACGGTGAAATTGACGACGCCGCGCTTATCGCCGCCGTGAAAAGCAACTACCTGACGCTGATTGGCTACTGGCGCGAGGCGCGTCCGCTGAAGTAATTCACACTCGTCACCTGCTGTGAACATCACAGAGACAGCCCCTGGCCTGTCTCTGTTTTTTTTATCCTGCCTACAACATCTCAAACCAGATTCATAAAATTCGCGATATATTTATCCTTAAAAAATCAACGAGAATCCGGAAATACAAAAAAAATATCGAAGAAGATAATATTAACGCAAGCCGGTTTCAGCAGACGCAAATCGACATTATAATCCCTCCCCCTGATATATTTATTTTTCCACCCGTAACAGAACCGAAAAATCAGACAGTCGCAGCCTGCTGCTGAATAATAAATTAAAAGGTCTTTTTTATGCATATCAGGCCGCGCCATAATAATGCGCCAGCAGCGGCTTTACTCTTAGCGCTGATTGTTATCACCTGCCCCGCTGAGGCGGCCATCGCGCTGCAGCAAAGTCGGGTCATTTTTAATGGCGAAAAATCTTCCGCCAGCCTGCTGGTGAATAATCAGAATCAACATGCTCCTTATCTGGCCCAGGGATGGATTGAGAATGAACAGGGAAAGAAAATCCACGGGCCACTGTTGCTGCTGCCGCCAATACAGCGCATTGAACCCGGGGCGCAAAGCCAGATAAAAATTCGGGGGCTGCCGGCCGCCAGCCTGCTGCGCCAGGATCGGGAAACGCTGTTCTGGCTCAACCTGCGCGAAATCCCACCCCGTCATTCGTCACCCAATACGCTGAATATTGCACTGCAAAACCGCATTAAGGTGTTTTACCGCCCGGCAGCGCTGAAAGCACCGCCGGGTGAACTGGCCACGCCGTGGCATACGCAGCTGGTGCTGGAGCAGCAGGGTGACCGCCTGCAGATCCGCAATCCCAGCCCCTACTATATTACGCTGGTCGAGGCGCAGAGCCGCGCACAGGGGCAGGCAGTGCCTGGCTTTACGCCGCTGATGCTGGCTCCCGCCGCCAGCGAAACCTTGCCCGGCAAAGCCGCTGACTATGGCAACACACCGGTGCTGACCTATCTGAACGACTATGGCGGCCGCCCGGAGATCGCCTTCCGCTGTGAAGCACGGCGCTGCAGTGTGATTAGCAACCGGGTACCGAAAGGCTGATGCCGTACGGTCACAGGCTGGCACCGATGCGCCGCCCGGCGCGGCATGTTCAGCACGCGCTAATGCAGATTTTACCCAGGAGCCACCATGTATTTACGGATATTACTCCCCCTGCTGGCCGCAGGGGTCAGCCTGGCCTGTGCCGCCGCTGAGCAGGGAGCCACACAGGTCGAATTCAGCGGCACGGTCATCAGCCCGCCTGTCTGTCAGTTTAATCACGGCAAGGTGATTGAGGTGGAATTCAATAATACGTTTACCACAGCGGCCAATGGCAAGGCGATAAAGAACGTGGACTACCGGCTGACGTGCAGTGGCAACGCCGGCGATAAGGCGCTGAGTATGCGGGTTTTTGGTGAAGAGGGTTTTGCTAACGACGTGCTGGCCACCAGTCTCGACGGGCTGGGGATCCGTCTTTATAAAGAGGGTAGCGCCCTCCGGCTTAATCAGTGGTTTTCACTGCCAAAACCGGCCAACAGCATGGTGCTGACCGCGGCTCCCATTTTCGCCCCCGACAGCGAAGCGAAAACCGGCAGCTTTCAGGCGTCAGCCACGCTGATGGTCGCTTTTCAGTAAATCATTACGGCAACGGAATCATCAATGATAAAGAAGGAATAACCGTGATTATTGCTCAGTCACGAAAGTTAATATCTGCTCAATATATGGCGGCCGTTATCGTAATGGCGCTATCAGCCAACGCAGCAGAAGCCGTTCCGGCCAGACCTCCCGGTATGCCGGATGGCGGGTGCTGGGCCGATCCAATGAATATTTTAAGCATTACGTTAGGCACCGCATCGTTTACGTCAAATCAGCCAGGCAGCACCGGCAGCGTGGCTTTTCATACTATTCCAGAAAACTATCCAGGCTGGTGTTACTCCGAGCACGGAGAAAATGGGGCTCATTATTTTAAATCAGAGGTATCCAGCCCCCCGTCCAACCTTTCATCAGAATATTACAGATTAAATGAGGATATTGATTACAATATAAAAATCGATCTGTACAACACGAAAAACATCTCGTCTCCCTTCACGGATATCTACGATTCTTCAGCAAAGGCAGGTCCTGGCGCGAACGGGGTCACCGCTTTAGGCAGAGCACTTGTTGGTAATGCCGGCACCGTCAACTTTCGCCTGCGCAGAACCATATTAGGCGGTGCGCTGTTCTTTCCCGGCGGCATTGAACTGGCCAACCTGTACCGCTATGTGTATAAGGGCAGCCCGGCAACCATCCCCATCTATCGCTTAGTCACTCAGCAGACCGTGATCCCCGTACCGGTCGAGTGCCGTATTAACGGCGGCCAAACCATTCTGGTTCCTTTTGGTAACATCGACAGCAGTCTGGTCAGCACGTCTGCCGCCGGCTCAGTGTATCGGGCGGAGCGTGCGTTAACCTACAAATGCAATACCACGCTCACCCAGGATATCAAAGTCAGCCTTGCTGCTGAGCCCGCGGGCTTCAGTGACGCGATTAAAACCTCTAATCCCGATATTGGCGTGGTGATGCAGTATCAGAATCTGACCGTAACGCCAAATGACGGCTTTAAAACCCGGCTGGTCAACGGCCAGGGCAGCGACAGCGTGACCTTTGCCGTGGTAGGCAGCGGTAAAACGCCCGCGACCGGGCCGTTTACCGGTTCAGCCACGCTGATTATCACCAATCTGTAGTCCGTACGAAATGCACCCGAGTGCAGCCATTTTGAAACAGATCGCCGCAGGCTGCTGCACGAACAAGGCAAAAGTTGCATTTTTGTGAACCAATTCCCATCCTGATGAAATAAAAGGCGGTTAATTCCTCAGCAAGTGAAATTTTTTGTTCATCTGGTAAAATAGCGAACAAATGAAATGTTAACCCATCAGCGAGACGTGAATGAGCAACAACCCGACGCAACTTTCCCTGTTACAGGACGACATTCGTCGCCGTTACGACACCCTCAGCAAACGCCTGAAGCAGGTAGCTCGCTACATTCTCGACAACAGCAACAGCATCGCCTTTGATACCGTCGCCTCCATCGCCCAGCAGGCCGACGTACCGCCATCAACGCTGATCCGTTTCTCGAACGCCTTTGGCTTCAGCGGCTTTAATGAAATGAAGCAGGTGTTTCGCCAGCACCTGATGGAAGAGACGGTTAACTACACCGAACGTGCCCGCCTGTTCCGCCAGACCGCCAGCGACGAAACGCCGGCCGCACCGGAAAGCCCGGCGGAGATCCTTAACGTGTTTACCATGGTGAACTCGCAGGCGCTGCAGCAGCTGGCGATGCAGGTCAATCCGGAGCAGCTGGAAAAAGCGGTAAAAATGCTCGATGAGGCGGATAATATCTACATCATCGGCCTGCGCCGCTCGTTCAGCGTTGCCTCCTACCTCACCTATGCCCTGCGCCACCTGGAGCGCCGCGCGTTCCTGATCGACGGGCTGGGCGGGATGTTTGCCGAGCAGCTGAGCATGGTCAGCCCGAAAGACGTGGTGATTGCCATCAGCTATTCGCCGTACGCCCGCGAGGCGGTAGAGCTGGTTGAGCTGGGTGCCAAGCGCGGTGCGCATCAGATCGCCATTACCGACAGCCAGGTCAGCCCGCTGGCCGCCTTCAGCGACGTCTGCTTTGTGGTACGCGAAGCGCAGGTCGACGGCTTCCGTTCGCAGGTCGCCTCGCTGTGCCTGGCACAGACGCTGGCGGTGTCGCTGGCGCTGAACAACGCGAAGTAGAAAAAAAACGGGCAGCCCGTAGAAGCCGCCCGTTTTATTAGCTCGTTTTCAACATCAACCTTGCGCCTCTGCCGGTGCGGCAGTCGTCCTGCCGCACGCCGCCCTGGCGTTACTACTCACATCACTGACAACGTACGACTTACTCTGCGCGCGGATACTCCGCGCTGTTCACCCAGGCGTGATCTTCCTCCCAGGTAAATTTCCACAGGCGCACCGGCCCGGCCATCACGTTCAGATAGTAGTTATCGTATCCGGCGATGGTCGCTACCGGATGGTAGCCGCGCGGTACGGTAACCACATCGCGGTTATAGGCCGCCATGCACTCATCCAGCGAGCGGTCGTCGGTGTAGACGCGCTGCATGGCGAAACCGCGTTCCGGGTTGAAACGATGGTAGTACGTCTCTTCCAGGTAGGTTTCGTGTTCTGAATTTTCCTGATCGTGCTTGTGGCTCGGGTAGGAGCTGGTATTCCCTTCGTCGGTGTACACTTCCACCACCAGCAGGCTGTCGGCTGGCTTATCGTCAGGCAGAATATTGTGCACCAGACGCTTGTTATTACCCTTGCCGCGCTGCTCGACGCCGACATCTTCCGGTGCGATCAGCCGGGCAGGCAGGCTGCCTTTGCCCGGTGCGCTGCACACTGCCAGCTCAAGGTCAGACTCTGCCACCACGTCAACCCGATCGTTATCCGGCACATAGACGGAATACGGCGGGGTGCGCTCAAACGGCGACATACGCTTGCCGATATTCGGGAAGTCGGCCTTCGAGGTTTTTACCGAGGCAAGGCCGGCCACCAGCACCAGGCACAGCTCCTTGCTGCCGCTGTCGAGTGACAGGGTCTGACCTTTTTTCAGCAGGTAAGCGTCGAAACCTACATAGCCCCAGCCCGCGCTCTCCGGGGTAACGTGCTGAATACGCCCCTGGGCATCGGGCTGCTTAACTTTGGACAAGCAAGACATCGTTATCTCCTTAAATCACCTGTGTCTCTGCCGCTGTACTGGCGCTGCAACGGCACTGACAAAAGCGATTAGTCGTTACGCTTCCGCCCGCGACGGCTGTCGCGGGCGGAAGGGGATCCGTCAGCCGGCTGATTAGCCCAGCGTTGGCATGCTGAACTCAGACACGGTTTTCTGACCGGTCGGCCAGCGCACGGTGGCGGTCTTCATACGGGTGTAGAAACGCACGCCGTCCGGACCGTGCACGTTCAGCGCACCAAACACCGAACGTTTCCAGCCGCCGAAGCTGTGGAAGGCCATCGGCACCGGCACAGGTACGTTAACGCCGACCATGCCCGCCTGCACTTCGCGAACGAAGTCACGGCCGGTGGCACCGTTGCTGGTGAAGATAGCGCTGCCGTTGCCGAACTCGTGGCTGTTCACCAGATCCAGCGCGGTTTTGTAGTCCGGCGCACGCACGATGCTCAGCACCGGCCCGAAGATCTCTTCACGCCAGATCACCATGTCGGTAGTGACGTTATCGAACAGGGTGCCGCCAACGTAGTAACCGTCCGGGTTGCCGTCAACCTTGATACCCCGGCCGTCAACCACCAGTTTCGCGCCTTCGGCTTCGCCTTTGTCGATGTAGCCCAGCACTTTCTTCTGGTGCGCGGCAGAGATCACCGGCCCCATCTCGTTCTCGTCTTTGCCTTTGTGGATGCCAGGACCGACGCGCAGGGCTTTCACCAGCGGCGTCAGCGCGGCGATCAGCTTGTCTGCAGTATCGTCGCCCACGGCGACAACGACCGGCAGCGCCATGCAGCGCTCACCGGCTGAGCCGAACGCGCCGCCCATAATGGCGTTAACGGTGGCATCAAGGTCGGCATCCGGCATGACGATGGCGTGGTTTTTCGCCGCGCCGAAGGCCTGTACACGCTTACCGTGGGCGCTGGCGGTGGTATAGATATGCTCGGCCACGCCGGAAGAACCGACGAAGCTCACCGCCTGCACGCGCGCATCTTTATACAGCTGCTCGGCGTTTTCGTTGGAGCTGTGGATGACGTTAAACACGCCGTCCGGCAGGCCGGCTTCGGTCAGCAGCTCGGCCATACGCACGGAGACGGACGGATCGAGGGCCGGTGGCTTCAGTACGAAGGTGTTACCGCAGGCCAGCGCAATCGGGAACATCCACAGCGGGACCATCGCCGGGAAGTTGAACGGGGTAATACCGGCCACCACGCCCAGCGGCTGCATCAGCGAGTAGCTGTCCACGCCGGTGCCGACGTCGGCAGAGTTCTCACCTTTGATCAGGTGCGGGATACCACAGGCAAACTCCACCACTTCCAGACCACGGGTCAGTTCACCCAGCGCATCTGACCACACTTTACCGTGCTCGCTGACGATCAGCGCGGCCAGCTCGTCGCGGTGCTCTTCCATCAGGGCTTTGAAGTTGAACAGAATACGGGCGCGGCGCAGTGGCGAGGTGCGGGACCAGCTATCGAAGGCGTTATGCGCGACGGCAATGGCGTTAGCCACTTCATCACTGGTGCTCTGCGTCAGTTCGCGGACCACCTTGCCGGTTGCCGGATCGTAAACCGGAATGGTTTCATTGCTGGCGCTCAGGGTGGTTTTGCCGCCAATAAAGTTTCCTACGATAGTCATGTTCTGGCCTCTTTGGTGTGATATGTCCCGGTCAGGCAGTGTGGTTCGCAACGCTACCTGGCCGGGCAATGCTTAATGGTGCGTGCTGAGACAGTATAATATTGGAATAAATTTTTCAAATAAATCACTTTAGAAAATTCGTTTTTAGCGGCACAGATCGCATTTTTTCCTCTCGCACCGCGCCGTTCTGCTTCACGCTGCCGCGCGCCACTCAAAACGCCGCCAGCGCAGACGGTCAGCGGAGCCGTGGTTTACAAAGGCCACCGCTAACCGGGCCGATTTACCCCGTTAATCCGCACACCTTTTCATCCACAGCAGGCAGGTTAATCGTGTCACCAATGAAATTTTGCGAGACGGATCTAAAAATTTAAATTTCATTATTCACTAAACATGAAATAAATGTTTTCTTATCACTCAGTTTCACCATCGACCGGCTTACGGCAGCACAACAGAGCAGGCGATGCGACCATTTCATTTTTTTATCCCCTACTGAACAGGAGCCAGAACATGGCTATCGATCCAACCCGTTTCTGCGTTAACCGTAAGATCGCCCCGGCCCTCAGCATTGAAGAATTCTTCCGGCTGGTGAACAGACTCGGCCTGCATAAAGTGGAACTGCGCAATGACATGAAGGGCGGCAGCGTCACCGACGATCTGAGCCATCAGCAGGTGCGCGCCCTGGCCGAACAGTACGGCCTGGAGATCGTGACCATTAACGCCGTCTACCCGTTTAACCAGGTAAGCGACGACCTGCTGGCACGCGCCGAAGGCCTGCTGAAAGACGCGCACGGCATCGGTGCCAAAGCGCTGGTGCTCTGCCCGCTGAACGACGGCACCCCGATCCCGGCGGAAACCACCCAGGCCGCTATCGCCCAGCTGGCCCCGCTGTTCGCTAAATACGGCATCGAAGGCCTGGTCGAGCCGTTAGGCTTCCCGGTCAGCTCGCTGCGCTCCGCACGCCTGGCTCAGCAGCTGATTAACAATGCTGGCGCGCCATTCAAGATCGTACTGGATACCTTCCACCACCACCTGTACGAAGGCGCAGAGCAGGACTTCACCGACGGCGTGGACGTCAACCAGATTGGCCTGGTGCACCTCTCCGGCGTGACCGACAGCCGCCCGACCAGCGACCTCACCGACGAAGAGCGCCTGATGCTCAGCGAAGGCGAACTGCTGAAAAGCGTCTGGCAGGTTCAGCGCCTGGAAAAACTTGGCTACAAAGGCGTCTACGCCTTCGAGCCATTCGCTTCAGAAATGGACAGCTGGACCGCCGCCGACATCGAACGCGAAATCCGCCGCAGCATCGAACTGCTGCAGGCATAAAAATTTAAGCATCAGATTTACATGTAAAAAGGCCCGTCAGTCTCGATCGGCCAGACGACGAGTAGAAGGACACCGCAGCCCAACCATCAACAGGCTAAACAACAGCCTGTTATCAGGGAGGGCAGTGGGATGAGCCCGGAGCGGGGTAACCCGCGCAGGGTCGCCCGCTGACAGGCCCGTCAGTCTCGATCGGCCAGACGATGTGTTTAAAAGCACCGTAGCCAACGCAGCAGTGCCGACGCGCAGCAAATCTGATGTGATCACCGACTTATCTGTGTCATTTGACAACGGCTCCCCTCACCGGGAGCCGCTATTTTTCCCCCACCGCCCGACG
>NZ_JRZZ01000050.1:0-11004 GCF_002865965.1 Erwinia sp. B116
CTGGCCGCGCTGCAATCGTTGATCTCGCGCTTAAGTGGCAGAAAGGATGAGGAAATCCCGAAAGAGAAAGGGGTGTGCATTCCGAACGGATTTATCAGGGATGAGGGTATAACGCACAGGGAAAAAGTAACGTTCAGTTATAAAACTGATGATTTTGTATTCGGTGTGTTTACAAATAATACCTATGCAGGTTCAAGTGATACCCTGTTTAATCGCAGTGATGAAATTGAAAAGTTTCTTAGCTTAGACAACCAATACACGATAAAAAAATATAAGCTTTCATCGGGTGGCATACTCTCACAGGCCTGGTTGTCAGGCGGAACGCAAACCATCAGCAACTCAGAGGCAGGAGGAAATATCATTACTCCTTCCTATGATTTTACTCTTTATGCTAATGAAGCCGATGCCACACCAGCCAGACCCTGGTTAACCATGGGTATAGCCAATGAAGGATCGAAAACGCGCTACAGCGAAGCGCAGATGATAGAAATCTGGGACCGGCTGGTTAATTCATTACGCTATAAATAGCAGGCGGTAAGGTTTTTAAGGTGCGCTATTTTCCATGAGAGGTGTGATAAATATTATGGTTATTGTGTCTTAGTGAAACATGTCTGACAACTTGCGATTTTATCTTTCATGAGCGTAGAGATTATATTTGCTTTTATGATTTCGGAATTCAACTAATCGCATTGCCTCCTTGTTGCCTGAAGGGTATGTAAGACAGGTGATGGAGCCTTTTTTTGGATTGAAATTGATTTGCCGTTTACGCCTTTTAAATAAGGTAACCTAATGAGCGAAGGGTATTTTTTGAGAATCGGTGATAGCAGCACCTGTGGTGGGAAGATCCTCACGGGTGATATGACTTTTTTATGGGATGGCATTGCTGCTGCAAGAGAAGGAGACAGGGTTACATGTGGTAAATATCCCGGTATATATAAAATAGTGATGGGTGTTGGGGAGGTGCTTGATGAAGGGGGTAAATTAGCTGGCTCATTTGAAAGTTTCAGTTCCTGTCCATGCTGTGCACGATTTATCCCTTCTGTTCAGGACTGTTATTGTAAATGAACAGGCCAGTTAGATGAAGCATATGAATATTTTATTGAACAGGTAAGGAGTGCTGTCGGGAAGTTTGTTTTTTCAGACAAGGATAAAAGAATAAAGGGGTGATCTTAGATATTGACCCCTGCATCATTCACCTGATGGCTGACAAGCATCTTGCGGTCTGATTGAAATTGTTGATGTGACAGAAAGATAACTTTTTTTTCGCATTGTGAATTTAACAGCAAAGTGGGGGTATTTATATTATGGCGTGGCCTTTACCTGACATACCAGACAGGCAACCATTACCCAGACCAAAATTCTGGTTATGGATTGTTGTATTGATCTTTATGTTAACCACCGGAATCTGTTCCAGCTTATGGATCTGGAAAGCAACAGAATACTTTGACGTGTTGTTATATGGCCTACTGCCTGCCTTTTTACTTTGGCTTTGCTTGTTTGGTACGGTGATTAATCGCTATGAACAGTCCGCTGCTGCCAGCTTAAGCTGGGATGATGAAAAAGAGCGGACTAAAGCTGAGTGGCAGCGTTGGAGTCGTCGGCAACTTGCAGTGGTCGGGAATGTGTTGTTTTCCCCTGAAGAAAAAGGGATGGAGGTGCTGCTGGGAGAATTTAATAATGTCCCTGCATACCCTGTAAAAGCCCGTCCGCTATTCGGCTACCGGTATGACTATTCTACATTAATGAGTGATGCAGACCTGAAGCTTGAGCAACAACATCCACATTATCGTTATTCGCTGCACTCTATTTACGTTTTCCAGGCTGCCGGGAAATTCGACAAAAAGAGCAATGAAGCCATTTTTCAACAATGGGATTTGGTTCCTGTCATCTTTAACTCCATCGAACCTGTCCAGTCCCTCTTTGATTCAAATACCACGGATGGGTTGATTCTGCTGATCTGTTTGCAGGACTGGCCGGTAGCTGCACAAGGAGAAGCCAGCGAGTTTGTCTCAGCCCAGCTGATCGCCTCACCTGCTTTTGCCCTTCAGCAGGCGATGCCGGTGATGGCCGGACTGACTCGGATGATGCCGCTGGAGCCGGGAAAACTCACCAGCGATCTGGATATGTTTTTTACTTATCAATTGCATGACAAACGAAAGCCTGAATACATTTGGCTCTCTGGTAATTCAGAAGAAACGGCTGCGGAAATTGTGAAATATGCCGCAGATAACCAGTGGGTATTACCAGAAGGCAGGCCATTACACTCTGTTGACTTTTCCTTTGGTCCACCAGGAGAGATGGCTTTACCACTTTCCTTAGTTATGATGGTTGCAGCCGCGAAGAAAACCGGCAGGGACCAGCTTCTTATCTGTCAGACGCCACAAAAAACAGGGGCGCTCTGTCTTATTACCCGGGAGCTTTACGCATGAAGGAACATTTAAGAAGGATTAGTGCGCGCTATGGGGTATGGGGGTACTTCCTCCTGCTTACTGGCCTGGCCGCGATAAGTTTTTTATTGTTGTATGTCAATCAGGATGCACTAACAATTAAGGGAATATCACCTCATACAGTTTGGACCGTGTGGGGCGGGGTATTTTCCATTTTACTTTTAGGGTTGATTGTTTCACCACCGTGGTGGGATTGGAAACAAAGAAAAAACCAGGCAGTTTTCAAACCACAAATCGCTGGCGAAGCGATCAAATCTACATCTGCCAACACCTCCGAAAGAAATCGGTATTTTGATCCGCTTAAAAAACACCTCCGCACCCGCTACCACCCGTTCTGGCGCTACAAAGTGCGTCTGCTGCTGGTGGTCGGTGATGACGCCGCCCGCGAAGCCCTGCTTCCCGGCCTGCAGGAAAATCAGTGGCTGGAAGGGGCGCGCACCGTGCTGATTGATGGCGGCACTCTTAGCGCCGCGCCGGATGCTGAAAAATTTGCCGCGCTGCGCAGGCTGCGTCGTGGCCGTCCGCTGGACGGCGTTATCCGCGTGCTGGCCAGCGGGCAGAGCCTGACCCCGCAGCAGAGCGATCGCGATCTGCGCGCGCTGGAAGCGCTCGGCACGCTGCTGGGTTACCAGCCGCCGGTGTGGCTGTGGCAGCTGTGCAGCAGCGACTGGTCGCAGGCCGGACGCGCTGAGCAGGCGGTGGGGGCGACGTTTCCGCCGCGTGCGCAGCCGCAGGATATCACCTTACAGCTCAACGGCCTGCTGCTGCCGCTGCGCGAGCTGGGCATGGCGCAGATTGCGCAGAATCAGTCGCATGATTTTTTGCTGCGCCTCGGGCAGCGGCTTGAGCAGGGCGGGTGCGGGCGCTGGCAGACCCGGCTGACGCCGTGGCTGTACGCCGCACAGCAGCGTATTTTCCTGCGCGGCCTGATGTTCAGCCTGGCGGAGAACGGCGCGGCGGCATCCTCTGACGGTGCGCTGCCGCGCCATGCCCTGACGCTGCCCGCCAGCTGGCAGGGAGTGGTGAACGACTGCATCCGGCTGCGCGGCCGCCGCATTGGTATGCCCTGGCAGCAGACGCTGGCCTGGGGGCTGATGACCCTTATCGGCGCGTGGGGCGCGGGGCTGCTGCTCTCCTTTGCGCTCAACCGCCAGCAGATTGTCAGCGTGGCGCAGAAAGCCCGCGCCCTGGTGCAGACGCCAGAGGTGTCAGACCGGCAGCTGACCGGCCTGCATGCGCTGCGTAACGAGGCCGGGCGGCTCAGGCGCTGGCATCATAACGGCGCGCCCTGGTATCAGCGCTTTGGACTTGACCATCATGAACAGCTGCTGGCGGCGATGATGCCGTGGTACGGCGTGGCGAATAACCGCCTGCTGCGCGACCCGGCCAGCGCCGCGCTGCAGCAGCAGCTGACCACACTGGCGGCGCTGCCGCCAGGCAGTCCGCTGCGTGCGGAACGGGCAAAGTCTGCCTACGACCAGCTGAAGGCCTGGCTGATGATGGCGCGCCCGGATAAGGCTGACGGTGCGTTCTATGCGCAGGTGATGAAGAAGGTGCAGCCGGAGCGCGCGGGCATCTCCCCCGGCCTGTGGCAGAGCCTGACGCCGGACCTGTGGGCGTTTTACATCAGCGAGCTGCCGTACCAGCCGCAGTGGAAAATCACCCCGGATCCGCAGCGGGTCAGCCAGAGCCGCCAGGTGCTGCTGCTGCAGATTGGGCAGCGCAATGCCGAAAGCACCCTGTATGAGAACATGTTGAAGTCGGTGCGCCGCAATTTTGCCGACGTCACGCTGGAGGAGATGACCGGCGGCACTGACGCCCGCAGGCTGTTCACTACGCAGGAAGTGGTGCCCGGCATGTTTACCCGCCAGGCGTGGGAAGGCGGCGTGCAGCAGGCGATAGACAACGCGGCGAGGTCGCGCCGCGATGAGATTGACTGGGTGCTGAGCGACAGCCGCCAGAGCATCAAAGCCAGCCTGTCGCCGGAAGCACTGAAGGAACGCCTGACGCAGCGTTATTTCACCGACTTTGCCGGCAGCTGGCTTAACTTCCTTAACAGCCTGCGTCTGACCCCGGCAGCCAGCATTGCCGCCGTCACCGACCAGCTGACGCTGATGAGCGACGTGCGCCAGTCGCCGCTGATTGCGCTGATGAATACCCTGGTGTGGCAGGGAGAGACCGGGCAGCAGAGTGAAGCGCTGTCGGACTCGCTGATCAAATCGGCGAAGGCGCTGGCAGGCAGCAGCAAAAAACCGCTTATCGACCCGCGCGCCGCCGGTCCTCAGGGGCCGCTTGACGCGACCTTTGGGCCGCTGCTGGCGCTGACGGGCCGTAACAAAACCGCCAGCGCCCTTGCGGGCGATGACAGCCTGAGCCTGCAGACGTACCTGACGCGCATCACCCGCGTGCGCCTGCGCCTGCAGCAGGTGGCGGCCAGCCCGGATCCGCAGGAGAGGATGCAGACCCTGGCGCAGACGGTGTTTAAGGGCAAAAGCGTCGACCTGACCGACACCCGCCAGTACGGCAGCCTGATGGCCGCCAGCCTCGGCGAGGAGTGGAGCGGCTTCGGCCAGACGCTGTTCGTCCGGCCGCTGACCCGGGCGTGGGAGACGGTGCTGCAGCCGTCTGCCGCCAGCCTGAACGACAAATGGGCGCGATCGGTGGTGGCGCTGTGGCACGGCGCGTTTGACGGGCGCTACCCGTTTGCCGCCAGCAATAATGACGCCTCGCTGCCGATGCTGGCCGAATTTATCCGCCGCGATAGCGGGCGCATTGAGCGCTTCCTGAACGCGGAGCTGGGCGGCGTGCTGCATAAAGAAGGCAGCCGGTGGGTGCCGGACCTCACCAGCAGTCAGGGGCTGACCTTTAATCCGGCGTTCCTGAAGGCGGTGGACCAGCTGAGCCAGTTGTCGGACGTGCTGTTCACCGATGGCAGCCAGGGCATCAGCTTTGAGCTGCAGGCGCGGCCGGTGCCTGGCGTGGTGCAGACGCAGCTGACCATCGACGGCCAGCAGCTCAAGTATTTCAACCAGATGGCGCAGTGGCAGACCTTCCGCTGGCCGGGGGACACCTTTAAACCGGGGACGATGCTGACCTGGAGCACCGCGCGCGCCGGGGCGCGGCTGTTTGGCGACTGGAACGGCAGCTGGGGCTTAATTCGCTGGCTGGAGCAGGGCACACGTCAGCAGCTTGACCGCAGCCGGTGGATGATGCGCTTCAGCGCCCCGGATGGCAGCACTCTGCAGTGGGTGCTGCGCTCGCAGCTGGGCAGCGGCCCGCTACAGCTGCTGCAGCTGCGTAACTTTCAGCTGCCGCCGGAAATATTCAGCGTGGATGCCGCGCAGGCGGCCCGGGTATTGTCGGGCAACGATAATGAGATACCCGCCACGGATGGAGGATCTGAATGACAACCTTACAAAACTTAGTCACCGCCTGCCGCGCTGTTGAGCGGCTTTACCTCCCCAGATGTGACACGTGCTGCGTTCCTGTTTCGTCTAACCCCATGATGCACCACTTACTCAGGTCTTATTAAATATGGACGACTTAACCCTGCGTTATTACGATGCTGAAATGCGCTACCTGCTTGAAGCCGGTGAAGAGTTTGCCCGCGCCCACCCGGATCGGGCGGCAGCGCTGAATCTGGATAAATCGGGCGCGCGCGACCCGTTCGTTGAGCGCCTGTTCGAAGGCTTTGCCTTTATGATGGGCCGCCTGCGCGAGAAGCTGGACGACGACCTGCCGGAGCTGACGGAAGGGCTGGTCACGCTGCTGTGGCCGCACTACCTGCGCACCATTCCGTCGATGTCGGTGGTGGAATTCAGCCCGGACTGGCGCGAAATGAAAGAACCGATGCCTCTCGCAAAAGGGTTTGAAGTGCTCTCGCGCCCGATTGGCGAGAAGGCGACCCGCTGTCGCTATACCACCACCCGGGAAATCAGCCTGCAACCGCTGGCGCTGGAGCAGGCCACACTCTCCACCGACCCGGACGGCCGTTCGGTGGTGCGCCTGCGCTTTATCTGCAGCAGCCTGGCCGACTGGAGCCGCGCGGATCTAAGCCTGATCCCGTTCTACTTCAATGCCGATGCACCGCTGGCCTGTGCGATGCATGAAGCGTTCACCTTAAATACCGCCGGCATCTGGCTACGCCTGCCGGGGGACCCGGATCGCCGCCCGCTGGATGCGCGCTTTACCGCTCTCGGCTTTGCTGAAGATGACCGGCTGTGGCCCAAAGGCGACAGCAGCTTCAGCGGTTATCAGCTGCTGCTGGAGTATTTCACCTTCCGCGAGAAGTTTATGTTCACCGGCCTGCGCGGGCTGGAGAGCGTATCGCTGCCTGCCGGATTACCCTGGTTTGAAATCGACGTGGTGCTGGCGCAGCGCTGGGAGCACGACTTCACCTTCAACGGTAAGCACCTGCGGCTGCACTGCGCGCCGGTGGTTAACCTTTTTCCGCTGGAGTCCGATCCGCTGACGCTGAACTCGCTGCAGACGGAATATCTGCTGCGTCCGATGCGCGTGGAGGACGGGCATACCGAAATTTATTCCGTTGATGCGGTGAGCTCCTCCGGCAATCACAGCTGGGTGCCGTTCTCCAGCTTTCGCCACAAGGGCGGCATGATGCGCCACGAGGCACCGGAATATTACTACCATACCCGCGTGCGGCGCGGGGCCTCCGGGCTGCATAACACCTGGCTGATCCCCGGTGGTGAAGCCTTTGATAATCATACGGTGCCGGGCGACGAGAGCCTGTCGCTGACGCTGACCGGCACTAACGGCCAGCTGCCGCGCCGCGCCCTGCAAAGCACGCTGCTGGATACCGCGACAAAAACCAGCCCGAGCCGCGTCACGGTGCGCAACCTCTGCGCACCGACGCTGCCCTGTTATCCGCCGAACCGTGACCGCTTCCACTGGCGCGTGCTCAGCCACCTTGGCAGCAACTTCCTGTCAATGATGGACAATGCCGACGTGCTGCGCGGCACCCTGGCGCTGTACGAGTGGACCGACAGCGAGATGAACCGCCGTCGTCTTGAAGCGATCCTCAATGTCAGCCACAGCGAAACCGAGCGTTTTGAGCAGGGCTACCTGCTGCGCGGCGTACAGATTGAAGTGACGCTCGACGGCCACGGCTTTGCCGGGCATGGCGATATCTGCCTGTTCGGCGAGATGCTCAGCCACTTTTTTGCCCTGTATACCGATATCTATCTGTTTAATCGCCTGATTATCATCCTGCAACCCACCGGAGAGCGCCTGGAATGGCAAGAGAAACACAACCGCCGTATTCCCGGCTGAGTCCGCGCATGGAAGCGGAGCTGACGCGGATGAATTTTTACCGCTTCTGCCAGCTGCTGGAAAAACAGCACCCTGACCGGCCGCCGCTCGGCAGCACCAGCCACCCGCAGGACGATGCGGTGCGCCTCACGCCGTGGCCGGGGATGGGCTTTCCCGCCAGCGAGCTGAAAAGCGTTGAATACAGCGGGGACGACGCCACGGAAGCCCCGAAAGTGCGCACCACCTTTATGGGGATGTACGGGGTCGACTCGCCGCTGCCGACGGCTTACCTCAACGACATCAGCCAGCGGCGGGAAGGGCACGAGGCGCTGCAGGCTTTTCTCGATATCTTCAGCCATCGCATCCTGACGCAGTTTTACCGCATCTGGCGGAAATACTCTTATCCGGCCACCTTCGAGCGTGGCGGCACGGACAGCATCTCCCGGTCGCTGCTCGGGCTGGTCGGCCTGGGTATTCCCGGTACCGCCAGCCATATCGCCACGCCGGTGTCGCGCTTTCTGGCGCTGCTGGGCGTGCTGCGCCAGCCGGCGAAAACCCAGGAGGGCGTGCAGGCACTGGTGCGCCTGCTGGCCCCGGAGACGCGGGCGCGGGTCAGCCCGTACTGCCTGCGCCCGGTTGCCATCAGCCGGCCGACCGGTTTTTACGGCGATGAAGATTTTTTGCTGGATGGCAGCACGCCGCTGGGCGATGAAGTGATGGAGACCAGCAGCCAGCTGCTGATTGAGCTGATCACCGACAGCGAAAGTGAAGCGCAGGGCTGGATGCCGGACGGCCAGCTGTATCAGGACTTTATGATCATGCTGCGGGTGTATCTCGGCTGGCGCTTTAAAGCAACAATCCGCCTGACCGTCAGCACCGCGCTGCTGGCGGTGGTGCCCCTCGGCGATGCCCCGTTCCGGCTGGGGATGAGCGGCGTGCTGGGCGTGGAAGGGAAAAACGTCCCGGCCGACGTTCCACAGACGTTTACCACGGAGCCGGGCAGCTATCGCGGCCTGCAACCGACCCCATACGTAAAAGGAAATCAGCGTGTTAACTATCTCTTTGACTAACTTTGCCCGCTGGCTGTTGCCGTTGCTGGCCGTGACCCTGAACGGCTGTGGGCTGACGCAGAGCGTCGCCGATGGCACCCGATCTGCCGTGTCCGCCGTGTTCTGTAAAAAAATCAAGGTGCTGCACCTCGATTTTATCGCCCGTGAAGCGCTGAATACCGACACGCGTGAAAGCCATACCCGCCCGCAGTCCGTGGTAATACGTGTTTATCAGCTTAAAGATCGCAGGGCCTTTGACAGGCTGGTTTACCCGCAGCTGGCGACCGGCGGCGATACGCTGTTGGCTGAGGATCTGCCCGCCAGCCGTGACGTGGTGCTGACACCCGGCGGTGCGGTCAGCCTGAATATGCCGATGGAGCCGCAGGCACGGTTCGTGGCGGTGGTGGGGCTGTTCCGCCAGCCGGATCTGACAGACAACGGCTGGAAGCAGGTGCTGGATCGCGAAGCGCTGGACCCTGACACCGCGCGCGTGCTCGAAGCGAGTGAAAACAGCCTGACCCTGTTGCCGCTTAAGGATCGGTAATGCCGCCGTGGTCAGCCTTTTTTGTGCTCAACGCTGGCGCATTCTGGAGTGTTAAATGCTGTCTTTTATCTCCGGATGCAGCATAAAGATCGGCCTCAGGCTGCCGATAACAGCGGCGGGAGCCCGCTAATCAGGATGGGCCATGTCTTCTCATTCAGGCAATAAGGAACCGCATGTTTAAGCGTATGAAGGTTGTCACCACACTGATTCTGGTATTGGTGTTTTTTGGTGCTTTGCAGTTAATCACCGGTGGGCTGTTTTTCCAGGCCCTGAAGGGCGATAAAGACAATTTTGCCGTGTCGCAGCAGCTGCGGCTGCAGCAGTCGGCGCTGAACGAATCCTGGGTGGCGCTGATTCAGGCGCGTAACACCCTTAACCGTGCCGGTATCCGCTATATGCTCGATGCCAACAATATGGGCAGCGGCAGCACCGTGGCCGAGCTGGTGACGATGGCTCAGGGTCAGCTGAAAGAGGCGGATAAAAACTTCACGGATTGGAACGGGCTGCTGAGCGAGCAGGGGAAGAGCGCCGAAAACGTGCTGGCGATCCAGCAGAACTATAAAATCTTCAGCGGCGCGCTGAACGAGCTGATCGCGCTGATGAACGCCGGCAAGATCAACGAGTTCTTCGACCAGCCGACCACCGGCTATCAGGACGGTTTTGCTAAGGCGCTGCGCAGCTGGCTGGATCGCAACGATGCCCAGGCGGCGGCCGGGGCCGAACACAACCTCGAATCCTATCATCAGGCGATCTGGGTGCTGGCCGGCGTGCTGCTGGTGTCGCTGCTGGCGATTGCCATGGTATGGCGCGGCATCCGTCATATTCTGCTGACGCCGCTGAACGCCAGCATTGCCCATATTCGCCGCATCGCCAGCGGCGATCTGACCCAGCCGATCCCGGTTGAGGGCCGCAATGAGATGGCCCAGCTGGCCGCCAGCCTGGAGCATATGCAGCAGGAGCTGGTGAAAACCGTCAGCGTGGTGCGCGACGGGTCGGACGCCATCTACACCGGCGCCAGCGAAATCGCCGCCGGTAATAACGACCTGTCGGCGCGTACCGAACAGCAGGCCGCCTCGCTGGAGCAGACCGCCGCCAGCATGGAGCAGCTGACAGCCACCGTAAAGCAGAACGCCGATAACGCCCGCCAGGCGTCGGTGCTGGCGAAAAACGCCTCGGAAACCGCGCAGAAGGGCGGCCGGGTGGTGGACGGCGTGGTGAAGACCATGAACGACATCGCCGGCAGCTCGAAGAAGATCGCCGATATCACCAGCGTGATCGACGGTATCGCCTTCCAGACCAACATTCTGGCGCTGAACGCGGCGGTGGAAGCGGCGCGCGCCGGCGAGCAGGGCCGTGGTTTTGCGGTGGTGGCCGGCGAAGTGCGTAACCTGGCGCAGCGCAGCGCCCAGGCGGCGAAAGAGATTAAGGGGCTGATCGAAGACTCGGTGGCGCGCGTGGATACCGGCTCGGTGCTGGTGGAGAGCGCGGGTGAAACCATGAATGATATCGTCAACGCGGTGACCCGCGTCACCGATATTATGGGCGAGATCGCTTCGGCCTCCGACGAGCAGAGCCGCGGCATCGACCAGGTGGGCACCGCGGTGACCGAGATGGACCGCGTAACCCAGCAGAACGCCTCGCTGGTGGAGGAGTCCGCCTCTGCCGCGGCGTCGCTGGAAGACCAGGCCAGCCGCCT
>NZ_JRZZ01000050.1:11014-22914 GCF_002865965.1 Erwinia sp. B116
CAAACAGGCCGCGCCTGCCACGGTGCTGAAGCGCCCGGCGGCGACGCCGCAGCCCGCCCGCATCGCCAGCACGCCGGCGTCCGCCGACAGTAACTGGGAAACCTTTTAACCGATCTAACGGGCCGCCTGCCGTGCGCAGGTGGCCCGCCTTCGCGCTTTTCCTCCGCAGCCATAAAGATTTCCCGCCGATGGCCGATAAAACAATGCAGTAGCTATCCAACAACAATGCAGTAGCTATCCAATCGGGGAAAGGTATGTTGAAGCGTGTGAAAGTGGTCACCAGTCTGGTGCTGGTTTTGGTGTTATTTGGTTCATTACAGTTGATCTCCGGCGGCCTGTTCTTTCAGTCGCTGAAGGGTGACAAAGAAAACTTTACTCTGACGCAGAAGATCCGTGGCGAGCAGGCCAGTCTGACGTCCGCATGGATTGCACTGGTACAAACCCGCAACACGCTCAACCGCGCCGCCACCCGCTACCTGCTGGATACCAAAGGTAATGGCACCGGTGCCGGCATTACTGAACTGCTCGACATGGCGAAAGGCAAGCTGGCCGACGCTGATAAAGAGTACAACGTCTACATTAACAGCCTGACGCCGGAGGTGGCCAGCCAGCCGCACGTGCAGGCCGTTGCCGAGAAGTACAAAGCGCTGCACGCTGCCCTGGCCGAGCTGATCGTGATGCTGGTGGGGAATAACTTCCAGGGCTTTGTCGATCAGCCAACGCAGGGCTACCAGAACGGTTTCGAAGAGGCCTACAACGCCTGGCTGAAGAACTCTGACGCGCTGCTGGCGGCCGGTTCGGTGCAAAACGAGCGCGCCTACGAGCAGGCAATCTGGGTGCTGGCCATCGTGCTGCTGCTGTCGGTAGGCCTGGTGGTAGTGGCCTGGTCAGGGATGCATAAAATCCTGCTTCGCCCGCTGAAAGAGAGCATTGAGCATATCCGTCATATCGCCAGCGGCGATCTGACCCGCGACATTGATACCGAAGGCAGGAATGAGATGGCCCAGCTGGCCGCCAGCCTGCAGCATATGCAGCAGGAGCTGGTGAAAACCGTCAGCGTGGTGCGCGACGGGTCGGACGCCATCTACACCGGCGCCAGCGAAATCGCCGCCGGTAATAACGACCTGTCGGCGCGTACCGAACAGCAGGCCGCCTCGCTGGAGCAGACCGCCGCCAGCATGGAGCAGCTGACCGCCACCGTGAAGCAGAACGCCGATAACGCCCGTCAGGCGTCGGTGCTGGCGAAAAACGCCTCGGAAACCGCGCAGAAGGGCGGCCGGGTGGTGGACGGCGTGGTGAAGACCATGAACGACATCGCCGGCAGCTCGAAGAAGATCGCCGATATCACCAGCGTGATCGACGGCATCGCCTTCCAGACCAACATTCTGGCGCTGAACGCGGCGGTGGAAGCGGCGCGCGCCGGCGAGCAGGGCCGCGGCTTTGCGGTGGTGGCCGGCGAAGTGCGTAACCTGGCGCAGCGCAGCGCCCAGGCGGCGAAAGAGATTAAAGGTCTGATCGAAGACTCGGTGGCGCGCGTGGATACCGGCTCGGTGCTGGTGGAGAGCGCCGGTGAAACCATGAACGACATCGTCAACGCGGTGACCCGCGTCACCGATATTATGGGTGAGATCGCTTCGGCCTCCGACGAGCAGAGCCGCGGCATCGACCAGGTGGGCACCGCGGTGACCGAGATGGACCGGGTGACCCAGCAGAACGCCTCGCTGGTGGAGGAGTCCGCCTCTGCCGCGGCGTCGCTGGAAGACCAGGCCAGCCGCCTGACCCAGGCGGTGGCGGTGTTCCGCATCAAGAAACCGGTGCTGAGCGGCGTGCTGCAGCAGCGGCCGCACGCCGCACCGGCGGCCGCGCCGCGCAAGGCGCTGGCAGCTCCGGCTTCGGCCTCGGACGATAACTGGGAAACCTTCTAAGTGAAGAAATCGCCGCTGTTGGCTCCACAGGAAACCGCCACGCTGCTGACCCAGATGGTTCAGCGGCTGCCGTTATCCGATACGCATTTTAAGCGTATCAGTCAGTTGATCTATCAGCGAGCCGGCATCGTTCTCGCCGATCACAAGCGGGAAATGGTTTATAACCGTCTGGTGCGCCGCCTGCGCACCCTTGGCCTTGACGATTTTGGCCGCTATCTGGCGTTGCTTGAGAGCGAGCAGAACAGCGCGGAGTGGCAGGCGTTTATCAATGCGCTGACCACCAACCTGACCGCCTTTTTCCGCGAGGCGCACCATTTTCCGCTGCTGGCCGAGCACGCTAAACGCCGCAGCGGCAGCTTTAACGTCTGGTGTGCCGCGGCGTCGACCGGCGAAGAGCCTTACTCGATCGCCATGACGCTGGCGGAAACCCTGGGCAGCGGGCCGGGGAAATTTCAGGTCACCGCCAGCGATATCGACACCCAGGTACTGGAGACCGCGCTGGCCGGCGTCTACCGCCAGGAGGAGCTGCGTACGCTCTCGCCCTCGCAGCTACAGCGCTTCTTCCTGCGCGGCACCGGCCCGCACGAGGGCAAAGTACGGGTGCGCCCGGAGCTGGCCAGTATGGTCAACTTTATGCAGCTCAACCTGCTGGCCAACGAATGGACGCTGCCGGGACCGTTTGACGCTATTTTTTGTCGCAACGTGATGATCTACTTCGATAAAGAAACCCAGGAGAAGATTTTACGGCGCTTTGTACCGCTGCTGAAACCCGGGGGCCTACTGTTCGCCGGTCATTCAGAGAACTTCAGTCAGATCAGCCGCGAGTTCTATCTGCGGGGTCAGACAGTCTATGGACTGACTAAGGAAAGGTAATGAGTAAAATCAGAGTGTTATGCGTTGATGACTCGTCGCTGATGCGTCAGCTGATGACCGAGATCATCAACAGCCACAGCGATATGGAAATGGTGGCCACCGCCCCGGACCCGCTGGTCGCCCGTGACCTGATCAAACAATACAACCCGGACGTGCTGACGCTCGACGTTGAGATGCCGCGCATGGATGGCCTCGATTTTCTGGAAAAGCTGATGCGCCTGCGGCCGATGCCGGTGGTGATGGTCTCTTCGCTGACCGGTAAAGGGTCGGAAATCACCCTCAGGGCGCTGGAGCTGGGCGCGGTGGACTTTGTCACCAAGCCATCGCTGGGGATCCGCGAAGGGATGCTGGCCTACAGCCAGATGATTGGCGATAAGGTGCGTGCCGCCTCGCGTGCGCGGCTGCATACCCGCAGCCCGCTGCCCGCGCCGGTCATGCTGAAGGCCGGGCCGCTGCTCAGTAGTGAAAAGCTGATCGCCATTGGTGCCTCCACCGGCGGCACGGAGGCGATTCGCCACGTGCTGCAGCCGCTGCCGCCGACCAGCCCGGCGCTGCTGATCACCCAGCATATGCCGCCCGGATTTACCAAATCGTTCGCCGAGCGGCTGAACAAGCTGTGCCAGATTACGGTGAAAGAGGCGGAAGACGGTGAGCGTGTCCTGCCAGGCCATGCCTACATCGCACCGGGTGCCATGCATATGGAGCTGGCGCGCAGCGGCGCGAACTACCAGATCAAACTGAATGACGGACCGCCGGTTAATCGTCATAAACCGTCGGTCGATGTGTTGTTTAACTCAGTGGCGCAGTTCGCCGGACGGAACGCCGTAGGCGTGATCCTCACCGGCATGGGCAACGACGGTGCGGCAGGGCTGCTGGCGATGAGTAAAGCCGGCGCCTGGACCATCGCCCAGAACGAAGCGAGCTGTGTGGTATTTGGCATGCCGCGAGAGGCAATCGCCCTCGGGGGAGCCAGTGAAGTGGTGGATCTCCACCAAATCAGCCAGCATATGCTGGCAAAAATTAGCGCCGGACAGGCATTACGTATCTGATGCGGTCCCGTGGGGCTGTTGCAAACAGGAGTAGGTATGGCAGATAAGAATATGCGGTTTCTGGTGGTCGACGATTTCAACACGATGCGTCGTATCGTCCGTAACCTGCTGAAGGAACTGGGTTTTAACAACGTTGAAGAGGCAGAAGATGGCCAGGACGCGCTGAACAAGCTGCGCACCGGCGGTTTTGACTTCGTCATCTCCGACTGGAATATGCCGAACATGGATGGTCTGCAGCTGCTGCAGGCGGTGCGCGCCGATGCGACCCTGTCGTCGTTGCCGGTACTGATGGTCACCGCGGAAGCGAAGAAAGAGAACATCATTGCAGCTGCCCAGGCGGGCGCCAGTGGTTACGTTGTGAAACCGTTCACCGCGGCGACGCTGGAAGAGAAACTGGGTAAGATCTTCGAAAAGCTGGGTATGTAAGGAGCCGAGATGAGCACTTTTCCGCAACCAAATGTTGATGCTGCTTCGGCGCAGGACATTATCTCCAAAATAGGTTCACTGACGCGGATGCTGCGCGACAGTCTGCGAGAGCTGGGTCTGGATCAGGCAATCGCCGAAGCGGCGGAGGCTATTCCGGATGCCCGTGACCGCCTGGATTATGTGGTACAGATGACCGCGCAGGCGGCCGAACGTGCGCTGAACTGCGTGGAGGCCGCTCAGCCACGCCAGTCTCAGCTGGAGAGTGAAGCGAAAGCACTGAAAGGGCGCTGGGATGAGTGGTTTGAACATCCTGTTGAACTTGCGGATGCTCGCGCTCTGGTTACGGATACCCGTGGGTATCTTGATTCTGTGCCGCAGCATACTGCCTTTACCAACGCGCAGCTGCTGGAAATTATGATGGCGCAGGATTTCCAGGATCTCACCGGGCAGGTGATCAAACGCATGATGGACGTGATCCAGGAGATTGAGCGCCAGCTGCTGATGGTGTTACTGGAGAACATGCCGGAGCCTAACGCACGTGCGAAACGTGAGAATGATAATCTGCTGAACGGCCCGCAGATTAACGCCGCCGCACCAAACGTGGTGGCGAACCAGGATCAGGTTGATGACCTGCTGGACAGTCTCGGTTTCTGATTTTCCGGGGCGGAGCTTCCTCCGCCCCTGCTTCCCTTCCCGATAAGCTGAATAACCCCCGTTTTACGCGTTTACTCGCGGCATTACCCCTGCCTGAATTTGGCATGCTAGTGCCTGAAAATCCGCACGCAAAGGTTAAATGCCGTGTCCCAGGACAGTGACGAGGAAAAAACAGAATCCCCCACGGCGCACCGACTAGAAAAGGCGCGCGAAGAGGGGCAGATCCCGCGATCCCGTGAGCTGACCTCGATGCTGATGCTGCTGACCGGTCTGGGCATTCTGTGGGCCGGCGGCGAGTGGATGGGGCGCAAGCTGGGCGCGCTGGTGGCCGACGGGCTGATGTTTAACCACTCGGTGGTTAGCGATACCAGCCAGATGCTGCACCAGATCGCTAACCTGATTAGCCAGGCGGTGGTGGCGATCCTGCCGATGATGATCGGGCTGGTGCTGGTGGCCATTGCGGCACCGATGCTGCTGGGCGGAGTGAATATCAGCAGTAAGGCGATCAAGTTTGACCTCGGCAAGATGAACCCGCTGAAAGGGCTGAAGAAGATGGTCTCCGCCCAGACCGCCGCCGAACTGCTGAAGGCGGTGCTGAAGGCGGTACTGGTCGGTTGCGTCGCCGGCTTTTTCATCTGGCGTCACTGGTCTGAAATGCTGCACCTGATCAGCGAGTCGCCGGTCACCGCGCTGGCCGGATCGCTGAATATGATTGCGCTGTGCTGCGTGCTGGTGGTGCTTGGGCTGACGCCGATGGTCGGTTTCGACGTCATTTTCCAGCTGTGGACCCACATCAAAAATTTACGCATGTCGCGGCAGGATATCCGCGATGAGCATAAGCAGAACGAAGGTGACCCGCACGTCAAAGGGCGTATCCGCCAGCAGATGCGGGCGGCGGCGCGGCGGCGCATGATGGCCGACGTGCCGAAGGCCGACGTGATCGTCACCAACCCGACCCACTACTCGGTGGCGTTACAGTACGACGAGAAAAAGATGAGCTCACCCAAAGTGGTGGCCAAAGGGGCCGGAGAAGTGGCGCTGCGCATTCGTGAACTCGGTGCCGAGCACCGGGTGCCGATCCTGGAAGCGCCGCCGCTGGCGCGCGCCCTGTTCCGACACAGTGAGATAGGCCAGCACATTCCCGGCACCCTGTATGCCGCGGTGGCGGAAGTGCTTGCCTGGGTATGGCAGCTGCGGCGCTGGAAGATGGAAGGCGGCCTGATCCCGAAAAAACCTGATAATTTGCCGGTGCCGGAAGGGCTGGACTTTGCTGGAGAACAGAAATCTGATGTCTAACCTGGCCGCCCGACTGCGCTTGCCTGACAACCTTAAAGACACCCAGTGGAAGGTGCTGGCCGGTCCGATACTGATCCTGCTGATCCTGTCGATGATGGTGCTGCCGCTGCCGCCGTTCGTTCTCGACCTGCTGTTCACCTTCAATATCGCCCTGTCGATTATGGTACTGCTGGTGGCGATGTTTACCCAGCGCACGCTGGAGTTTGCCGCCTTCCCGACTATTCTGCTGTTCTCCACCCTGTTACGCCTGGCGCTGAACGTTGCCTCCACCCGTGTGATCCTGATGGACGGGCACACCGGGGCGGATGCGGCAGGAAGGGTGGTCGAGGCCTTCGGCCACTTCCTCGTCGGCGGTAACTTCGCCATCGGTATCGTGGTGTTTGTGATCCTGGTGATTATCAACTTTATGGTTATCACCAAGGGTGCCGGGCGAATTGCCGAGGTCGGCGCGCGCTTCGTGCTCGACGGCATGCCGGGCAAACAGATGGCGATTGACGCCGACCTTAACGCCGGGCTGATCGGCGAAGAGGAGGCGAAAAAGCGCCGCAGCGACGTGACCCAGGAAGCGGACTTCTACGGCTCGATGGACGGTGCCAGTAAGTTTGTCCGCGGCGACGCCATCGCCGGTATTCTGATTATGGTGATCAACGTCTTCGGCGGTCTGCTGGTCGGCGTGGTGCAGCACGGGATGGATATGGGCCACGCGGCCGAAACCTACACCCTGCTGACCATCGGTGACGGCCTGGTGGCGCAGATCCCGGCGCTGGTGATCTCCACCGCGGCGGGTGTGATTGTCACCCGCGTTGGCACCGACCAGGACGTGGGTGAACAGATGGTCACCCAGCTGTTTAACAACCCGCGGGTGATGCTGCTGAGCGCCGGCGTGCTGGGCCTGCTGGGCCTGGTGCCGGGCATGCCAAACCTGGTGTTCCTGCTGTTTACCGGTGCCCTGCTGGGCCTGGCCTGGTGGATGCGCGGCAGGCAGATGAAGCCGCAGGCGGCCGTCGCTATGCCGGTTCAGCGGCCGCAGGAAAACGCAGCCAATACGGAGGCCACCTGGAACGACGTGCAGCTGGAAGACTCGCTGGGGATGGAGGTCGGCTACCGGCTGATCCCGATGGTCGACAGCCAGCAGGACGGCGAGCTGCTCGGTCGTATCCGCAGCATTCGTAAAAAGTTTGCGCAGGAGATGGGCTTCCTGCCGCCGGTGGTGCATATCCGCGACAATATGGATCTGCCGCCCGCGCGCTACCGCATCCTGATGAAGGGCGTGGAAATTGGCAGCGGCGACGCCTATCCGGGGCGCTGGATGGCCATCAACCCCGGCACCGCCGCGGGCAGCCTGCCGGGTGAAGTGACCGTCGATCCGGCCTTTGGCCTGGCGGCGATCTGGATCGACAGCGCGCTGAAAGAGCAGGCGCAGATCCAGGGCTTTACCGTGGTTGAGGCCAGTACCGTGGTGGCCACCCATATGAACCACCTGATCGGCCAGTACGCCAGCGAGCTGTTCGGCCGCCAGGAAGCGCAGCAGCTGCTGGACCGCGTCAGCCAGGAGATGCCGAAGCTGACCGAAGATCTGATCCCTGGCGTGGTGCCGCTGACCACGCTGCACAAGGTGCTGCAGAACCTGCTGGCCGAACGGGTACCGATCCGCGATATGCGCACCATTATTGAAACGCTGGCCGAACACGCCAGCGTGCAGACCGACCCGCAGGAGCTGACCGCCGTGGTGCGCGTGGCGCTGGGCCGCGCCATTACCCAGCTGTGGTTCCCTGGCAACGGCGAGGTGCAGGTGATTGGACTCGACACCGCGCTGGAACGCCTGCTGCTGCAGGCGCTGCAGGGCGGCGGTGGCCTGGAGCCAGGGCTGGCTGACCGCCTGCTGGCGCAGGCGCAGAACGCGCTGCAGCATCAGGAGCAGCTGGGCGCGCCGCCGGTGCTGCTGGTCAACCATCCGCTGCGCGCGCTGCTGGCCCGCTTCCTGCGCCGCTCAATGCCGCAGCTGATGGTGATCTCCAATATGGAGCTGACCGACAACCGGCAGATCCGCATGACCTCGACGATCGGGGGCAACTGATGCGCGGCTGGCTGTGGGGCAGGGGGAAAGGCGTGAGAGGATTTCACCGTGACGGTGTTGAGCCGCTAAGCAACACGCTGGCGCGCCGTAGTCTGTGGATCGGCGTGCTGTTGCTGGTGCCGGGGCTCTGCCAGGCGGTGGCCAGCAGCTGGTCCGCCAGCGATATTGGCCCCGGCATCGGCAACCGCGGCGTGCAGGCGTCATCGCGCCCGCTGGCACCGCGCCAGCCGGTGCAGGGCGCGATTAACCAGATCGCCTGGCGCTATCAGCTGGCATCCCCGGCCCCGGCCGGCCTGCAGGTAAAGCTCTGTTCTTCCAGCCGCTGCACGCCGCTGGAGGGTGGCAGCGGCGTCACCCGCGGCCTGACCAACGTCGCCGCCGGCGATACCCTGCGCTTTGTCTACCTCGTCGAGGGCAAAGGGCGGCTGTTCCCGCCGCTGCGGGTGGTGAGTAATGGGGTGATGGTGAATTACCAGTAGCGGGCGGTTAGCCCGCTATGATACGCCTCGCTGTTCAACAGGCTGAGCTTCCCACTGAACTAACACATACCGGGCATACGCACGGATCAGCACTGAGACAGTACCTTACGTGCGGCCTCAGCCAGAAAATGGCTACGGCTGGTGTAGCGTGGATCTTCGCTTACGGTCCTGTCGATTTTTTCAATCAGCAGATTGGGCATGCTGATGTTGATCCTTTCTGAACGACCAAAAAAGCGGGTGATATCGATACTGATATACACCCACACGCCCTCCACGGCCCTGCCATCAACGATGGGATATGACGCGGTACGCCATGTTAAGGCAGGCTCGGGAATAGCCATCGCTTTCTCAGCTAACAGCTCAAAGTGAGCGTTGAGCGCTGAAGTTGCATCAGCGATGGTCTCTTCCGGCGTATCTCCGGCGAAGTAACAGCCGGGAACATCAGGAAAGAACCCACTCGCCGTGCCATCGGTATCAATTTCCACGAAAGCTGGATACAACATAATGACCTCTCATACCGGAAGACCGAATCACTCTTCCGTCAGTTTCAACTTTGCATCCCTGAGGATCTGATGAAGCGTGCCTTTCTTCATATCCTTACGCGGGTGCGGAACGGTGATAATGATTGCAAAGTCCTGATGGCTGAAGTGATGGTGGCTGCCTTTGACTCTTTCCAGAACCCAGCCATGTTGCTGCAATAGTTTGATCAGTTCTGAGCTTTTCAACGCACCTCCATTTCGTTGAATGAGGCACGTGTTATTACACACCGTACACACTAGTTGTAGCGCATCTGGTGCTTAATTTCCATTGGTCTCAATTTGGCGAGAGGTGTCAGGCGGATCGGTCAGGCTTAAATCTGCAGGCAGAAGGTAGGTAACGGCGTTTAAATAGTGAAGGGGCCAGGCATTGCGCCCGGCCCCTGTCGTGCATTACATCCGTTCTACCGTCTGAATGCCCAGCGTATCAAGGCCTTGCTTCAGGGTCTTCGCGGTCAGCAGCGCCAGGCGCAGGCGGCTCTGCTTCGTGGCGTCGTCTTCGGCGGTCAGGATCGGGCAGTGTTCGTAGAAGCCGGAGAACAGGCCGGCCAGCTCGTAGAGGTAGGCACACATCACGTGCGGGGTGCCGTCGCGGGCCACCTGGGTGATGGTCTCTTCGAACTGCAGCAGGCGCACGGCCAGCGCGCTTTCGCGATCTTCGCTGATGTTAATTGCGCCTGAGATGCCGCTCTCGTCAATGCCCGCCTTGCGGAACACCGACAGCACGCGGGTGTAGGCGTACTGCATATACGGCGCGGTGTTGCCTTCAAACGCCAGCATATTGTCCCAGTCGAAGATGTAGTCGGTGGTGCGGCTTTTTGACAGGTCGGCATACTTCACCGCACCGATGCCCACCACGTTGGCCAGCGCGTTCAGTTCGTCGGCCGGCATCTCCGGGTTTTTACCGGCGATCAGTGTGGTGGCGCGATCCACCGCTTCGTCAAGCAGGTCAGACAGCTTGATGGTGCCACCGGCGCGGGTTTTGAACGGTTTGCCGTCTTTGCCCAGCATCATGCCGAACATATGGTGTTCCAGTGGTACGGAATCCGGCACGTAACCCGCTTTACGCACGATAGTCCACGCCTGCATCAGGTGCTGGTGCTGGCGGGAGTCGATGTAGTAGAGCACGCGATCGGCCTTCAGCGTTTCATAACGGTATTTGGCACAGGCGATATCGGTGGTGGTGTAGAGGTAGCCGCCATCCTTTTTACGGATGATCACCCCCATCGGTTCACCTTCCTTGTTTTTGTATTCGTCAAGGAACACCACGGTGGCGCCTTCGCTCTCCACCGCAAGGCCTTTGGCCTTCAGATCGTCAACGATGCCCGGCAGCATGTCGTTATACAGGCTTTCACCCATGACGTCGTCGCGGGTCAGGGTGACGTTCATACGGTCGTAGATTTTCTGGTTCTGCGACATGGTGATGTCGACCAGCTGTTTCCACATTTTACGGCAGTGTTCGTCGCCGCCCTGCAGCTTGACCACGTAGCCGCGCGCTCGCTCGGCAAACGCCGGATCTTCGTCATAGGTGCGCTTCGCTTCGCGGTAGAAGGCTTCCAGGTCAGACAGCGCGATATCATCGTGATGCTCGTTCTGCTGTTTCTCAAGGAAGGCGATCAGCATGCCGAACTGGGTACCCCAGTCGCCGACGTGGTTGGCGCGGATCACCTTATGGCCGAGGAACTCCAGGGTACGCACCGCCGCATCGCCAATGATGGTGGAGCGCACGTGGCCGACGTGCATCTCTTTTGCCACGTTCGGGGCCGAGTAGTCGATCACGATGGTCTGCGGCGTGACCGGTGCCACGCCGAGTTTATCGGCCAGCAGCACGCTGTCCGCCTGCGCGGCCAGCCAGGCGTTGTCGAGGAAAATGTTGATGAAACCCGGCCCGGCGATCTCCACTTTGCTGGCGATGCCGCTCAGATCCAGCTGCTCCAGTACTTTTTCTGCCAGCTGTCGCGGTGGCATGCCCAGGGTTTTCGCCACGGCCATCATGCCGTTGGCCTGATAGTGACCAAACTGTGCTTTTGCCGACTGACGTACCTGAGGCTCGCAGTCTGCCGGAGCACCCACTGCGATCATCGCCTGACTGACTTTTTCTGAGAGGAGGGCCTGAATATTCACCGAGTTACCTTAATTTTGCTGAAAATGGCTCGCGCATCAACGCTGGCCGTTGTCATGACGCCGCCGGCGGCGACATTTTGTTCCGACCGGCAGCGCTTTAAAAAAGAAGGGGAAAAGTATACTGCATTTGGCCCTGAATTATCCAGGAACCTGAGTACGCGCCGCCGGGGCCTTTCAGGTAAGATAGCGCGCGGGTGACGCCGGGTCACCGCACTTCGCCGTGAACGTTGTTACCCGGGCGGCGACGGGGTTATCAGGAGTTTGTACAATGGCAGGTTTTCATCAGGTGGCCGGGCTGAGCGATCTCAGCGAAGATCTTCCGCGCTTTGAGCAGGCCTTAGCGGAACTGGCGGCGCGGCTGGGTCTCGACCTCAGCACGCTGGCGGCCGATCATATCGCGGTGCGCTGCCATCAGAACGCCACGGCGGAGCGCTGGAAAGCGGGGCTGCTGCAGTGCGGGG
>NZ_JRZZ01000051.1:0-22371 GCF_002865965.1 Erwinia sp. B116
GTCGCCCGCCAGCCCGACCAGCGCCCGGGCGGTGACCGACTTGCCGGAACCGGACTCGCCGACCAGCGCCACGATTTCACCGGCGTTAAGCTGAAAAGTGAGGCCTTTAACCGTTTCCGTCAGCCCTGCGGGCAGCCGGAAGCTGACCCGCAGATCCTGAACGTCGAGCAGGGTGGTTGGGCGGTTTGGATGAACGGGCATGATATTAGTCTCCGGTAGTCAGTAGCGACTGCAGACGGCGGCCCGCAAGGGTCAGGGTAATCACCGACAGCGCCACCACGCTGGCGGGCAGCAGGCTGATCCACGGGGCGATGTCGAGGAAGTCACGTCCTTCCGCCAGCAGCGCGCCCCACTCGGCGGTGGGCGGGATCACGCCGAGGCCAAGGAAGCTCAGCGATGAAGCGCTCAGCACCGAATGGCCGATGCCGAGGGTCACCACGATCACCAGCGGCCGCAGGGTGTTGGGAATGATATGGCGCAGCAGAAGGGTCAGCGGCGATTCGCCGATCGCCACCGCCTGCTGCACGTAGCCGGAAATTTTCACCTGTAAGATCTGCGAGCGCAGCAGGCGGGCATAGCCGGCAATGCCGGAGAGCCCCACCGCCAGCAGGGTGTTGGTCGGGCCGCGCCCGAGCACCGCGATCACCAGCAGCGCCAGCAGCAGTTCAGGGAACGCCAGCAGAATATCCAGCAGCCGTACCACCAGATGCCGCACCGGTCGCGGCCCGAGCGAGGCGAGGATGCCCAGCACCACGCCGCCGCCGCAGGCGATCAGCGTGGCTCCAAGGCCGATGCTCAGCGACAGCGCCGTGCCGTAGATCACCCGGGTAAACACGTCACGGCCCAGCGTATCGGTGCCGAAAAAGTGCTGCAGCGACGGCGGCTGCAGCACGGCGCTGATATCAATCTCGTCCGGCAGGCGGGCGGTAAACCACTGCGGAGCCAGCGCAATCACCAGCAGCAGCAGCACGATCGCCGCCGGCAGCAGGGTGCGCAGCGCCAGCCAGGGGTGAACCACGCGGTCGCGCCGCGCCGTGCGGCGCAGCAGGGGGTGCAGATTGTCGCTCATCGGTGGCTCCCGGCGCGCAGGCGCGGGTCGATCAGCAGATAGAGCGCATCGACCAGCAGGTTAACGATAACAAACAGCAGCGCCGACAGCATCACCAGCCCGAGGATCAGCGGCATATCGCGGCTGGCGATCGCCTGCAGGGTGATTTTGCCAAGGCCGACGCGGCCAAAGACGGTTTCGGTGAGTATCGAGCCGCTCAGCAGGTTGGCCAGCAGCGTGCCGGTCAGCGTGGAGGCCGCCAGCGCCGCATGGCGCAGGCCGTGGCGCAGGCGCAGCAGGGTTTCGCCGGCGCCGCGCGTGCGTACGGTGAGGGCAAAGGGCTGCTGCAGCGCCTGCTCCAGCCCGTCGCGCAGCACCTGGCTGAGGGTGGCGGCCAGCGGCAGGCTCAGGGTAATCACCGGCAGCACCAGCGATAGCCAGCCGTCGTTGCCGGTCACCGGGAACCACTGCAGATGGAAGCTGAAAATGCTCAGCAGAACAATACCGGTCCAGTAGACCGGGGTGCTGAGCAGGCACAGCTCCAGGCTGCTGTTAAACAGCCGCAGCAGCGGCCAGCGCCCGGCGGTGGCCAGCGCGTTCAGCACCGCCAGCAGCAGGGCTAACGTCAGCGCCAGACCGGCGAGTACCAGCGTCTGGCCTAGCGCGTCGGTAATCACCTGCACCACCGGCGCGCGAAACTGATAGCTTTCACCCAGATGCCCGCTCAGCGCCTGGCCGCAGTAGCGCAGGTACTGCAGCCAGACCGGTTTATCCAGGCCAAAGCGGGCGGTGAGTTCGGCGCGATAATCATCCTCCACCACGCTGTCGCCGCCGCTGAGGATCAGCACCGGGTCGCCGGGGATCAGCTTAACGGCCACGAAGGTGAGGGTGGCCGCCCCCCACAGGACGGCCAGAATGGTGAACAGGCGCTTCAGGGTGGTCAGCGCCATATTACTTGCCGATCCACGCGTCATAGAAGGTCGGTTTGGCGTTGGTGGACCAGCCGACGCCGTGCACCTTTTTGCTCACTCCGAACTGATAGGCGGGCACATACACCGGCACCACGTAAGCCTGGTCGATAATGCGCTGCTGGATCTGGCTGTAGAGCTGCTTACGTTCACCGTCGGCGGCGCCGATCGCCTGGGTCAGCTGGTCATCCAGGGTGTTAACGCGGCTGTAGTTGGCTCCTTTCGGCGGGATATAGCCGGAGTGGAACACGGTGCGCAGAATATCCGGCTCGGCGCGCACGTAGAAGTTCGACTGGATATCGTAATCATTGCTGGCACCGCGGGCGCTGAACACGCCGGCGTCCACCGGATCCAGCTGCAGGTCAAAGCCGGCCTTTTTCGCCTGGAACTGCAGCGCCTGGAACAGGGTGATATCGGCGCTCTCCGCTGATTTCGGATCATAGACGAAATGCACGGTCAGCGGCTGGCCGTCCTTGCTGCGGATGCCCGCCGCATCTTTGATTTTCCAGCCCGCTTCGTCCAGCAGGCGCGCCGCTTTCGCCGCATCAAAGCCCCAGCGCGCGGCGACCGACGGATCGTAATAGAGCGTCTGCGGCCCCAGCACGTTATCCGCCGCCTTCAGCGTGCCGAAGAACGCCACTTTTACCGCTGAAGCCGGGTCCAGCGCGGCCTGGAAGGCCTGGCGTACCGCCAGATCCTTGAACGGGCCTTTTGAGGTATTCAGATAGAGCACGCGGTTAACGCCGGGATTCTCTTTGGTGAGGATCTGCAGCTGGGCGTTGCTTTTAAGCGAGCGGGCGCTGGCCGGCGGCACGGCGTCGATCGCCTGCACCTGGCCGCTGGTCAGCGCGCCGAGGCGCACCGAGGATTCCGGCAGGTATTTAAAGTTGATCGCCTCCAGATACGCCGGGCCCTGATGCTGCGCATAGCCCGGCCCCCAGTTGTAGTCCGCGCGACGGGTCAGCTGGCTGCCGCTGCCCTTAACAAAAGATTTAAGAATGAACGGCCCGGACCCGACCACGGTATTGCTGGTGTTGGCGGTGTTCTGCAGATAGGTCGGCGACTGAATGCCGAGGTAGGGCAGGCTCAGACCCTGCAGCAGCGAAGCGAACGGCGTTTTATAACGGATAACCACGGTAAATTCGTCCGGGGTGGTAATCTCGCTGATCGGTCCAAGCAGCGACTTGCCGTAGCTGGAGGTGGTTTTCGGGTCGAGAATGCGCTCAATGTTATATTTCACCGCCGCCGCGTCCAGCCGGGTTTTATCGCTGAAGGTGACGTCGCGACGCAGGTGGAAGGTGTATTCGGTATGGTCGTCGTTGATCTGCCACTTCTCCGCCAGCCATGGCGTAAAGCGGTTGTCTTCGGCCTGGCCGACCAGCGAATCGACCACGTTGCGCGTTACCAGCGCGGTGACCGAGTAGCCGGTGATTGACGGGTCAATAATCGGCGTGTCGCTGCCCAGCGCCACGTTCAGCGTGCCGCCGCTGACCGGTTTCGGTTCCGCCGCGCTGACGGCAAAGGCCTGGGTAGCCAGCACGATGCCCGCCACGATCTGTTTAAGCGCAAAATGTCCGGTTACTGCTGTTTTCATTGTTATCTCCGCTGTGTATCTGAATGCACCCTGTTTGCCATCACCCTACGAACAGTGACCGCCGGAGAAAACCAATAAAAACAGCTTATTAATCCTGTTAATTGACTAAAGCCCTGCCGGCTTCGCCCCGCAGACTACGCCAGGCCGCGCCTGCGGACTTTACGTTTCCTGAAAACTTCTGAATATTGTTGAAAAATATCCGGGCCGAGGGTCGGGAATGCAGACAAATCTCAGGATCTTCAGGCTTCAGCGCTGCCTATACTGAGCAGGTGCGGCATGAGGCCGCGCCCCTGACTTTTTTGCCGTTCAGCCTGCCGGGAGTCCTATGCTGATAAAAAAGAAGAAGATCCGCTCGCACCGCGAAGATCGTTATCTGGCGCTGGTGCTGGCCACCACCGCCGGCATTCTCAACGCGATGGCGCTCGGCGCCTTTGGTTTTTTCCCCTCGCATATGAGCGGCAACGCCTCGCAGCTTTCTACGGAGGTGACCAGCCTCGATCTCAGCGACCTGACGCTGCTGGCCGCGCTGCTGGCGGCCTTTGTGCTTGGCTGTACGCTGTCGCGCGTGCTGGCGATCGTCGGGGAGAAACGCCAGCTGCGCACCATTTACTGTCTGGTCCTGCTGGCGGAAGGGGTGGTGCTGACGCTGGCGGCGCTGTATGAGAGCCTGTTTTATTCACCGGGCAATAACCGCGAGTTTCTGACGCTGCTGGCGCTGTTGATGGGCGTCCATAACGCCACCTCCACCCAGCTTTCCGGCGGCCGGGTGCGCTCCACCCACATTACCGGCACGCTGACCGATGCCGGTATCGCCTTTGGTTCGGTGCTGTTCTCGCTGTTCAGCCGCACTATCGCCGCCGAACGGCGCTTCTATATGAAGCAGCTGTTCACCCACCTGACCACGGTATTCTCCTTTCTCGGCGGCTGTATCGCCGGGCTGCTGCTGTTCAAAACCTTTGGTTTCCCGGCGATGACCGGTCTGGGGGTATTTCTGATCCTGGTGGCATTAAGCGCGGTGGCGGTCACGGTACAGGCTACGGCGCGGCGGGCCTGCTGACCGCCGCCCGCGCTGCTCAGCCGACCGGCCGCAGCGCCACGGCAATAAAGGCGGCGATATCTTCGCTGGCGGCGCGGTGCTTCAGCGGGTTGGGGGCGACGATCAGCTGCTCGGCGTAGCCGTTAACCATCGCGCTGAGCTGGCGGGTAATCTGCTCCGGATCGCCGTGGCGGAACTCGCCGGCCGCCAGGCCGGCGCGAATGATGTCGGCCATGATCTCATGCCAGCGGGTCATCAGCGTTTGTGCCATCTCCGCCCACTCCGCGTCATGGATCGCCAGCTGCCACAGCGAGCTGTACAGCGACCAGCTGGCGTGGGGTTCCGCGGGCAGGTAGTCGCTGACAAAGGCCATCAGCCGCGCGTGGGCGTTGAGTCCCTGCAGGCGGGCGGTAAAATCGGCCTCATCCTCGCGCATAAACTGCGTCATCGCTTCCCTGCACAGCGTCTCCCAGTCGCGAAAGTAGTGATAAATATGGCTGCGTGAGATGCCGAGGCGTTCGGTCAGCTCGCGGGTGGTGACCCGTTCCACGCCGCGCTCAATAAACAGCGCGATCGCGCCGGTTAAAATTCTGCCCCGCAGGGCCTCCGCCGTCTCTTTCATTTTTACCCTCGTTGACTTTGAGCGGTCGCTCAAATAGACTGCTGCCGTAGTTTGAGCAGGTGCTCAAGCGCAGTTTAACAGATAATGAATATGAACACGGAAAAAATCCTGCAGCCGGATGCTGCATCCCACAGTGCCTTCGGCACGCTGAAACTGATCGGCCGTCGTCACAGCCGCAAGCTGTGGCTGACGCTGCTGCTGGTGGTGGCGGAAAACGTCACCTATCTGCTCTACCCACTGCTGGCGGGCTTCGCCATTAACGCCATTCTCGAGGCTAAGCCGCTGCACGCGGTGCTCTATGCGCTGATGGTGCTGGTGATGTGGGCGATCGGTGCGGCGCGGCGCAGCGTCGATACCCGCACCTTTGCGCGCATTTACGCCGAGCTGGCGGTGCCGGTGATCCTCACCCAGCGCGGGCAGAACCACAGCCACTCGACGGTGGCGGCGCGGGTGGCGCTCTCCCGCGAGTTTGTCGACTTCTTTGAGAAACACCTGCCGGTGCTGATCACCACGCTGGCCTCGATCAGCGGTGCGGCGGTGATGCTGCTGGTGATTGAGTTTCACACCGGGCTGTTCTGCCTGGCGGTGCTGCTGCTGTTCGCCTGCTTTCTGCGCGGCTACACCAACAAAAACGAGTGGCTGTTTAACCGCCTGAATGACCGGCTGGAGAAAGAGGTCGGGCTGGTGGGCGCGGCACCGCCGTCGCTGCTGACCCGCCACTACCGCGTGCTGTCGCGGCTGCGCATCAGCCTGTCTGACCGCGAAGCGCTGGGCTACCTGGCGATCGGCGGCGCGGTGGCGCTGATGTTTGCCGGCACCATTCTCGCCATGACCTTCCGCGGCATCAGCGACGCCGGGCATATCTACTCGGTGATGACCTATATGTGGATGTTTGCCATGAGCCTCGACGACGGCCCAACGCTGCTGGAAAAGTACTCGCAGCTGAAGGACATTGGTAAGCGGGTCAACACCGGCATCGTCTGAATCTGACGGCAGAACAGCTTGTCTGCCGCCGCCGAAACTCCCCACTCGTCGGCGAGCGGCGAGGTACGGCGGCCGGCAGGAAGGTTCGCCGCCGGGAGGCGGCACACGACGATACAGGTGTTTAACGTTCTTAAGCTTCTTAAGCTTCTTAAGCTTTTCCTAAACTTTCTTTGCGATGCTGGCCGCCTCAGAACATTAAGGACGGCCAGATGCCACGTTTCTCTCTCTCCCGCCCGGCCGTCAGCCGGTTTACCTTTATCGCGCTGTTTGCGCTGTTGATCTCGGTCGGGCTGAATATTGCCTTCTACCGCCAGGTGCTGGTGGCGATGCCGCCGGACAGCCTGCGCAACGTGCTGGTGTTCCTCACCATGCCGCTGGTGGCGTTCAGCGTGATCAATATTGTGGTCACGCTGGCCTCGCTGCTGTGGCTGGACAGCCTGGTCATCGCGCTGTTTGTGCTGGTCTCCGCCCCGGCGCAGTACTTTATCATCAACTACGGCATCATTATCGACCGTTCGATGATCGTTAATATTATCGATACCACCGCCTCCGAAAGCTTTGCGCTGTTAACCACCCAGCTGCTGCTGGTGCTGCTGTTCACCTGCGTGCTGCCGCTGGCGCTGATGCTGTGGCTGCGCATCCGTAAACCGATGCGGTTATGGCGACATCTGGCCGGGCGGCTGGTCAGCGTGCTGGCCTCCGTCGCGGTGATCCTGCTGGTGGCGCTGCTGTTCTATAAAGATTACGCCTCGCTGTTCCGCAACGATAAAGAGCTGGTGAAGTCGCTGAGCCCGTCGAACACCATTGCCGCCACGCTCTCCTGGTATAAGCATCAGCAGCGTGAACATCAGCCGCTGGTGCGCGTCGGTGAAGACGCGCGGCAGAACCCGGATCGTCTCAACGGCGCGAAGAAGAGTCTGACCATTCTGGTGGTGGGGGAAACCTCACGCGCGGCTAACTTCTCCCTCTCCGGCTACGGACGGCAGACCAGTCCGCTGCTGGCGCAGGATGACATCAGCTACTTCCCGCACACCGCCTCCTGCGGTACCGCCACCGCCGTGTCGCTGCCGTGCATGTTTTCCGGCATGCCGCGTGCCCATTACGATGACGTGCTGGCGGCACACCAGGAGGGGCTGCTGGACGTGGTGCAGCGCGCCGGCATTAGCGTGCTGTGGAACGAAAACGACGGCGGCTGCAAAGGGGCCTGTGACCGCGTGCCGCATCAGGATATGACCAGCCTCAACCTGCCGGGCATGTGTACCGACGGCGAGTGCTATGACGAGGTGCTGTTCCACGGCCTGGAGCAGTACATCAGCCAGCTGCAGGGCAACGGCATGATCGTGCTGCACACCATCGGCAGCCACGGGCCGACCTACTTCCGCCGCTATCCGCCGCAATTCAGGAAGTTTGTGCCCACCTGCGACACCAATCAGATCCAGGACTGCAGCCAGCAGCAGCTGGTGAATACCTACGACAACACGCTGCTCTACGTCGACTATATTGTCGATAAGGCGATTAAGCTGCTGCAGGCGCACCAGCAGCAGTTCACCACCAGCCTGGTCTATCTCTCCGATCACGGTGAATCGCTGGGGGAAAATGGCGTTTACCTGCACGGAATGCCCTATGCTATCGCCCCGGAGGCGCAGAAACACGTGCCGCTGCTGGTCTGGCTATCCCCCGACTATCAGCAGCGCTTTGGCGTCAGCGCCGCCTGTCTGAGCAAACGGGCGGCGACGCAGGCGGCCTCGCAGGATAATCTGTTCGCCACCGTGCTGGGACTGACCGGTACGCAAACCCAACTCTATCAGCCTGCCGATGACTTACTGACGGCGTGCCGGAGCCATACCCCATGAAAATTCTGGTAGTCGAAGATGATGCCCTGCTGCTGCAGGGGCTGGTGCTGGCGCTGGAGGGCGAAGGCTACGTCTGCGACGGCGTCACCACCATCCGCGACGCGGAGGCCTGGCTGGCCGCCAGCCAGTACAGCCTGCTGATCCTCGATCTTGGCCTGCCGGACGAAGACGGCCTGCACTTTCTGCTGCGCCAGCGGCGGCAGAAAAAGATGCAGCCGGTGCTGATCCTCACCGCGCGCGATACGGTGCAGGAGCGCATTGCCGGGCTGGATGCCGGCGCGGACGACTACCTGATTAAACCCTTTGCCCTTGACGAGTTACTGGCGCGCATCCGCGCCTTAATTCGCCGCAACGTCAATCAGGGCGATACCCGGGTTATCGTCGGCGATCTGGCGCTGGATATGACCCACCGCCAGATCACCCGCGGCGACGCGCCGCTGGAGCTGACGCCGAAGGAGTACGCGATTCTGGCGCGGCTGATGCTGAAGGCCGGTCAGCCGGTTCATCGGGAAGTGCTGTACAACGATATCTACAACTGGGAAACAGAACCGGCCACCAACACGCTGGAGGTGCATATTCACCACCTGCGCGACAAAATCGGCCGCACGGCGATCCGCACGGTGCGCGGCTTTGGCTACTCGCTGGTGAAAAACGGCGGTGCAGGCTGATGGCGGGCGGTACGCTGCCGGAGGTGCGGCCGGCGACGCTGCGTTTCCGCCTGCTGCTGGCGATTGGCCTGATCCTGGTGGTGTGCCAGGTGATCAGCGTGCTGTGGCTGTGGCACGAAAGCAAAGAGCAGATCCAGCTGCTGGTGGAGGCGGCGCTGAACCACCGCGACGTGCAGCGCAGCGTGCAAAGGGAGATCCGTGAGGCGATTGCCAGCCTGGCGCTGCCGAGCCTGGTGATCATTACCCTGTCACTGCTGCTGTGCCGGCAGGCGATTAAGTGGATCACCCGGCCGCTTTCCGATCTGCAGCAGGAGCTGGAGCGCCGCGGCGAAAACAACCTGGAGCCGGTGCCGTTTCAGCCCTCGGTCAGCGAGATCGACGCGGTAACGCTGGCGATCAACCGGCTGGTTTCCCGGCTGACGGTCAGCCTGGAACGCGAACGGCTGTTTACCGCCGACGTGGCGCACGAACTGCGCACGCCGCTGGCCGGTCTGCGCCTGCACCTTGAGCTGATCGAGCGTAAGCACCACATCGACGTCCGGCCGCTGATTGAACGGCTGGATCAGATGACCCACAGCGTGTCGCAGCTGCTGCAGCTGGCCCGCGTTGGCCATGCCTTTACCGCCGGCAACTATCAGCACGTGTCGCTGCTGCTGGAGGTGTTCAGGCCGATGCAGCAGGAGCTGCAGGCGATGCTCGACGATCGTCAACAGACGCTGATTATCGATCCGCAGCAGGAGGCGCTGGTGCGCGGCGACGCCACGCTGCTGCGGCTGGTGCTGCGCAACCTGGTGGAGAATGCCCACCGCTACAGCCCGCCCGGCAGCCGCATCACCGTGGGCATCAGCGCGGAGCCGGAGCCGACGCTGACGGTCAGCGACGAGGGGCCGGGGATTGACGACAGCAAACGCGGCGAGCTGAGCAAGGCCTTTGTGCGTATGGACAGCCGCTACGGCGGCATCGGCCTCGGGCTGAGTATCGTTACCCGCATCGTACAGCTGCATAAGGGTGCGTTTCACCTCGACAACCGCACTGACGGCCGTGGCTGCCAGGCGCGGGTGGTGCTCACCGCCGCGGCCGACGGCCCGCCACCCCCCTGACGCGGCGTTCCCCTTAAGGTCTGCATCGCGTCTGGCAGAGATCGAAACCTCAACTATACTTAAACGCGATGTTGTTGTGCGTTAAGGGTCGACGCGGTGGCGTAACGCCATGGCGGTGGTGAATTTCGGGTTTTACAGGGAGCTTTGCGTTCTGCCTTTTTCTGGCCAGCCGCCGGTGCTGGTAACACCTTTCCCGCCTTATCCCCGCATCAGGCCATCGGGCCTGACGCTTCTGAGCGATCCCCTTCAGCGCCGCAGCATCCTTACGCAATGTTTTTTCAGGAGGAACGTGGTGAGCGAGCAAGCACAGTGGATATCCCCAACGGCCAGCCCCGGCTACGCCTTCTTTTTTGACGTCGACGGTACGCTGGCGGCGATCCAGTCGCGCCCCGATGAAGTCTTTATTCCCGCTGCGGTGCGCCAGCGCGTGGCCGACCTGGCCCTGCGCTGTCAGGGCGCGGTGGCGCTGGTTTCAGGGCGGCCGATCGCCGAACTGGACACGCTGGTGGCCCCGCTGGTGCTGCCGGCGGCCGGCATTCACGGTGCGGAACGACGCATCGGCGAGGATGAGATCCAGCGCGTTACGCTGCCGCAGCCCCTGCTGCGTGAGCTGGCGGCGGAGCTGTCCCGGCAGATGGGCGCGCTCGACGGCGCGGAGCTGGAGGATAAAGGCATCGCCTTTGCGCTGCACTACCGCCGCGCGCCGCAGCATCAGCCGGCGATTGAGCGGCTGGCGGCGGAGATGGTCGCCCGTTACCCGGCTTTCTACCTGCAGCCCGGCAAATGCGTGGTTGAGCTGAAGCCGGCCGGGGTGAGCAAAGGGGAGGCGATTAGCGCCTTTATGCAGCAGCCGCCGTTTGCCGGGCGTATCCCGGTATTTCTCGGTGATGACCTCACCGACGAGGCCGGTTTTGCGGTGGTGAACGCGCTGGGCGGCGTCTCAGTTAAAGTCGGCGAGGGTGAAAGCGTGGCAGGTCACCGTCTGCAGAACGTGGCGGCCGTCTGGCAGTGGCTGGAAACAACACAATTACAATTAAATCAGGGCGTGACAACGTCAGAGGAGCAAAAAGTATGAGTCGCTTAGTGGTGGTGTCTAACCGTATCGCTCTCCCTACCGGCAGTAAAAGCAGTGCCGGGGGGTTAACCGTGGGCATCGTCGACGCGCTGAAAACCACCGGCGGGCTGTGGTACGGCTGGAACGGAGAGATTAACGAAATTGGCGAAGAGGACGAGGACGATCTGGCGATGCTGGATCATGACGGCATTACCTACGCCTCCTTTGGCCTTGACCAGAACGATTACGACCTCTATTACCTGCAGTTTTCCAACGCGGTGCTGTGGCCGGCCTTCCACTATCGCCTCGATCTGGTGAACTTCCAGCGCGAGGCCTGGGAGGGCTACTGCCGGGTCAACACCCGGCTGGCCGAACGCCTGCTGCCGCTGCTGCAGCCGGACGACGTGCTGTGGATCCATGACTACCATCTGCTGCCGTTTGCCGCCGAGCTGCGCAAACGCGGGGTCACCAACCGCATCGGCTTCTTCCTGCATATTCCGTTTCCGACCCCGGAGATCTTCAACGCGCTGCCGCCGCATCAGGAGCTGCTGGCGATGATGTGCGAATACGACCTGCTGGGATTCCAGACCGACAGCGATCGCAGCGCCTTCCTCGACAGCGTGGCGCAGTTGACGCCGCTGGTCAGCACGGACAACGTCCACCGGGCGCTGGGCCACACCTTCAGCACCGGGGTCTACCCGATCGGCATCGAGCCGGACAGCATTAAACAGATGGCGGAAGGGCCGCTGCCGCCGAAGATGGTGGCAATGAAGAAGGACCTGGGTGAGGCGAAGAACATCATCGCCTGCGAGCGGCTGGATTACTCTAAGGGGCTGCCGGAGCGCTTTCTTGCCTACGAGGCGCTGCTGGAGCACTATCCGCAGCATCGCGGCAATATTCGCTATTCACAGATTGCGCCAACCTCGCGCGGCGACGTGCAGGCCTATCAGGATATTCGCCACCAGCTGCAGACCGAAGCCGGGCGTATCAACGGCAATTACGGCACGCTGGGCTGGACCCCGCTCTACTATCTGAATCAGCACTTTGACCGTCGTCTGTTGATGAAAATTTTCCGTCTGACCGATATCGGGCTGGTGACCCCGCTGCGCGACGGCATGAACCTGGTGGCGAAAGAGTACGTCGCCGCGCAGGACCCGGACGATCCTGGCGTGCTGATCCTGTCGCGGTTTGCCGGCGCGGCCAACGAGCTGACCGCCGCGCTAATCGTTAACCCTTACGATCGCGATGAGGTGGCCGCGGCGCTGGATCAGGCTCTGACCATGTCCCGCACCGAGCGCATCTCCCGCTACAACGACATGATGGCGGTGCTGCGCCACAACGACATCACCCGCTGGCGTACCGACTATCTGCAGGATCTGCGGGCGGTCAACGCCAGCCAGAGGTCGTCCGGGTAACCGGCCGCGTTGACCGGCGTTGATCCGCTCTGGCGCGTTATCGGCTGCCCGCGCAGGCGGGTAGCAGCGTGACAAACCGTGTCCGGTAAACAATTCCGCCTGGAAAATGTCTTCAGGCGGCTGCATTCTGGCGTAAAAAGCAGCAGTTGAAGCATAAGTAAGAAATTTAGTCACCTTTTCCCTCAAGAAAGCGCACATCCTGCCGATAGTGGAGTGTTACTTTCCTAAAAAAATCCACAAATCATTCACAATCCTTATGTAACCCCCATTTACATCTGTTTTCCCATTACAGACATTAGTTGCACTGTGCTTACAAACAACTGTGTAAATCCAACGTAAAGGCGGCTTTGCTGCACTTTATCGCTCAGCGTCGTCAATCAATCTGCAGAGAATACCTGCGTCTTTAAATGCAATTCAAGTGCATATTTATTGAGTTAACCGGTTTTTTTCCGCCGCTTTATTGCATTTATATTTATTTTTTGGTTTTTTTTAACCAGATCTGTCGGTCTGGTCATCAGAGTGGGTGATTTATCAGCAGCGGGGGCGGTTGCGGGTGTTGATGTTACAAAAATTGCGCAAAAAGGTTAATTAGCGACCTAATGAACAGCGGCGCTGATGCTTTTTTAGGAACTATTTCCATCAAAAGTGTGATGTGCATCACACTTTATCTAAAATTTCGCCGTGTTTGCGTTGTATGTCGAAATCATAGGGGATAGAGTTGCTCTGTTTTAAGAATAGTCTTATAAGAATGTAACAAGAAGTCATGAATACCAGCAGGGAAGAACAGGCGCAGAAGCAGCGGCCAGCAAGACGGATCCACTCCCGATATGCTGCCTGGTGGCTCTAAGGATCTGACGAACGGTTTCACGCGTTGGCTTCAGCCATAAATTTTTGCCATCTTTAGATTTACCAACCAGCAACCATGGTAGCGGCACACAGACCGCGAACGTTAAAAGTAGTGTCAGTCAGGATGGAAAAAAAATGGGTACATCCGAATTACTCAAACACATTTATGACATCAATTTGTCGTATTTACTGCTCGCGCAGCGTTTAATTAACCAGGAAAAAGCATCTGCAATGTTTCGCTTAGGGATCGACGAGCCAATGGCCGACGCTCTTGCGCGACTCACATTGCCTGAAATGGTCAAACTGGCGGAAACCAATCAACTGGTCTGCCAGTTTCGCTTTGACGACCACAATGCAATTAGCCGTTTAACCCAGGAGTCACGGGTCGACGATCTGCAACAGATCCACACCGGTATCCTGCTATCCAGTCGTTTGTTACGTGACGTCTCGAAAGCTGATGAGACGCCGAAAAAGAAGGCTGCGAGTTAATGAGCGAAAAGAGTATTGTGCAGGAGGCGCGCGACATCCAGCTGGCGATGGAACTCATCACCCTGGGCGCCCGTCTGCAAATGTTGGAAAGCGAAACACAGTTAAGCCGTGGCCGCCTGATCAAGCTGTATAAAGAACTGCGCGGCAGTCCACCTCCGAAGGGCATGCTGCCTTTCTCCACCGACTGGTTTATGACCTGGGAACAAAATATCCATGCGTCGATGTTCTGCAACGCCTGGCAGTTCCTGATCAAAAGCGGAATGTGCAGCGGTGTGGATGCGGTGATCAAAGCCTATCGTCTGTACCTCGAACAGTGTCCGCAGCAGGATGATGCGCCGCTTCTGGCGCTGACCCGTGCCTGGACGCTGGTGCGTTTCGTTGAGAGCGGCATGCTCGAGCTTTCCGACTGCAAATGCTGCGGCGGCAGCTTTATTAACCACGCACACCAGCCCGTTAACAGCTTTACCTGCAGCCTCTGCCAGCCGCCATCTCGCGCGGTAAAAAGACGTAAACTTATCGCAGAATCTGCCGATAACAGTTCACAACTGCTGGATGAACAGGTTAAACGAGCCGTTTAATAGTGTTCGCCATAGAGAGTGAATCCAGCAGCGGTCATTGACCGCTGCTTTTTTTTTGCTCGGGCATGGCGTTCCACCTGCGGCTTTCCGGCTTACCTTCCACCCACACGTTTACAGACGTAAGGATTCGTTGTGCTGGTAATTTTGGGTTATATCCTCGTTCTGGGCTCGGTGCTGGGCGGCTACGCAATGGTAGGCGGCCACCTCGGAGCCCTGTATCAACCGGCTGAACTGCTGATTATCGGCGGGGCAGGTATCGGTGCCTTTATCGTCGGCAACAATGGTAAGGCGATCAAAGCGACGCTGAAGTCGCTGCCGTTGCTGATGCGCGGCTCGAAATACAACAAAGCGGTCTATATGGACCTGATGGCGCTGCTGTACCGCCTGATGGCCAAATCGCGTCAGCAGGGCATGCTGTCGCTGGAGCGGGATATTGAAAACCCGGCCGAGAGCGAAATTTTCGCCAGCTACCCGCGCATTGTCTCTGACAAGCGGCTGGTCGATTTTATCACCGACTATCTGCGCCTGATGATCAGCGGCAATATGAACGCCTTTGAAATTGAGGCGCTGATGGATGAAGAGATTGAAACCTACGAGCACGAGTGCGACGTGCCGGCCACCGCGCTGGCGACGGTCGGTGACTCGCTGCCGGCCTTTGGCATCGTAGCGGCGGTAATGGGCGTGGTGCATACGCTGGCATCAGCCGACCGCCCGGCGGCAGAACTCGGCGGACTGATCGCTCACGCGATGGTCGGTACTTTCCTCGGTATTCTGCTGGCTTACGGCTTTATCTCGCCGCTGGCGGGCGTGCTGCGCCAGCAGTGCGCTGAATCGACCAAAATGATGCAGTGCATCAAGGTGACGCTGCTCTCCAGCCTGAACGGTTATGCACCGCAGATCGCGGTGGAATTTGGCCGCAAGACGCTCTATTCGACCGAACGCCCGTCGTTTACCGAACTGGAAGAGCACGTGCGTAATGCGAAAGCCACCAAGCAGACTTCGGATCAGGACGCATGAAGAACAACCACCCCATTGTGCTGGTAAAGCGGAAAAAAGGTAAAAAACATGAGGCCGGACACGGCTCATGGAAAATTGCCTACGCCGACTTTATGACGGCGATGATGGCCTTCTTTATGGTGATGTGGTTGATCTCAATTTCCAACCCGCAGCAGCTGGTGCAGATTGCTGACTACTTTAAAACGCCGCTGAAGGTCGCGCTGACCGGCGGCCAGCGCAGCAGCGACAGCGAAAGCCCGATCCCCGGCGGCGGCCAGGACCCGACGGAAAAGCTCGGCGAAGTGAAAAAGGTGGTCGATATTGATGAAGCCAAGCGGGCGCAGAAGCGCCAGCTGGACGAAACGCGGCTGAAGAAGCTGCGCGACAAGCTGGATCAGCTGATTGAAGCCGATCCGCGCCTGCGCGCGCTGCGTCCGCACCTGCTGATCAACATGGTTGAGCAGGGGCTGCGCATTCAGATTATCGACAGCCAGAACCGGCCGATGTTCAAAACCGGCAGCGCGCAGGTGGAACCCTACATGCGCGATATTCTGCGGGCGATTGCGCCGATCCTGAACGATATTCCTAACCGGATCAGCCTGGCCGGTCATACCGATGACTTCCAGTATGCCGGCGGTGACCGCGGTTACAGCAACTGGGAGCTCTCCGCCGACCGCGCTAACGCCTCGCGCCGCGAGCTGATCAGCGGCGGGCTGGACGGTGAAAAAGTGCTGCGTGTGGTCGGTATGGCGGCCACCATGAAGCTGAAAAATCGCGGTGGCGACGATGCCGTTAACCGCCGTATCAGCCTGCTGGTGCTGAATCACGATACCGAAGAGCAGATTGAAAAAGAAAATGCCGAAGGTGATGCGATCAATATCAGCAGCCCGGACAGCCTGAAACAGATTGCCGCGCCGGAACTGCCGGCGTCGCAGACGATCCAACCCGTGACACAACCTGATTCTCAAACCGATTCTCAACCCCAACCACAGGCTGAACCCGCAGCCAGCCCGTCGCCGGTAACCACATTACCGGCGGCACCGGCTGCGATTCAGACCGATCGCGACTCACAGCCGAGGTGATACCGTGAGCATGGATATCAGCGATTTTTACCAGACGTTCTTTGATGAAGCCGACGAACTGTTGGCCGATATGGAACAACACCTGCTGGGGTTAGACCCGCAGGAGCCCGATTCGGAACAGCTTAACGCGATCTTCCGCGCCGCCCATTCCATTAAGGGGGGGGCCGGCACCTTCGGCTTCTCGGTGCTGCAGGAAACCACGCATATTCTGGAAAATATTCTTGACGATGCTCGTCGCGGCGAAATGCAGCTGAGCACCGATATCATCAATCTGTTTTTGGAAACCAAAGATATTATGCAGGAACAGCTAGATGCCTACAAAACGGCGTCAGAACCGGATGCTGAGGCCTTCACCTACATCTGTCAGGTGCTGCGCCAGCTGGCGCTGGAAGCCAAAGGCGAGAGCGTTGCCGCCCCCGCCGCGCCGCGCGTGGCGCTGGTTGAAGTGCCGTCAGAAGAGGCTGCTGTGCCAGCCGCAGCCGGTCTGCGCATTCGCCTGAGCGCGCTGAAAGCGGGCGAAGCTGACCTGATGCTCGACGAGCTGGCCAACCTTGGCACCGTGCTGGACGCGGTTAAAGGCGAGAACGTGCTGGAAGCCACGCTGGACTCCTCGGTGGGCAAAGATGACATCGTGGCGGTGCTGTGCTTCGTGCTCGACGAGTCGCAAATCGACTTCCCTGAACCGGTCGCCGTTGCGGCACCGGTTGCGGTGGCGGCGGTCGAGCCAGCGGCAGACGAGTCTGACGACGAGGCCGAAGAGAGCCATCCGCTGGCCACCGTCAGCGATATCTCGCCGAAGCGTGAAGCGCATAAAAAGCAGCCGGCCGCCAAAGCCAGCGAGTCCAGCAGCATCCGCGTTGCGGTTGAGAAGGTCGATCAGCTGATCAACCTGGTCGGCGAACTGGTGATTACCCAGTCGATGCTGGCGCAGCGCTCCGGCGCGCTGGACCCGGTACACCACGGCGACCTGCTGAACAGCATGGGTCAGCTGGAGCGTAACGCCCGCGACCTGCAGGAATCGGTGATGTCGATTCGTATGATGCCGATGGAGTACGTCTTCAGCCGCTTCCCGCGCCTGGTGCGTGACCTTGCCAGCAAGCTGGGCAAAGAGGTGGAACTGACGCTGATGGGCAGCTCCACCGAGCTGGACAAGAGCCTGATCGAACGCATCATCGATCCGTTAACCCACCTGGTGCGTAACAGTCTCGATCACGGTATCGAGTCGCCGGAAACCCGCCAGGCCGCCGGTAAATACCCGGTAGGTAACCTGACGCTCTCCGCCGAGCACCAGGGCGGCAACATCTGCATCGAAGTGACCGACGACGGTGCCGGACTGAATCGCGAACGCATTCTGGCCAAGGCGCTCTCGTCCGGGCTGCCGGTCAGCGAGAACATGAGCGACGAAGAGGTCGGCATGCTGATCTTCGCGCCGGGCTTCTCCACCGCCGAGCAGGTGACCGACGTTTCAGGCCGCGGCGTGGGCATGGACGTGGTGAAACGTAACATCCAGGAGATGGGTGGCCACGTTGAGATCTCATCGAAGCAGGGCAAAGGCACCACTATTCGCATCCTGCTGCCGCTGACGCTGGCGATCCTCGACGGTATGTCGGTGCGGGTGGCGAACGAGGTGTTTATCCTGCCGCTGAACGCGGTGATGGAGTCCCTGCAGCCGCTGGCGGACGACCTGAAGGCGCTGGCCGGCGGTGAACGCGTGCTGGAAGTGCGCGGCGAATACCTGCCGCTGGTGGAACTGTGGAACGTCTTTGAGGTGCAGGGTGCCAAAACCGAGGCCACTCAGGGCATCGTGGTGATCCTGCAAAGCGCCGGTAAGCGCTATGCGCTGCTGGTCGACCAGCTGATTGGTCAGCACCAGGTGGTGGTGAAAAACCTCGAAAGCAACTACCGCAAAGTGCCGGGCATTTCTGCCGCCACCATCCTTGGCGATGGCAGCGTGGCGCTGATTGTTGACGTTTCTGCACTGCAGTCTCTGAACCGTGAAAAGCGTGTGGCGGGAGCCGCAGCCTGATAATAACTGATTAAGGGTAGAACTATGACTGGCATGGCCACTGTCACTAAAATCACCGGGGAAACCGTCGGCCAGGAGTTTCTGGTCTTCACGCTGGGTGCCGAAGAGTACGGCATCGATATCCTGAAAGTTCAGGAGATCCGTGGCTACGATCAGGTGACCCGCATCGCCAACACGCCGCCGTTTATCAAAGGCGTCACCAACCTGCGCGGCGTGATCGTGCCGATTATCGATCTGCGCATTAAGTTTGCCCAGCCGGACGTGGTCTATAACGACAACACCGTGGTGATCGTGCTGAACCTGGAGCACCGCGTGGTCGGCATCGTGGTTGATGGCGTCTCTGACGTGCTGTCGCTGATGCACGAGCAGATCCGCCCGGCACCGGAGTTTGCGGTGACCATGTCCACCGAATATATGACCGGGCTGGGGGCGCTGGGCGACCGCATGCTGATTCTGGTCGACATCGAAAAACTGCTGAGCAGTGAAGAGATGGCGCTGGTGGACAACCTGCGCAGCGCCTGAGTCTGACGGATGCAGCAGGCAGCAGAAAGGCAGACCACTGTGGCCTGATGCCGACCGGTTAAGGATCGGCTGACCGATCCAGTGGTGGTGTAAAAATCCGTAATCTCCTGGAAGATTACGGATTTTTTTATGCAATTTTCTCACGACCTCAGCGTTATTTCTTGTTACGACTCTCTGCGTAATCCTCTTCACACCCCTGCCGATTTTCCCAATCCCGAACGGATTTCACGCTGCCTTTCTCCTTTCTGTGATGACGATTTCACCTCTGGTGAGGTGGCCAGATTCAGTGTGCCACTACATTAAGCTGAGGTGATGAGAATCAGCTCTCATGACTGCCATTACGCTAAATAGTTAATTTTTACTGATGAAATAAACGAGAAAATGGCGAATTATTCTGGTTTCGGCGCCTGTTTAGCTTATGAACATTTCAGATGAAACAGCGCCCGTCAGGCGTTTATTTTAGCGGCTTAAGTAATCTTCTAGGAAATTTCCTATATAAATCAGATCACATTTTATCAACCTGCCTGTTGATCGCCTTAAGCTGGTTATTCTATAGTCACGCCTGTACACAGGGAAAGTATACATATTGTCCGCTTTCCGCATCATTTTTACAGGAGTAATCATGAGTAATTCTTATTATAAGAGATCCCCGGAACCGGTCGTCAGCATCCGCAATAAAAACAACGTCGCCAGCGTACTGGCGGCGTTCTCCCCGTCAGTAAACCTCCCCGTTGAAAACACCTTCGCCGCCAGCGGCAGCAAAGCATAAGGCGGAGGCCTGATGAAAATTGAACAACCGCTGTGGGGCCGGGGCGTGATGATCTCGCCGCAGCATTTTCAGCAGCAGACAACGTATACGGCCTGGTCAGCAGAATGTATTGCGCAGATGGGACTTAATCACCCCTGGGGCGTTATCCGCGCTGAATTTGACGCAGATGTGCTGAAGTTCGGCCGTCTGCAGGCGCGGCATCTGCACCTGCGTTTTCAGGACGGTACGCTGATTGACACCAGCAAGGGTGACGATCTGCCGCCGGTATTGATACCCGAAGGTGATGATGTGGTGGTGGTGGTGCTGGCACTGCCTCTGCTCAGGGCGAACGGCGGCAACTGCCTGCAGCCCGATGACGTTGCCGAACGGCCGACCCGTTATCGCCAGCGCTGGCGTGATATCCGCAATCAGTTTGGCGATGATACGCGCCAGATTGCGGTGATCAAACCTGAACTGACGCTGCGTTATGCCCATCAGAACAACGCTGATTACCTGGTCTGCCCGGTGGCGCGTCTGCAGCAGGACAGTCAGGGGGGCTGGACCCAGGACAACGCCTTTCTGCCGCCGCCGCTGACCGTGCAGAGCAGTCCGTGGCTGCTGAACCAGCTTGACCAGCTGATCACGCAGCTGCGTGCCCGCCTCCACCGCCTGATGGCGATGCGCCGCGAAAGCAACGAACGCATGGCCGACTTTGCCGTTGCCGATGTCTCGCTGTTCTGGCTGCTCAACGCGCTGAACAGTGCAGAGCCGGTGCTGGTGCAGTTCCTGCGCTTCCCGCAAAGCGCGCCGGAGCGCCTTTACACGGAGCTGGCTCGTCTGGCAGGCAGCCTGCTGACGTTCTCGCTGGCGCATCAGGTCAGCGCCATTCCTGCCTATCAGCACGCGCAGCTGAACGCTGTTTTCCCGCCACTGTTCGATCTGCTCAGCGACCTGCTGGAAGCCAGCCTGCCGTCACGCGTGGTGTCAATTGAGATGGAACACGACAGGCGGCTGCACCAGTGGCTGGCACGTCTGCAGGATCCGCGCCTGCGCGAGGAGGCCGATTTCTACCTTTCGGTGCGCTCTCCGCTGCCGGCGGCGCAGCTGCAGGAACAGTTCCCGCGCCAGTGCAAGGTCGGCAGCCCGGACTCCGTGACCGATCTGGTGAATGCGTCGCAGCAGGGCATCCCGCTGAGGCCGCTGCGCCACGTTCCTGCCGCGATCCCCCTGCGTCTGGAAAACCACTATTTTGCCCTTGACCTGTCGCACCCGGCGGCCGCAGAGATGCTGGCGAGCGGCAGCTGCATGTTCTACGTACCGGGCATGCTGGGTGAACCTGAACTTGAACTGTTTGCGGTGCTGAGAACATGAGCCAGAGAAACGCGTGTGATATCGATGCGCTGTTGCAGAACAGCTGGCTGCAGGTCATCAGCCTGCGTCACGGTCCGGTGTTTAAGGAGGGGGAAGGGCGCGTGCTGTGGGAGCACTGCGTCTCTGAAGTGGAAAAGGTGCAGCTGGCGCTGCAACAGGCCGGCTGCGACGCACAAAGCCGTGAGCACATTCTTTATGCCCAGTGCGCGCTGATTGATGAAGTGGTGAAGGGGCGCGGTGAACAGGATGACGCCTGCCTGCAGTGGTATCACCTGCCGCTGCAGGGGCACTTTTTCGGCACGGTGGAGGCCGGTGACAGGCTCTGCAACCGCATGCGCGAGGTGCTGCATGAGCCAGCGCCGGATGCCGCGGTGCTGACCTGCTTCCAGCGCGTGATGCTGCTGGGCTTCCTGGGCGGCTATCGCTCGCTCAGCGACCCGGAGCGGGAAAAGCTGGTAAAGGCGCTGAATGCGCAGGTTGCGCCCTTCAGCGGCGTGCAGGGGCAGAGCGTGCTGGCCGAGAGCCGAAAGGCCCGGGGCATCAGCGGCTGGCTGTCCGGCTGGCCGCTGCGTATTGGCTTATCGGTCCTGCTGCTGGCCGCCGTCTGGTGGGGGCTGAATCACTGGCTGAGCCGCCTGGTGGCTTCGCTACTGCCGGGAGTCGGTCAGTGATCGGCCCCGCGCTGCAACGGATGCTGGCGCTGTGGGCCGCGCTGCTGTCCGCCGTGCTGTGTCTGGTTTTTCTGCCGGTCTCCCGGATGACAGCCGTGCTGCTGATGCTGCTCTGCTGGGGGCTGATTGTCGTGGTGCTGGCGACCCGCCGTCGCCCGGCGCAGGTAAACGTGCTGAGCGTGGATGATCTGCCGGAAGCCGCATACCGCCAGCCGGTAGTGCTGGTGTGTGGCGACAGCATGCAGGCGTGGCCGCAGGGCTCATCTGTGCTGACCGTGCCGCACGGCTGCTGGGTGCGGGTGGCCAGGCATCAGGAGCTGGACGTCGTCGCCCGCCAGCTGCTGGCGCTGCGCCCGGCGTGGGGACGTCAGCTGGCGGTGATGGTCAGCATTTGTCCTCAACAGCATCAGGACGACGAGGCGCTGGCCAGCCGGCTGCTGACGCTGCGCTGGCAAACCGGCCAGCTGCGACGTGAAACCGGCTGTTCACTGCCGCTGGTCCTCCATGCTCAGGCGGGCAGCGCAATGATCGGTGAGCCGCTGTGGCAGGCCGCGATGCCCGGTGAGCCGGTGCGCGTCTGGCGTGAAAACGCGGCGCCCGGCACGCTGAACGGCGGGCTGACGGCGGGCGCGGCTTTGCAGCAGCAGGTGCTGATGAACGGCCTGACGGCGTGGTTGCAGCAGCACGCTGAAGCGCTGTT
>NZ_JRZZ01000052.1:0-21883 GCF_002865965.1 Erwinia sp. B116
GCACGAGCTGCGGCTGTTTATGTGGGACTACGTCGGCATCGTGCGTACCACCCGGCGGCTGGAGCGCGCGCTGCGGCGCATCGCCCTGCTGCAGCATGAAATCGACGAGTATTACGCCCATTTCCGCATCTCTAACAACCTGCTGGAGCTGCGCAATCTGGTGCAGGTGGCGGAGCTGATGGTGCGCTGTGCGCTGGCCCGCAAGGAGAGCCGCGGGCTGCACTTTACCCTCGACTACCCCGCCACGCTCGACGACATCAGCCCGACCATTCTTAGCCCCGATCAGCGAAACAGATAGAAGTCGCGGGTCAGGCTGCAGTGCGCCTCAGAATAGTGGTTATCCGCGCCGCGGATGGTCATGCGGTCCAGCAGCTGTTCGCCGGGAGTAGGTGACAGCGCCAGCAGCACGCGGTTCGGCGGGCGGGTGTCGTTATCCGCCACGTCGGTGCGAAAACGCAGGTGCCAGCCGCGCTGCTGCGCCAGCGCCACCAGACGGCTGCCGGCGTCTTCCGGCAGCACCACGCAGAAAAACCCCTCTTCGGCGATCAGGTTCTCGGCGCAGGTCAACAGCGCCTCATGGGTCAGCGTGGTGGTCGAGCGGGCGGCGGCGCGCTCGTCGCTGGCGCAGGCCGACCCCGGCGTAAAGTAAGGCGGATTGCTGACGATCAGCGAATAGCGATGCGCGCACTGCTGCGCCCAGCTGAGGATATCCGCCTGATGCACGCTGACCCGCGACGGCCACGGCGAGGCGGCAACGTTCTCCTGCGCCTGCCCGGCGGCGGCCGGATCCAGCTCAACCGCATCGATCTGCACGTCGGCGGCGGTACGCTGCGCCAGCATCAGCGCGATCAGCCCGCTGCCGGAGCCAATATCCAGCACCCGCTGCACGCCGGCCACCGGTGCCCAGGCACCGAGCAGCACGCCGTCGGTGCCGACCTTCATAGCACAGCGATCGTGGGCGATAAAAAATTGTTTAAAGGTGAAACCGTTAGCGCGCAGCGCGGCTTTCTGTGGAGACATTTGACTGACCTGAAAGAGAAACGGCGCTAGCATAGGACAATCTGCGGCGAAGGAAAAGTCATTAACCCGCGACAAACAGATGAAGATCGCGTTCAATCTGTCTATAATCAGCGCCCCAAACTGAGGAAGACCATGACTGTAACCACTTTTTCCGAACTCGAACTCGACGAGAGCCTGCTGGAAGCCCTGCAGGAAAAAGGCTTCACACGCCCTACTGCCATTCAGGCCGCGGCGATCCCGCCAGCACTGGAGGGTCGCGACGTTCTGGGTTCGGCACCAACCGGTACAGGCAAAACCGCGGCCTATCTGCTGCCCGCGCTGCAGCACCTGATCGACTTCCCGCGTAAAAAATCCGGCCCGCCGCGCATTCTGATCCTGGTTCCGACCCGCGAACTGGCGATGCAGGTCGCCGATGACGCGCGCGCGCTGGCGAAAAATACCCATGTGGATATCGCCACCATCACCGGCGGCGTGGCCTATATGAACCACGCCGAAGTGTTCAGCGAGAACCAGGATATCGTGGTCGCCACCACCGGACGCCTGCTGCAGTACATTAAGGAAGAGAACTTTGACTGCCGCGCGGTTGAAACGCTGATCCTTGATGAAGCGGACCGCATGCTGGACATGGGCTTCGCCCAGGATATCGAAACCATTTCGGCCGAAACCCGCTGGCGCAAGCAGACCCTGCTGTTCTCCGCCACGCTGGAAGGCGAAGCGATCAAAGACTTTGCCGAGCGCATCCTGAAAGAACCGGTTGAGATCGAAGCCGACCCGGCGCGCCGCGAACGTAAGAAGATCCAGCAGTGGTACTACCGCGCGGATGACTACAAACACAAAGTCGCGCTGCTGCTGCACCTGCTGAAGCAGGAGGAAGTGACCCGTTCGGTGATCTTCGTGCGTAAGCGCGAGCGGGTGCACGAGCTGTGCGGCGTGCTGCGCGAGGCCGGCATCAACAACAGCTACCTGGAAGGGGAGCTGGTGCAGGCCAAGCGTAACGAAGCGATCAAACGCGTGGAAGATGGCCGGGTTAACGTGCTGGTCGCCACCGATATCGCCTCACGCGGCATCGATATCGATGACGTCAGCCACGTGTTCAACTTCGATTTGCCGCTGACCGCCGACGTCTACCTGCACCGCATCGGCCGTACCGGCCGCGCCGGTAAGAAAGGCATCGCAATTTCACTGGTGGAAGCGCACGATCAGCTGCTGCTCGGCAAAATCAGCCGCTACATCAACGAGCCGCTGAAGTCGCGTACCGTTGATGAGCTGCGCCCGGTGACCCGCGCGCCGAGCGAAAAGCTGCAGGGCAAGCCGTCGAAGAAAGTACAGGCCAAACGCCAGCAAGAGAAAGACAAGAAGAAAGCGGAAGAGAAGCCGCGCGTTAAGGAGCGTCACCGCGACACCAAGAACATTGGTAAGCGCCGCAAACCTGCCGCTGCAAAAACCGACGGCGCGAAGTAATCTCTCCGCCTGAAGGCATCACGCCCTTCCCTGCACCGTACGGTTCCGTCCGGTGACCTGACGGGAGGAGCAGCCCGGCCTGTGCCGTGCGGCTCCTCCCGTTTTTTTATCCCTGCATGCTGCCCGGTTACCCAGTGGCGATATCCCTTGACGCCGCTAAGCAAGCCGGTCGCGCGTCATCCCGCAAAGGGTGCGGCTAACCGGCGGCATTATCCTTATCCCCCGGAGGTGAACCCGTCGGGCTTTATCCCACGCAGAGTGCTGTTACCCGGAGACGTTATCCTCACAGGCGGTCAGACGAGCCGCCCGGTCTTCATCCTGTGGCGGCTGCCCCTTATCGCCATCCGCCCGTTTAACCCGCCAGCTGAACAGCAGCGTACTGGCCAGCGCCAGCGCCGCGACGCCGGCGGCGCCGTACAGCAGCAGGCCGCTAAAGCCGTCAGCCAGTGCCCGGCTGGCGATCCCCTGCGGCAGTTGCACCACCGCACCACCGGCGATACGCTCCGCCAGCACGGCGGCATCCCCGACCTCCGGCAGCGTCCGCCGCAGGCTGGCGTTAATCCCGGCCACCAGCAGGCTGCCCATCAGCGCGATATTGACCGCCAGGGTGATCAGCCGGGCGCTGATATCAATGCCCGAGGCCATGCCGGCGCGGTCGCCGGGCACCGAGCCGGTAGTGGTGTTGGTGACCGGCGTATTGGTCAGCCCCAGCGCCGCGCCGGCGATCAGCGCCCCCGGCAGCAGGCTGAGCTGCAGCGCGACGGCGAGGTACATCAGCATAAAGCCGACGGCGATGGCGAACAGGCCCAGCGGGATGGTCTTCTCAGCGCCGTAGCGGGCGGTGAGCTTCTCGCCCAGCGGCGGCATCAGCAGCGTCGGCAGCGTATAGGCCAGCAGCGCCAGCCCGGTCTCCACGTTGCCGTACCCCTGCCCGCTCTGATACCAGATCGGCAGATAGATCATCAGCGGCCAGAAGCTGAAGTTCATCCCCACCGAGCCCATCAGCGCGCCGGAAAAGCGGCGAATGCGGAACACGCTGAAGTCGAACATCGGGTGCGGATGCCGCCGTTCAATGCGGATAAACGCCAGCCCGCTGACCGCCGTCAGCAGCAAAATCCCCCAGGCGTAAGCGCTCTGCCAGCCGAGGCTGCTGCCCTGGGTAATCAGGTAAGTGGCCCCCATCACCGTCAGCGACAGGGTCAGCAGCCCGGCGAGATCGAGCTTTTGCGCCTGGGCGTCGCGCGACTCCACAACGTTTTTCGCCGCCAGCAGCAGCGTGACCACGGCGATAAACACATGCACCAGAAACACCCACTGCCAGCTGAACCACGCCACCAGCAGCGCGCCAACGATCGGACCAAAGCCCAGCCCGAGGCCGAAGGTGATCCCCCAGGCGGCAAACGCCCGGCTGCGCGCACGGCCCTCAAGGAACTGGGTGGCGAGGATGGCGATCAGGCAGGTCAGCATCGCGCCGCCGCTCAGCCCCTGCAGGAAGCGGCCGACGATCAGCCAGCCGACGCTGCCGGCCAGCCCGCACAGCAGCGAGGTCAGGCCGAACGCCGCTATGGCGATCATAAACACCCGCCTGCGGCCAAAGCGGTCGGCCAGCGTGCCGGTCGCCATCAGCACCGTGGTGCAGGCCAGCGTGTAGGCGTTCATCACCCACTGTAGCTCGCGGAAGCTGGCGTGCAGCTGCTGCTCCAGCACCGGCGAGATCACCGGCACGCTGGAGATCTCCAGCCCCGACATCAGCGCCGCCAGACACACGGCGATCAGAGCCAACATATTTTTCATCATACAATCCTGGAAACGAAAACAGGCTGCCAGCATGAAAGATTCGCGGCGCGGTGGAAATGCGCGGGTATGCCATGTATCGTCAGGATTATGCCAACCTGACGATGATTCGCGAGATGACAACCTTCCCGTCCGCCCGCCCGCAGCCCGCCTGTTTCCCTGCCCCGCTTAACCGGCGGCTGGTGTTACTGACCTATGAGTGCCTGTGCACCTTTGAATTTGGTACGGCGGTAGAGGCCTTTGGCCGCGCCGACGACGTCACCGGCGCGCCGCTGTATGAGCTGTGCGTGGCCGCAGCGGAAGAGCGGGCGTTCGCCGCGCAGGGCGGCGTGCGGGTGATGGTCGACGGCGGGCTGGAGCAGCTGGCCGGGGCCGGCACCATCGTGATACCCGGCTGGCGCAGCATCCACGATACGCCCCCCGCCCCGCTGATCGCCGCGCTGCAGCAGGCGCACCGGGCGGGCAGCCGCATCGTCGCCATCTGTGCGGGCAGCTTCGTGCTGGCCGCCGCCGGGCTGCTGGACGGCAAACGGGCCACCGCCCACTGGAACAGCACCGAGGTGCTGGCGCAGCGCTTCCCCCGCGTGCAGGTGGAGCACGGGATGATTTACGTCGATGAGGGCAGCATTATCACCTCGGCCGGCGGCGCGGCCGGCGTTGACCTGTGCCTGTATCTGATCCGCCGCGACTACGGCATTGACGTAGCCAACCGCGCAGCGCAGCGGATGGTGACGCCGCCGCTGCGCGAAGGCAGCCAGCCGCAGTTTGTGCAGCAGCCGGTGGCAAAATCACCGAAAACGCTGGCCCCGCTGCTGGACGATCTGCGCAGCCATCTCAACACGCCGAGGGTGATTGAGCAGCTGGCCGCGCGCGCGGGCATGAGTCGCCGCACCTTCCTGCGCCGTTTTCAGGACGCCACCGGCACCACGCCGGGCGAGTGGATGCTGAAGGTGCGGCTGGAGAGAGCCTGCGCCCTGCTGGAAGGCAGCGGGCTGAGCATTGACCGGGTGGCGGAACAGGCCGGCTTCGGCTCCGCCGGCGCGCTGCGCCATCACTTTCGCCAGCAGCTGGGCACCACGCCCACCGGGTGGCGCAGGCAGTTTCACGCCCGCAGCGCGGTGGCCTGACCGGCCAGCGTCTGGCAGGTTAACCAGCCCCGTGCGTGCGATAACCTGAACCGCCAGCGTCTGGCAGATTAACCCGGCTCCGTCCGTGCGATAACCCGAACGGCCAGCGTCTGGCAGGTTAACCAGCGGGCCGACGCGGAGCGTAGCCGAAAAACGGCACCGCAGGCGCTGACCCGATCCGGCCAGCACCTGCGGTGCCGCGTATGTTGTGGCGTGGTTAGCGCCCGGGCTTACAGACTTTCGGTAAAGGTGCGGGTAATCACATCGCGCTGCTGTTCAGGCGTCAGCGCGTTAAAGCGCACCGCATAGCCGGAGACGCGAATGGTCAGCTGCGGGTATTTTTCCGGATCCTTGACCGCCTCTTCCAGCGTTTCACGGCTCAGCACGTTCACGTTAAGATGCTGTCCCCCCTCGATTTTCACCTGTGGCTTCACCTCCAGCGGCAGCTCACGGTACTCGATCGGGCCGAGTTCGGCGATCGCCACCAGCTGGTCCTGCTGGTAACCGGCTCTGGCGCACAGGCAACGCGCCTGCTCGCTGTCGCTGTCCAGCAGCCAGAACGAGTTGAGCAGGTCCTGATTGCTGGCGTGGGTAATTTGAATTCCGCTAATCATCTTAATCCTCCGGGCCGGGCGGCAGCGGAGGCATTCCGCCACCGTCATTCTGCGGCCAGTGTGTTGAGCCTACCTGTATACCAGCCCGCCGCCCGCGGCGTTTTGACGCAAATCAATCTGTCCCGCTCAGGCAAACCACGTTAAGCTAGCCGGATTGTTTTTGATAAGGAGAGGGTAATGGTCAATACCATGACCTGGCACGACGTGCTGGCTGAGGAAAAAGAGAAACCTTACTTCCGTGAAACCCTGGCGAAGGTGAGCGCGGAGCGGGCGGCGGGTAAGACCGTCTACCCGCCGCAGAAGGACGTGTTTAACGCCTTCCGCCTGACCGAACTGGGCGCGGTAAAGGTGGTGATTCTGGGCCAGGATCCGTATCACGGCCCGAACCAGGCGCACGGGCTGGCGTTTTCAGTGCTGCCCGGCGTGGCCGTACCGCCGTCGCTTGTGAATATGTATAAAGAGCTGGTTACCGATATACCCGGCTTCGAACGGCCGAACCACGGCTTCCTCGAGAGCTGGGCGCGCCAGGGCGTGCTGCTGCTCAACACCGTGCTGACGGTGGAAGGCGGCCAGGCGCATTCGCACGCCAAATTCGGCTGGGAGACCTTTACCGACAACGTGATCGCCACCATCAACCAGCATCGCGAAGGCGTGGTGTTCCTGCTATGGGGCTCGCACGCGCAGAAGAAGGGCAGCATTATCGACCGCCAGCGCCACCACGTGCTGCAGGCGCCGCACCCGTCGCCGCTTTCGGCCCACCGCGGCTTCTTCGGCAGCGGGCACTTCTCGCAGGCCAACCGCTGGCTGAGCGAACACGGTGAAACGCCGATTGACTGGCAGCCGGTTCTGCCGGAATAATTCCACAAAATTTCAACGGATCCCGATATTCAGATGACAAAACTAACCTTACAAGAGCAGATGCTTAAAGCCGGCCTGGTCTCCAGCAAGAAAGTGGCCAAGGTGCAAAGAACCGCCAAAAAATCCCGCGTGCAGGCGCGCGAGGCGAGAGAAGCGGTGGAAGAGAATAAAAAATCCCAGCAGGAGCGTGACAGGCTGCTGAGCGAGCAGCAGAAGCAGGCGACGCTGGCGAAAGAGTTTAAAGCCCAGGTTAAGCAGCTGATTGAGATGAACCGCATCAGCATCAACAAAGGCAGCATAGATTTTAACTTCACCGACGGCAACCTGATTAAAAAAATCGCCGTCGATAAGCCGACCCAGACGCAGCTGATTAACGGCCGCCTCGCCATCGCGCGCCTGACGGTGGACGGCAGCGCTGACAGCCACTACGCGATCATCCCGGCCATCGTCGCCGAAAAAATCGCCCAGCGCGATGCCAGCAGCATCGTGTTGCACAGCGCGCTGACCGAGGAACAACAGGATGAAGACGATCCGTACGCCGACTTTAAGGTGCCAGACGATCTGATGTGGTAAGCAAAGGCGTGGTCTGCGCCGGCATTGTGTTTTACACTATGTGCCGTAATAACCGATCAGATTAACTCTATAAGTAGGCAACAATGGCGATGAACGGAACGATCACAACCTGGTTTAAAGATAAAGGTTTTGGCTTTATCAAAGATGAAAACGGCGATAACCGTTATTTTCATGTGATCAAGGTCGCCAACCCGGAGCTGATTAAGAAAGATGCGGCGGTGACTTTTGAGCCGACCACCAACAACAAAGGCTTATCTGCCTTTGCGGTAAAGGTGGCGGCAGAAGGTAAGTATATCTACATTGCCGGCGAGCGCCTGAAGCTCACCTCGATCAAGTCGTACCTGGTCTACAGCGAAGAGGTGCCGGCCGACGCGCGCATCGATAAAGAGAACACCGTGCTGTCGGTGGGCCTGCTGATGAGCAGTATCCGGCCGAAAGCCGAAGCCGCTGCCGACGCTGCCGAAGAGATGCGCACGCTGAAAAAGCTGGCGATCACCACCTTCCAGGGCACCACGCTGATCTTCTCACAGGATGAGATCGACGTGGATGCCACGGTAAAAATGCTCAAGATCTGATTTCGCCGATCCGACGCACTAGCGGCCTGCTGCACCAACCTTTGCAGCAGGCCAGCTGCGTACACCGTGTCGCTGCGCATGCCCACCGCCTACATTAAACCTTGCTAATAGTTTCCTGTCCGCTGTCCCTTGCTCCTCGTTCTCTGTTCCTTGCTCCCTGTTCCTTGCTCCCTGTTCCCTGTTCCCTGTTCCCTGTTCCCTGTTCCCTGTTCCCTGTTCCCTGTTCCCTTATTGCACGCTCCCCGATCTACGCTTCAACGATTATTTACATTTCCTCACCTAAAAACGTGAGATTGCTCACTGATGCGTATCAAGTTTTCCCTACTGGTGCCGATGCAATCAGCAAGAGAAGCCACCCGATGCTTCCTGTTAAGTCCAACCTTAGGGAAAACCTGCAATGTCATTCGTTAAAAATATGCGCGTCGGCGCGCGGCTCGGTGCCGCGTTCGGCCTGGTCATCCTGCTGTTAATCATCGTCAGCGCTACCGCGGTGAATAAAATCAACCATATCAATCAGACCATCGACAGCATCGTCAACGATCGCTACGCCAAAGTGCGGCTGGCGTTTGAGGTGCGCGACGGGGTGAACGATCAGATTAAATTCCTGCGCGGGCTGGTGCTGGATACCGGCAACGAGGCGGGCAATACCAAGCGCTTTGCACAGATGGAGCAGTCCATCGCGCGAACTAACGCGGCGATCGATCGCATCGCGGCGCTGCAGACCTCCGTGGTCGGCAAAAAGAAAATTCAGGCGGTAAAGGACGCGGCTGCGTCATACGATATCGCGCGCGACCAGCTGGCGGTGCTGGTGCGCAGCGGCGATGTGGCGGCGGCGAAAGAGTTTGTGCTGCGCAGTATCACCACCTCGCAGAACGCCTTCCTCGATGTGGTGGTCAGCTTTGCCGACTCCCAGTCACAGCAGCTGCAGCAGGAGGGAAAAACCGCGGTGGCCGACGCCGGCACCGCAATTAAGGTGACGCTGTTCTTCTCGGTGATGGCGATTATCGCCGCCGTGCTGCTGGGCGTGTTCCTGACCCGTTCGATCGTGCGCCCGCTGCGTGAAGCGGTCACGGTGGCGGAGAACGTCGCCGCCGGCGATCTGCGCACCACCATTACCGTGCACTCGGCGGATGAAACCGGCCAGCTGATGCAGGCGCTGAAAAATATGAACGCCAACCTGCTGCAGATCGTCAGCGAAGTGCGCTCCGGCACCGACCTGATCGCCACCGCCTCCGGCCAGATCTCCGCCGGCAATCTGGACCTCTCCGCGCGCACCGAGCAGCAGGCCAGCTCGCTGGAGGAGACCGCCTCAGCGATGGAGCAGATGACCGCCACGGTCAGGCTCAACGCCGACAACGCCCGCCAGGCCAACGCGCTGGCGGCGCAGGCCTCTCAGGTCGCCACCGCCAGCGGCGACGCCGTGCGTCAGGTGGTCAGCACCATGGAGATGATTAACGGTTCGTCGCGCAAGATCGTCGATATCATCAGCGTGATTGACGGCATCGCCTTCCAGACCAATATCCTCGCGTTGAACGCGGCGGTGGAAGCGGCGCGCGCCGGTGAGCAGGGCCGCGGCTTTGCCGTGGTGGCCTCGGAAGTGCGTAGCCTGGCGCAGCGCTCGGCCTCGGCGGCGAAAGAAATTGCGCAGCTGATCGAAGATTCGGTGGCGAAAGTGGATCAGGGTGGCCGCCAGGTGGCGACCGCCGGCTCAACCATGGATGAGGTGCTGGCCAGCGTCAACAACGTCACGGCGATTATGGCGGAGATCTCCAGCGCCAGCGCCGAGCAAAGCAGCGGCATTGATGAGATCAATAAGGCAATCGTGCAGATGGATCAGGTCACCCAGCAGAATGCGGCGCTGGTAAATGAGTCCGCGGCGGCGGCACACTCGATGCAGGAGCAGGCGGCGCAGCTGTCGCAGGCGATCCGCGTGTTTAAGGTGGAGGCGGCGCACGGCTGAGGTTAGCCGGAGCAGAGCACAACCGTTGAGTTGGGCATCAGCCCTGTCACCTGGTGTTATCAAGCGTTACGGCTGGACATCAGTCCGTCGCACATGGATATTGCCAATCGTCGGTCAGGGCGTTAGCCCATCGTACCAGGATGTTATCAACCGGGTTGGCCGTTCAGCCAACCCGGGATCGTCCCTCCCGCCGGGCGGCGGGAGGGGGCGTCATCAGGCCTTGGCCTTCGAGACCGCCACCATCGCCGGGCGCAGCAGGCGACCGTTCAGGGTATAACCACGCTGCATCACCATCAGCACGTGGTTCGGGGCAACCTCTTCCGATTCCATCATCGACATCGCCTGGTGAACGTCCGGGTTAAACGGCACGTGCACGTCACCGACCACTTCCACGCCAAACTTGCGCACCGCGCCCAGCAGCGACTTCATGGTCAGGTCGATACCTTCGATCATTGAAGCCAGCTCAGGATTGGTCTTATCGGCCACTTCCAGCGCGCGCTCGAGGCTGTCGATCACCGGCAGCAGTTCGTTCGCGAACTTCTCCAGCGCGAACTTGTGGGCTTTCTCCACGTCCTGCTCGGTGCGGCGGCGGATGTTTTCGATCTCGGCCTGGGCACGCAGCTGTGCTTCACGCACGCCGCCCTGGGAGATCGCCAGCTGTGCTTCCAGCTCAGCGATACGCTCATCACGCGGATCCACGCCTTCTGCTGCTGTCTCTGCGTCCTGGGTTTGCGCCTGCTCCATCTCGATATCGTCTGAGACTTGCTCGTTTGGTGTGTTCTGTTCTTTACTACTCATGAATTTCTCCGCGTTTGTGCATAATCATGTCGCTGGTTGGCTTATTATGGGGATCAGAATCGCGGTTTCAAGGGAACCAGTTACATTACCGGGGGACTTTTCCTCGTAAGGAACGCCAGCAACATGAATAATCCGTTCAACTGCATCGGGATCGTCGGCCACCCGCGCCACCCTACCGCGCTCACCACCCATGAAATGCTCTGGCGCTGGCTGACCGCGCGCGGCTATCAGGTGATCGTGGAGCAACAGATCGCCCGCGAATTGAAACTGAGCGGCGTGGCCACCGGCACCCTGGCCGAGATCGGCCGCCAGGCGGACCTGGCGGTGGTGGTGGGCGGCGACGGCAATATGCTCGGTGCCGCACGGGTGCTGGCGCGCTACGATATTAAGGTGATCGGCATTAACCGCGGCAACCTCGGCTTCCTGACCGATCTCGACCCCGACAACGCGCAGCAGCAGCTGGCCGACGTGCTGGACGGTGAATACTTCACCGAGAGCCGCTTCCTGCTGGAGGCGCAGGTGTGCCGCCAGCACGGCTCGCCGCGCATCGGCACTGCCATCAACGAAGTGGTACTGCACCCCGGCAAGGTGGCGCATATGATCGAGTTCGAGGTCTACATTGATGAGATCTTTGCGTTTTCCCAGCGCTCGGACGGCCTGATTATCTCCACCCCGACCGGCTCCACCGCTTACTCGCTCTCCGCCGGCGGGCCGATTCTGTCGCCGACGCTGGACGCCATCGCGCTGGTGCCGATGTTCCCGCACACCCTTTCGGCGCGCCCGCTGGTGATCAACAGCAGCAGCACCATCCGGCTGCGTTTTTCCCATATGCGCAGCGACCTGGAGATCAGCTGCGACAGCCAGATCGCCCTGCCGATCCAGGAAGGGGAAGACGTACTGATCCGCCGCAGCGACTACCACCTGAACCTGATTCACCCGAAAAACTACAGCTATTTCAATACGCTGAGCTCTAAACTCGGCTGGTCAAAAAAATCATTCTGATTTTTGCATTGTCATCTTTACTGGTTATAAAACCAGTATATACTGTATGAAAAACCATATCTGTTTTTCCATACAGGAAGATGACTATGCTGGCACAACTGACCATCAGTAATTTCGCGATTGTTCGCGAGCTGGAGATCGACTTTCAGCGCGGCATGACGGCGATCACCGGCGAGACCGGCGCGGGTAAATCGATTGCGATTGACGCGCTCGGGCTGTGCCTTGGCGGCCGTGCGGAGGCAGATATGGTGCGCCAGGGGGCAGCGCGGGCCGACATCTGCGCGCGTTTCTCGCTGAAAGACACCCCGACCGCGCAGCAGTGGCTGCAGGATAACCACCTTGACGACGGCGGCGAGTGCCTGCTGCGCCGGGTGATCGGCACCGACGGCCGTTCACGCGGTTTTATCAACGGCACCTCGGTGCCGCTCTCCCAGCTGCGCGAGCTGAGCCAGACGCTGATTCAGATCCACGGCCAGCATGCGCACCAGCTGCTGCTGAAGCCCGATCACCAGAAAGCCCTGCTCGACGCCTACGCCGGGGAAACGCTGCTGGTGCAGAACATGGCGCAGCGCTACCGCCAGTGGCACCAGAGCTGCCGCGCCCTCGCCCGCCATCAGCAGCTGGCGCAGGAGCGTGAAGCCCGGCGCGAGCTGCTGCAGTACCAGCTGAAAGAGCTGAACGAGTTCGCACCGGTGAGCGGCGAGTACGAGCAGATTGACGAAGAGTACAAGCGGCTGGCCAACAGCGGCCAGCTGCTGTCAACCAGCCAGCAGGCGCTGATGATGCTGGCTGACGGTGAAGACCTCACCCTGCAACGCCAGCTGTACACCGCACGCCAGCTGATGGAAGAGCTGGTCGAGCTGGATGACCGCCTGAACGGCGTGTACAGCATGCTGGAAGAGGCGGCGATTCAGATCAGCGAAGCCAGCGACGAGCTGCGCCACTATGTTGACCGGCTGGATCTCGACCCGAACCGCCTGCACGAGCTGGAGCAGCGCCTGTCGAAACAGATCAACCTGGCGCGCAAGCACCACGTCACGCCGGAAGAGCTGCCGGTGTTCTACCAGCAGCTGCTGGCGGAACAGCAGGCGCTGGACCAGCAGGAGAGCGACCAGGAGGAGCTGAGCCAGGCGGTGAGCGAACACCACGCCGCGGCGCTGAGCTGCGCCGAAGATCTGCACCAGCGCCGCGCGCACTTCGCCGCCGAGCTGAGCGAGCTGATCACCGGGAGCATGCACACCCTGTCGATGCCGCACGGCCGCTTCAACATCGACCTGCAGTTTAATCCGGAGCAGCTGACCGCCGAGGGCGCCGACCGCATCGACTTCCGCGTCAGCACTAACCCCGGCCAGCCGCTGCAGCCGCTGGCGAAGGTCGCCTCCGGCGGCGAGCTGTCGCGCATCGCGCTGGCGATTCAGGTGATCACCGCCCGTAAGATGGACACGCCGGCGCTGATTTTCGATGAGGTGGACGTGGGGATCAGCGGCCCGACCGCGGCGGTCGTCGGTAAAATGCTGCGCCAGCTCGGCGAGTCGACCCAGGTGATGTGCGTCACCCACCTGCCGCAGGTGGCGGGCTGCGGGCACCAGCACTTCTTCGTCAGCAAACAGACCGACGGCGAGATGACCGAAACGCAGATGCACGCGCTGGATAAACGTGCGCGCCTGCAGGAACTGGCCCGTCTGCTGGGCGGCAGCGAGGTCACACGCAACACGCTGGCCAACGCCCGCGAGCTGTTAGCCGCCTGACGATGGCACTTTTCTTTCGCTTTGTGGTCATATCGTTGCTTCGCAGAGGTTTTAAACTGCGGAAAGGTTTATTATCATCGCCTGAATGATGACGTGTATATTACGCTGGTATCGTAGTCGTAAACCGATCGCTATCCCTGCCCTACCGGGATACCCAAAGCCACAAAGGAATAAATATACTTATGCGCTGTAAAACGCTGACTGCTGCGGCGGTGGTTGCTCTGATGCTGACCGCCGGATGTTCCACTCTGGAGCGAGTGGTTTACCGGCCTGACATCAATCAGGGGAACTACCTGGTTGCCACTGACGTTGCCAAGATCCATACCGGGATGAACCAGCAGCAGGTTGCTTACGCCCTGGGTACGCCAATGATGCATGACCCGTTCGGCAGCAACGTCTGGTATTACGTGTTCCGCCAGCAGCCAGGCCATGAGCCGGTGAAGCAGCAGACCCTGACGCTGACCTTTGACAGCAACGGCACGCTGACCAATATCGACAACAAAGCCGCCCTGAGCAAGTCAGAAGGCTGAACCGCCGTCGGTGACGGTCGGCAGACGATAAGAGTTTAAAAGTAAGGCGCCTGGCGCCTTATTTTTTTTCCGCGCGCTCGGCGCGCTGGCGGCGCAGCTCTTTCGGATCGGCCAGCAGCGGCCGGTAAATCTCGATGCGGTCCCCGCTTTGCACTTCGTCCTGCAGCTTTACCGGGCGGCTGAATATCCCCACCTTGTTCTGCTGCAGATCGATGTCGCTGCGCAGCTCCAGCAGCCCGGAGGCTTTAATCGCCTGCTCGACGCTGCTGCCCTCCGCCACCTTCACGCTGTAGAGATACTGCTTCTCCGGTAGTGCGTAGACCACTTCCACGGCAATATCAGGCACTGTAAACCTCTTTCGCTCGCTGGGTAAACGCCTGCACCATGCTGCTGGCCAGCTCTTTAAAGATGCGGCCAAACGCCAGCTCAACCAGCATATTGGTGAACTCAAATTCCAGGTTCAGCTCAACTTTGCAGGCTTCGTCGCTGAGCGGCGTAAAGCGCCAGCCGCCGCTCAGCTTGCGGAACGGCCCGTCAACCAGCTGCATATGGATGCTCTGGTTGTCGGTCAGCGTATTGCGGGTAACAAAGGTTTTACTGATGCCTGCTTTGGACACGTCCACCGAAGCGGTCATCTGCTGCGGGCTGGATTCCAGCACCCGGCTGCCGGTACATCCTGGTAAAAACGCCGGGTAGCTGTCCACGTCGTTTACCAGCCGGTACATCTGCTCAGCGCTGAACGGCACCAGTGCGGAGCGACTAATCTGTGACATATTGATTCCTGTCTATACATAGAACACTTAAATAATACCATTGACGACAATCAAACAAAAATTCTCTCCCGCCTGGCATCTGCTAGAATACCCTTTTCCCCCCGCAGGGCAGATGACGGGGGATGCCAAAAACCACCGCTTCATGTACACTAAGTGGCACTATGACAAAGAAAAAAGCACATAAACCCGGTTCCGCGACCATTGCCCAGAACAAGCGCGCCCGCCACGAATACTTCATTGAAGAAGAGTTCGAAGCCGGGCTTTCGCTCCAGGGATGGGAAGTCAAAACGCTCCGCGCCGGTAAGGCCAACATCAGCGACAGCTACATTATGCTGCGCGATGGTGAAGCTTACCTGTTCGGCTCCACCTTCCAGCCGCTGATCGGCGCCTCTACCCACGTAGTGTGTGACCCGACGCGCAGCCGCAAGCTGCTGCTGAAGCAGCGCGAGCTCGACACCATCCTCGGTAAGGTCAACCGCGAAGGTTACACCGTGGTGGCGCTGTCGATGTACTGGAAAAACGCCTGGGCCAAGCTGAAAATCGGCGTGGCGAAGGGTAAAAAAGAGCACGACAAGCGCGATGACATCATCGAACGTGAGTGGAAATTAGACAAAGCACGCATTATGAAGCACGCCAATCGCTAAGCCTCTGGTAAAGCGACGGGTTTTGCTGTTATACTGCTAAACAGTACTTGGGGCTGATTCTGGATTCGACGGGATTTGCGTAGCCCTAGGAGCATGCCGAGGGGCGGTTTGCCTCGTTAAAAGCCGCAAAAAAATAGTCGCAAACGACGAAAACTACGCTTTAGCAGCTTAATACCCTGCTCTGAGCCCTCTCTCCCTAGCTTCCGCTCTTAAGACGGGGATCAAGAGAGGTCAAACCCAAAAGAGATCGTGTGGAAGCCTTGCCTGGGGCTGAAGCACTAAAACTAATCAGGCTAGTCTGTTAGTGGCGTGTCTGTCCGCAGCTAACCGGCGAATGTAAAGACTGACTAAGCATGTAGTGCCGACGGTGTAGTAATTTCGGACGCGGGTTCAACTCCCGCCAGCTCCACCAAAATTCTCCATCGGTGATTACCAGAGTCATCCGATGAAGTCCTAAGAGCCCGCACGGCGCAAGCCCTGCGGGCTTTTTTGTGTCCTCAATTTGTCCCGCGAAGTCCGAAGAGAACTAATTAAATCCGAACCTTTTAGGCCCATTGATAGGCCCAACGAAAAGCTCTATTGTTTTCGTTGGGCCTAAACGCATGGAGACTCCCATGGCAAGAAAAACCAAGCCGTTAACCGATACGGAAATCAAAGCCGCCAAACCTAAAGATGCCGATTACCAGCTGTATGATGGTGACGGGCTTACTCTGTTAATCAAGTCCAGCGGTAGTAAGCTCTGGCAGTTCCGTTACTATCGACCTCTGACAAAGCAGCGAACCAAGCAGAGCTTCGGTGCCTACCCTGCTGTCTCACTTTCTGATGCGCGTAAACTCAGAGCCGAATCTCGAGTTTTATTGGCAAAAGATATTGATCCTCAGGAACACCAGAAAGAACAGGTGAGGAATTCACAAGAGGCCAAAATCAACACCTTCTTGTTAGTTGCCGAGCGTTGGTGGAATGTGAAGAAAGCCAGCGTAACAGAGGACTATGCCGACGATATCTGGCGTTCGCTTGAGAGAGATGTTTTCCCAGCAATCGGTGATATCAGCGTCACTGAGATTAAGGCTCATACTCTGGTTAAAGCTGTTCAGCCGGTTCAGGCCAGAGGTGCATTAGAGACTGTTCGCCGCCTTTGTCAGCGTATTAACGAAGTCATGATTTATGCGCAGAACACAGGCCTGATTGATGCGGTTCCCAGCGTGAACATCGGGAAAGCATTCGAGAAACCGCAAAAGAAGAACATGCCAAGCATCCGCCCGGACCAACTTCCGCAGCTAATGCAGACCATGCGTACTGCAAGTATCAGTGTGTCCACGCGGTGTCTGTTCATGTGGTAGCTTCTCACCATTACCCGTCCTGCCGAAGCCGCGGAGGCTCGATGGGATGAGATCGATTTTGATGCTAACGAATGGAAAATTCCTGCTGCTCGAATGAAGATGAACCGGGACCATACGGTTCCACTATCCGATGAGGCTCTCTCTATTCTGGAAATGATGAAGTCACTCAGTGGTGGCCGAGAGTTTATCTTTCCCAGTCGCATCAAACCAACCCAGCCGATGAACAGCCAGACTGTGAATGCGGCACTCAAGCGCGCTGGTTTAGGAGGCGTACTCGTATCTCACGGTTTGCGTTCTATCGCCAGTACGGCACTCAATGAAGAAGGATTTCCTCCTGATGTTATTGAGGCAGCACTAGCTCATGTAGACAAAAATGAGGTACGTCGCGCTTATAACCGTAGTGATTATCTTGAGCAACGGCGACCGATGATGCAATGGTGGGCTGATTTGGTAAGCAAGGCCGACAGCGGAAGTAGTGTTGAAAACGGGAAGAGGGTGTTCAAACTCGTTGGCTAAGTTTCTAGTTGGACTGGTTTGAATGACTAGTTTCCCTGTAAAAAATAGCATTAGCCCTGACCGATTTAGTAGGTAGATTACAATCGAATCAGGGTGGTCAGCTTTGACTCAAAAGGTCTCTTCGCTTTGCAAGTATAGCCAGAGCCTTCTCTTGACAAAATCGGTGTATCCTGTAATTTGATCGCGCGCTCCCCGGCTCTCGCGCGCGATCATACCTACACGCGCTTCTCAGGTATGTGTTTGATCTCAAAGGCATTTATGTCTGCGAGTAGGACAGGATTGTGAAGAGGGGGGACGCGCCCTAATTCTTCGTTGTTTTCCTATAAATGCTTTCCAGCCTAAGCTCTTGAAAGACTTTCTGCCTAATCAAAGCTCTTTCCTTCCAGTTGTCTTCATAGATGATTTGCTCATCTAGTCTTACATATACTACGCAGTTGCCTTTATCTGAGAAATGCACGTTTCTATACACCGCCAGCACTTTTCTGTTTACGAAGATCTTGTTTCCATTCTGCACTGTTGTTCCAGGCAGAGTTTGGATCTGGTGCGGAGTTTTTCCGAGTATTTGTTTGGCAAATGGCAAGACTGTCAAGCTATCTCGAATATGCGATTGGGCTCGTGTTATTCTTGTTAGATGTCGCCATGCATAATTGCTGATGGATATCGTTCCAAGGCAGCTGGATACAATTCCTCGGATTTTAGAAAATCTAGGACGAGACCATTCTCGTACTTGAGCAGTAGTGGTGAATACTGGAACGGTAAACCTTCCCATTCCACGTATAGGTTCGCGCTGTTTATGTATAAGTCGCTCGATTTCAAATCTGGAGGCTGGTGTCAGAATGTGATTTTCAGAAACTGATAAGGTCTCAATTGGCGTTTTTTTGTCGATGAGCTTCCAGTAAATCTTTGTTTCTGGATCAAGGCGTACCCAAATTAAAATTACGGGTTGATTGGTAGCTTTCCACTTTCTCAAGTGATCTTTATCAATATTCTGTAAGCGCCATCGATTTTTTGTCGGCGTCCACCGCCCGAAGCTTGATCCGGTTTTAACTTGCACTGCTACTTGTGCGTGGGTTGGGCTGGGAAAATTGACTGGATACTTCAACTGAAGATCAAGGGCCCCTATTCCTTCTCCACGCATGGTCTCGCGTAGAGCTTCTCCATTGAAAATTAGAGATAACACACTTGCAGCCAAATTCTCACCAGCATTGCCTTGGTCGAAATCAAAGATGTTCATCAAATTTCCGTGTAATTATCATGCTGAACTTATCAGCAATTTTGAATACAGCGACAGTAGAATCTAATCGACTGTCTAACACATATTAGGATCAACTTAGGGATGCTAGGGAGTGACTGCTGTGTGTTACGACAGCAAACACATGGCAGTTTTCTGCTTGTCTTGACAGGCTGTAAACGACCAATTGCATCCGATCAAGAATGGACCAGGAAAATCCTAAGCCCCCGGTAAATGGGTGCTTTCTCGCCGCTTCAGCTCTTCCAATCTCCCCGCCAACGCATTTTTATACTTCCCTGCCTGGCACGCCTCCAGCGCGGCCTCCGCTTGCTCGATTGCAGCCTCTGTTGCACCCAAGGCTTCATGGCATTTACTAAGCAACTCATGATAACTAGCGATGCGCTCAAGCCCTTTTTTATCGTCTTTGGCAAGCACAAGAGCACGTTCAGCGGTCTTCAATCCATCGCCAAGTTTGCCAACTCCTAATTCTGCCTCTGCCTTGCGATACAATAGCCAATGGTCCATGTTGAGGACTTCAGGCGGAATCTTCAAGATTGTATCCAACGCCTCATCCGACATTCCGGCTAAAAGGTACATTTTGGCGATTGCGCGTGCGTCATAACTCCTGAATCCAGGTTTACTCCCTAGTGCCGTGGCAAATACAACTCCGGCCGCCGTGATTCTATCGCGTAAATCAGTCTTTCCTGCTTCGCCTGCTGCTACTGCAGTATTACCAAGCGACTCGCACGCACTAATCCATTGGCTCTTATCAACCAATTCGGGTGGCATGGAGAGAATCTCTGGGAATCCCTCAGCCAGCGCCACGCAAATCTCCGGATGCTGATAGGCAAAAATGGAGGTGAAAGACAGGTAGGCCTCATAAAATTGGTCTAGTCCTTCTAAAGCCGACAGAGCAATCACATCTGCAAGAGACTGCACCTGCTCAGTATTGCTCACCGCCTCGTTGGCAACCTTCCAATAGGAGCGAAGTCGCGCGACGGATGCTAATGAGACTCGTAATGGAACATCCCACGGAGCTGCGATAACTCGCTCGACGAGAGTTTGCATTGCATGCGCTCCCGCCATTTTAATTGATTCGTCGGCCTTGTTCTGTGTCCCCATATGCGCAATCTGCAGATAAGTTGCATGCCACTCGGGACGAATCTCTAGAAGCTTTTGAAAGCAGCTCAGAGCCTCTTCAAATCTACCGCAGCGGCGCAATGCCTTGCCCTGATGGTGCAAAAGCTCGAGATTCTCTTCAGATGCTGGATCTCCTTGCTGAGCCTTGCCATATTCTTCTGCACAAGCACCGAAGTACTGAAGTCGAGCGTCATGATCCAGTGAATAGGCAAATGCCTCTTGCGCATCGATGACACAAAGCAGCTCTTGCAATGGCGCTCCGCAGTGAATACTTCGGCGATGAAGTTCCTGATCTTTTACAAGATTACGGCCACTATCCAGTTGCAACAAAGCGTAAGTCAGCCAATCTGGCTGCTGGGTCTGACGTCGCTTATAGCTTTCCGTAAGCTGAGATGTGCATAAGTGAATCTGTCGAATTACACTAGGGAGCATCTCCCCCGAGTGCTTTTCAACATACTGCGAAACGGCGGTGGCAATGAGTTCGACATCTGGTTTGTCACGAACGGCTTGGCAGATGAGGTCGTGCACAGACAGAAGCCCTGGCGCGACTGCAGGTTTTAGTATCGACAGACGCTGAAGGTGAAACTTTACGGCGTGCCCTAGGAAATGCCCGAGAAACTTGGCGTCATTCGAGAATGATCCAGAGTTTGCAATCTTTTCCAGACCAAGGAGATATCTTGAGTCCAATCTCTGCAAGATATTGCCCATAATTGCTGCGCCATTACTATCTGAAATGACCTGCGGTTCGGCGAGTATTTCTTCATAGACTTCTTCGCGCGGTACGTTTTCGGCTTCGACCAGCTTACGAACAGTTGCGAGGATAAGGGGGGAGAATCTACAAGCCTCGATAAATTTTGCTGCTGTTGCACTTAGCCTATTACTGTCCTCGCCCAAAATGGCGGCAGCCACCTCCGCCGAGGCTGTAGGCATATGAAGCACTGATTTGCTCGCTGGATTGAGCTGTGAAGTTACTATTACATGACCACCTCGCTCGAACCCCTTCGAGAGATCATCAAGTGAGTTCTCGACTAACTCACGCTCCAAGCTGTCGATAACAAGCAACGTCTTATAGTTATTGAAGATGCCCGCCACATTAACAGCGACGCCACCTCTAGCGCGTTGAACTGAACTTAGCGAGGAGTCCGGCTTCCAGTCCCCCCCAGAGATCCATAAGTAGTTTTCGTAACGCGAACCTTCCTGATGCAGGTAGTCGATAGTCGCCTGCGTCTTACCAGAGCCGCTGATGCCGGTTAGTAGACAAACACGGTTTCCCTGAGCGAAGTGGTCGCGTATTGCAACCACCACAGCAGCATCGGAGACGTGATTTTCACATGATGCAGGAGCCTTGCCATAATAGGCATAGTTGTCGAGGTCTTGGGAAAAACCAGGGAAAAAACCGGTATAGAAAGCAGCAGCCGTGTGATTCTGCGTGGAGAACTCGAAGATTAGCCTTGCCAACTCGCGCGCATCAAGAATGTTAAGACGCTCTCCATGCTCCTGAGCGATCGCCGTGCAATTGAATTTCGCGCGAAAAGATTCTGGCTCCTCCTGGCTACATATCAGATAGATTTTTTGGGGCAACTTACCTGCTGCATGGTCAAGGACATGCTGAACATCTTTCTCGATCTTAGCGTAAGTCGTAACGGGGGCTTCGGGATTGTCGCCCTCTGTATCTTGCCCGGCTGACGCTTTGCTAACCTTGCCATGGAAGTACTCTTTCTCTGCGCTGTATTCACCGGCGACCGTGAAACCTTGCGAAAAGGTGTCGACAGTGTATCCAACAGGCCTATATTCTTTATTGAGCCCGTGATGGATTAGGCGATTTTCCTCGAGCAATTCAATGAGACTATGTCCAACGATTTCGAGAGAAGAAGCATCCAGCTCGACGACCTCGCCGATTAGGTTACCAATGATTCTTTTTTTAATAAGATCTGACTGCATATGCTTTCTCTCTCTCGAGTTAGGACCAGCCAGCTAAACGCTGATAAGCTGGGTACGACAGGTGGAAGTGCGGCTTCACGATAGTAACCACTCACCTGCATGGTAGCTAGTGCATGTAATTATTGGAAGTCAAGACTGTAAAGATTAACTGGCCGATACCCTCATTGATCCTACCCGCATAATGTGGACACGCCCCTAAGCGAGGGTCTGGTTTTCGAACTGTCCGGGGCTGACACCG
>NZ_JRZZ01000053.1:0-20510 GCF_002865965.1 Erwinia sp. B116
TTGCCGGGGCAGCACCGGCAGCGATTCCCGCCGCTGATATTGCTGCACAGCCGGCAGCAGCATCAGCGGGTCTGACGCCAGCCGCCGCTCAACCCACCTCCGTGGCGATTAACCACGCGGCGGCAGCGGCGGCGCCAGTCACCCAGGCGGCGACGCCGCGGCGGCTGTCGCCCACGCTGCTTGGGTTAAGCCTGCTGTCGCTGGCGGCGGTGGCGGGCGTGGTGTGGATGCTGAATCGCGATGATGCGCCGGTCGCCGCCGCACAGGGTTCTGCCGTCGCCACGCCAGCGGCCCCTGCGGCCAGCTTAGCCACGGTCTATCTGCGGCTGAACAGCGGCGAGTCGCTGCTGGTGAACGGTAAGGTGCAGGCGGTGAAGGCGGACAGTGATGGCCTGGCGGTGCTGAACCTGGCAGCGGGCAGCTGGCAGCTGCAGGTGAAAAGCGCCGGCGGCGTGCGCCAGCAGCAGCTGACTATCGATCGTGCGGGCACCTGGCTGGTAAACCCGCAACCCTGAGGCCGACGTCAGCCGGCCAGCCCGTTATGGTTCTGCTGCAGGTCGCGCACCTTCTCCACCAGCCCGGTCAGGCAGTTATCGGCCATTCCGCGCTGCTGCAGCTCCTGCTCCAGCGAGAACAGATACTGCGCGTTGGTACCCAGCGGCCCGCTGGCCTGGGCGATCAGCGGCGCGATGGTCTGCGGGCAGGAGTCGGACTCATACAGCGGATGGCGCGGGTCCATAATAAACACCAGCGCCGTTACCGTACGGCCGTCATCCAGCGTCAGCCCGCACCAGGTCGGCAGGTAGCAGCCGGTGATCATCTCCCGCTTCCACAGCAGCTCCAGCTCCTCCTGCAGTTTCTCCTCCGGCAGGCGAAACGCCAGACCGCTGGTCTGCCCGCCCTCTTTCAGCGCCAGCATCCGTCCGGGCTGGTTGCGGGTGGCACGCCCGGCGGTCAGCCGCAGGCAGAATGCGCGGTGCCAGCCCTGCAGGGTGCCCGGCGCCGCTTCATCGGCCTCAAATACCGGGTTCCACATCAACGAGCCGTAGCCAAATATCCACACCGGGCTGTGATCGGGCCGGCTGGCCAGCGTCGCCGCCAGCGAGGCCGCGCGCTGCTCTTCGCTTAACAACAGCGCCAAATCAATATCGCCAAAGGCGGTCTTACAGTCCGCCCGTGCTAAAAAATCTCTGGTTAACATACCCCTCCTGCACCACTGCGTAACGTCCTGTTATTCATTGACTCACTTCCTGAAACTGGCCGTTTTACGATAAAAAACCGACCCGTCTGATGACCATATGCATTTCAGGGCCGTTCGGCAAGCCTGTAACCGGCTTCATAACAAAAAAGTGTTTTTTATCCCGCTGAAACACTAAGCGATCTCACGGACAGCGCCTGCAGTATCAAAAAACGCCGGCTGAACCGTGCAAAATGGTGGGTGCAGCACCTACAAAAATCATGGTTAACGTTCAAAATGATGGGTATTATACCCATACTTACTGACAGGGACAGCAGATGAGTAGCGAGGAGTTGATCCGGCAATTGCGGGCTGATGGTTGGCTCAGGCAGCGGCAATCTGGCAGTAATGTGACGCTGAGCAAGCCTGGAGTCATTAAAATTATTACCGTTCCCTATCCTCGCAAGGATCTGTCAAAGGGGATTATCAGACAGGCACAGGAAATATCAGGACTGAAACTGTTTTGAGCCTGATATCCGATTTGCCTGTTTACTGTTGAAATCGTCATTCTTAATCTGGTGAGGCTACGATGCTCTATCCAATCTTTGTTTTCATTAATGAAAGTGGCACCTATGACGGCTATTTTCCCGATATTGACGGGTGCTTTTTCTCCGGTGATAACCTGGAAGCGGCCGTACGTGATGCTGAAACGGCATTCGGCCAGCATATGGAAGTGTTCACTGAGATGGGCAATCCGGTGGTCGTTCCCCGCGATCCGGCCGCCTGGCTGGGGGACAGCCGTCTGAAAGAAGATGGCGGCTTTCTCACCCTGATTGAGCTGGATCCGGCGAAATATGAGAGAAAAGCGATCAAATTCAATCTGACGATGCCGGGGAATTTGCTCACGGCGATAGACCGTTATATTGAGAAAAACGGTCACTTTCGCAATCGTTCTTCCTTCCTCTCTGAGCTGGCGCGGAAAGAACTGGCCAGAGGGTAACGCCCTAAAAAGTCTCTGCGGGCGCCTGGTTTCGTGATACAGGTGCCCGCCATACTTTTTACCCCGCCGCTGCATGCGTACTTTCCTTTATCGCATCGCATCGCATCGCATCGCATCGCATCGCATCGCATCGCATCGCATCGCATCGCATCGCATCGCATCGCAGTCAGCGTAATTCCAGGTCGCAAAACAAGAACGGAATTCTTCCATTTTTTGCTAAACCAGTTTAGCTTACGCGTAAATGACCTTAAGGAGAGTGACGATGAGTAACAAAATCTGGGTGCTGGGCGATGCGGTGGTGGACCTGCTGCCGGAAGCGAATAACCGGCTGCTGCAGTGCCCCGGCGGCGCGCCGGCCAACGTGGCGGTCGGCGTGGCCCGGCTCGGCGGCGAGAGCGCCTTTATCGGCTGCGTCGGCGACGATCCGTTCGGTGAGTTTCTGCGCAGCACGCTGCAGCAGGAGCGGGTGGACACGCGGTATATGACCCGCGAAACCGGGCAGCGCACCTCCACGGTGCTGGTCGGTCTGGATGCCGACGGCGAGCGGCAGTTTACCTTTATGGTGCGCCCTTCCGCTGACCTGTTTCTGACCGCTGAACGGCTGCCGCGCTTTGCCGCCGGTGAAGGGCTGCACCTCTGTTCGATCGCCCTGAGCGCCGAACCGAGCCGCAGCGCGGCGATGCAGGCGATGGCGGCGGTGAAGCAGGCGGGCGGCTGGGTAAGCTTCGACCCCAACCTGCGCGACGACCTGTGGCCGGACGCCGCCGAGCTGAACCGCTGCCTGCAGGCGGCGTTTCAGGCGGCAGATATCATTAAGCTGTCCGAGGACGAACTGAACGTGCTGAGCGCGGCGGCCAGCCTGAGCGATCGCATCCACGATTTTGCGGCACGTTACCAGCCGGCACTGCTGCTGGTGACGCTGGGCGGCGCGGGCGTTTACGTCTGGCACCGTGAGCAGCTGCAGCACTATCCTGCCCCGAAAGTCAGCGTGGTGGATACCACCGGCGCGGGGGATGCCTTTGTCGCCGGGCTGCTGGCGGCGCTGGCGCAGGAGGCCAATCCGCTGGCCCCGGCCCGTCTGGCCGCAGCGATTGACCAGGCCCAGCGCAGCGGTGCCGCCGCCACCACCGCCAAAGGGGCGATGACCGCCCTGCCGTACGCCCGCGATCTCGCCGCAGCGGACTGAATACCGGCAGTAACCGCCCACACGAAGGCACAAATTGCTAACCCGGTCACAGTTCCTGAACCGGGTTAGCAAATCTGATTGAAAGGATCGGCCACGATCTTTTACCCTTCTTATCGAACCGGTTTAGCAAAACAATAAAACAACGCATACTCAGGGAACCGTTACGATGAAAAAAATAAGCACGCTGGCGCTGGCAATCGGTATTGCCCTTGCCACCCCTCTTTCCCAGGCCGCCACCCTTGATAGCCTGGAAGCACGGCTGATCGCTATGGAACAGCGCCTGCAGCAGGCGGAAAAACGCGCCAGTGACGCAGAGCAGCGCGCCGCCAGCGCAGAGAAAACCGTCGCCCGGCTGGAAACGCAGCGCGGCAACGCGCAGGCAACGGCCGGTGCTGCGGGTGCGGGTGCCTTTGCCAGTGCGCCAACCTCGACAACTCCGGCAGCCCCAAATACCGGCACCGCGTCTGCCGCAATCCCGGCCGCGCCTGCGGCACCCGCCCCCGCGCCGGTGGCCGGCAAACCGTCCTTTGCCGATGGCTTTGAATTCCACGGCTACGCCCGCTCCGGTCTGATTATGAACGACTCGGCGGCCGGCACCCAGAGCGGCCCTTACCTTACCCCGGCCGGCGAGACCGGCGGCGCGGTCGGGCGTTTAGGCAATGAAAACAACACCTACGTTGAGCTGAATTTCGAACATAAGCAGCAGCTGGCCAACGGTGCCACCACCCGCTTCAAGGCGATGCTGGCCGACGGTCAGCGCAGCTACAACGACTGGACCGGCGGCACCAGCGAGCTGAACATTCGTCAGGCCTTCGTCGAACTCGGCGAGCTGCCGGCGTTTAACGGCGTCTTCGATCACAGTACGCTGTGGGCCGGTAAACGCTTTGACCGCGACAACTTCGACATCCACTGGCTGGACAGCGACGTGGTGTTCCTCGCCGGTACCGGCGGCGGCATCTACGACGTGCAGTGGCGCGACGGGCTGAAAAGCAACTTCTCGGTCTACGGACGTAATTTTGGCAATATTGAAACCATCGATAACACCATCGAGAACTATATCGTCACCGCCAACACCTTTGCCGGCCCGTGGCAGCTGATGGTCAGCGGCATGCGCGCCAAAGACAACGATGAACGTATCAATGAGAGCCGCAACAACGCCAGCGCCGGCGACACCGGCGCACACGCCATGCTGGCGCTGCATAACGACAGCTTCTGGGGGCTGGCCGACGGCCAGGCGAAAACCGCGCTGCTGTACGGACGCGGGCTGGGGGCGGAAGTCAAAGGGCTGGGCTCTGACGGCAACCTGACGCAGCAGGCGCAAACCTGGCGGCTGGCCAGCTACGGCGTGACCCGTCTGAACCCGAACTGGAGCTTCGCCCCGGCCCTGCTGGCGCAGAGCAGCCGCGATCGCTATGCCGCCGGCGACGACTATCGCTGGGCGACGCTGAACGCCCGCTTTATTCAGGAGATTAACCCGAACTTCGCCATGGCCTATGAGGGCAGCTATCAGTATATGGATCTCGACCCGCAGGGCTATAAGCAGCGCCAGGCGGTTTCAGGCGGCTTCTGGAAGCTGACCGTGGCACCGACCTTCAAGGTGGCGGATATCGGCGACTTCTTCACCCGTCCGGAAATCCGCCTGTTCACCAGCTGGATGGACTGGAACAGCTCGCTGGACCGCTACGCCAGCGATGACGCCTTTGGCAGCAGCGGCTTCAGCGCCGGCGGCGAGTGGAATTTTGGCATTCAGATGGAAACCTGGTTCTGACCAGCGGCCACCGTCTTAACGTATAACAGGGGATAACATGGATATTGAAAAAACGGCCCGCGATCTGCTGCCGCTGCTTGGCGGCCGCGAGAATATCGCCAGCGCCGCCCACTGCGCCACCCGCCTGCGGTTGGTGATGGTGGACGACAGCCTGGTTCAGAAAGAGGCCATCGAGGCGCTGGAGGGCGTGAAAGGCTGCTTCCGTAACGCCGGGCAGATGCAGATTATTTTTGGCAGCGGGCTGGTTAACAAGGTGCATGCCGCCTTTATCCAGGCCGCCGGCATCAGCGAGTCGAGCAAGAGCGACGCGGCGAACATCGCGGCGAAAAAACTCAACCCGTTCCAGCGCCTGGCGCGGGTGCTGTCGAACATCTTTGTACCGATCATTCCGGCGATCGTCGCCTCCGGCCTGCTGATGGGCCTGCTGGGGATGGTCAAAAGCTACGGCTGGGCCGATGCCAGCAGCGCGCTGTTTATCATGCTGGATATGTTCAGCTCGGCGGCGTTTATCATTCTGCCGATCCTGATCGGCTTCACCGCCGCCCGTGAGTTCGGCGGCAACCCCTATCTGGGGGCGACGCTGGGCGGCATCCTCACCCACCCGGCGCTGACCAACGCCTGGGGCGTGGCGGGCGGTTTCCAGACCATGAACTTCTTCGGCCTCGACGTGGCGATGATCGGCTATCAGGGCACGGTGTTCCCGGTGCTGCTGACGGTGTGGTTTATGAGCCACTGCGAGAAGCGGCTGCGTCGGGTGATCCCGGACGCGCTGGACATCATCCTGACGCCGTTCCTGACGGTGGTGATCTCCGGCTTTGTCGCGCTGCTGATTATCGGCCCGCTGGGGCGCGGACTGGGCGACGGCATTTCGCTGGTGCTCAGTACGCTGATTGCCCACGCCGGCTGGCTGGCCGGGCTGCTGTTTGGCGGGCTCTATTCGGTGATCGTGATTACCGGGGTTCACCACAGCTTCCACGCCATTGAGGCCGGGCTGCTGGGTAACCCGTCGATCGGCGTCAACTTCCTGCTGCCGATCTGGTCGATGGCCAACGTCGCCCAGGCCGGGGCCTGTCTGGCGGTGTGGTTCAAGGTGCGCGACGTGAAAACCCGCAGCATCGTGCTGCCTTCCGCCTTCTCCGCGATGCTGGGCATTACCGAAGCGGCGATTTTTGGCGTGAACCTGCGTTATATCACGCCGTTTATCGCCGGCCTGGCGGGCGGCGCGGCGGGCGGCGCCTGGGTGGTGATTATGCACGTCAATATGACCGCCGTCGGGCTGACCGCCCTGCCGGGCCTGGCGATCGTGCAGGGCAGCTCGATGCTCAGCTATCTGGTCGGGATGGCGATCGCCTTCGGCGTGGCGTTCACGCTGTCGCTGCTGCTGAAAATCAGGCCGGAGAGTAAAGCATGAGTGAGTCCCGTTTACTGAACCAGGCGCTACGCGCGGTGCTCAGCGGCCAGCCGCGCGCTGCCGCCGACCGTCATCGCCCCGCCTGGCACCTCGCCCCCACCGTGGGGCTGATGAATGACCCGAACGGCTTTATTCAGTTTAACGGCCGCTATGTGCTGTGCTACCAGTGGAACCCGCTGGCCTGCGCCCACGGTGCCAAGTTCTGGGGCCAGTGGAGCTCGGCCGACCTGGTTCACTGGCGGCACGAACCGCTGGCGCTGGCTCCGGCAGAAGAGTATGAGAGCCACGGCTGCTACTCCGGCAGCGCGGTGGATAATCAGGGGGTGCTGACGCTGGTCTACACCGGCAACGTCAAATTTGCCGACGGCGGCCGCACCGCCTGGCAGTGCCTCGCCGAACAGCAGAGCGACGGCAGCTTCCGCAAGCTGGGGCCGGTGCTGGCGCTGCCGGAAGGGTACACCGGCCACGTGCGCGACCCGAAAGTGTGGCAGCACGACGGGCAGTGGTACATGGTGCTGGGCGCACAGGATCAGCAGCTGCAGGGCAAAGTGCTGCTGCTGCGCTCCGCTGACCTGCACGACTGGACGCTGCTCGGCGAAATTGCCGGCAGCCGGGTCAACGGGCTGGGTGATTTTGGCTATATGTGGGAGTGCCCGGACCTGTTTACGCTGGACGACAGCGACGTGCTGCTGGTCTGCCCGCAGGGGCTGCCCGCCGAACAGTACCGCTGGCGCAATACCTTCCAGAGCGGCTACTTCTGCGGCACGCTGGATTACCCGGGCGTGCAGTACCGCCACGGCGACTTTCACGAGCTGGATCACGGCTTCGAGTTCTACGCGCCGCAAACCACCCTGGCCGACGACGGTCGCCGGCTGCTGATCGGCTGGATGGGCATTCCCGACGGCGATGAATTCGCGCAACCAACCCGTGAGCACGGCTGGATGCACACTATGACCTGCCCGCGCGAGCTGACGCTGCACGGCGACCGGCTGCGCCAGCGGCCGGTGCGGGAGCTGCAGCAGCTGCGCGGGCAGGAGACGCAGCTGCGGGGCATCGCAGAGAACCTGCCCGCCGTCGATATCGGCAGCGCCGAGCTGGAGCTGACGCTGACCGGTAGCTGTCATTTCAGCTTTGCTGACACCCTGCATTTGAGCGCCGATCGCCACGGCCTGACCCTGCGGCGGCATAATCTGCGCAGCGGTGAAGAGGAGACGCGTTACTGGCACGGCGAGGTACGGCAGCTGCGTATTCTCTGCGATCGCTCCAGCGTCGAAATCTTTATCAACGACGGCGACGCGGTAATGTCTTCACGCTATTTCCCGCAGCCGGAGCCGCGGCTGCGCCTGACCGGCAACGCGCAAATTACCCTGCGTCACTGGAGGTTGCAGCAATGCGTGATAGAATGAGCCATTGAGCCTTTACGCGTAAGCCACTGTGACCAAAAGCAAACGTATCACCATCAACGATATCGCCAGGCTGGCCGGAGTCTCCAAGTCCACCGCCAGCCTGGTGCTCAACGGTCGTGGCAAAGAGCTGCGCGTGGCCGAAACGACCCGCCAGCGGGTGCTGGACGTGGCCCGCGAACAGCACTACCAGCCGAGCATTCACGCCCGCGCCCTCAACTCCAGCCGCAGCAACACCCTCGGGCTGGTGGTCCCGGAGATGACCAACCACGGCTTCGCCCGTTTTTCCCACGAGCTGGAGATGCTGTGCCGCGACGCCGGGCTGCAGCTGCTGATCGCCTGTACCGCAGAGAACGCCAGCCAGGAGACGCTGGCGGTAAGCAATCTGATCCAGCGCCAGGTTGACGGGCTGATCGTGGCCTCCAGCCAGCTAAACGACAGCGACTATCAGAAAATTAACCAGCAGCTGCCGGTGGTGCTGTTTGACCGCCATCTCGGCGAGTCGACGCTGCCGCTGGTCATCACCGAAGCCACCTCTCCCACCGCCACCCTGCTGGAAGCCGTGGCGCGTGAGGGCTATGAAGAGATCTACTTTTTCGGCGGCCAGCCGCGCATCTCACCGACCCGCGATCGGCTGGCGGGCTATCGGCTCGGGCTGGAACGCGCCGGGCTGGCGGTCAGGCCGGAGTGGATTATGCACGGCCATTACCATGCCAGTTCAGGCTATGAGATGTTCGCCGAGCTGTATGCGCGGCTGGGCCGGGTGCCGCAGGCGCTGTTCTGCGCCGCCTGCGGGCTGCAGGAGGGGGTGCTGCGCTACCTGAGCCAGCACGGGCTGTTAAACACGCCGATGCACCTGTGCAGCTTTGACGACCACTATCTGTATGATGCGCTGTCGGTGCGTATTGATACCGTTGAGCAGGACGAGCGTCTGCTGGCGTGGAACTGCTTTGAGATGATCGGACAGCTGATTGAGGAGCGCCCGCTGGAGCAGCCGCAGCGCTGTCTGCCGGCGCGGCTGAAGTGGCGGCGGGCAAAACCGCTGTAATCTTCACTGGTTGAGAGCGGTTGTTTTTCAAGCTACCATTTATAACTGCCTGACTAACTTTTAGTTGTTACAGTGCTGTTTTAGGGCTTAACCAGCCGCATTAACATCGCTTTAATCATGCAAATAACATTTATCGCAGTCGCAATATCACTAATTTATATAGTCTTATTTAGGATGCTTATGATAAATAGCACCTCCATTCATTTTTTACCAATATTCCGTAAAATTCCGTAAAGTCTCCACGAGCCCCCTTAAAAAAGGTTACACTTTAGGCACTTGTCGCTGATACTTCATGCGACACCTTTAAACTGACCGGGAATTTCCCTTTTCAGGTCACGGAACAGAGCAGGAGCGTTAGCCTATGAGTGCATCCGAGAGCAAGACCCGTCACAAAGAGTACTCCCTGATTTTGACTGCTGCCGCGATGGCCGTTTTATGGTTATGGGGCGGAACTAACTCATTACCCGCAGTGATCGGTATTAACCTGCTGGCGCTGGTCGCCATTCTCAGCAGCGCCTTTAGCGTGGTGCGCCACGCCGACGTGCTTGCCCACCGCCTCGGCGAACCTTACGGCTCGCTGATCCTCAGTTTGTCGGTGGTGATCCTTGAGGTGAGTCTGATTTCTGCGCTGATGGCGACCGGCGATGCCGCACCGGCGCTGATGCGCGATACGCTTTATTCCATCATTATGATCGTTACCGGTGGTCTGGTCGGTTTTGCGCTGCTGCTTGGCGGGCGCAAGTTTGCCACCCAGTACGTGAATCTGGCCGGGGTGAAGCAGTATCTGATTGCGATTTTCCCGCTGGCGATGATCGTGCTGGTGTTGCCGGACGCGTTGCCGGGTGGCAATTTCACCACCGGCCAGGCGCTGCTGGTGTCGGCGATTTCCGCGGCGATGTACGGGGTGTTTCTGCTGATCCAGACCAAGACGCATCAGAGTCTGTTCGTGTATGAGCATGAGGATGACGGTGACGATCCGCATCATGGTAAGCCTTCCGCGCATTCCAGCGCCTGGCATACCGGGATGTTAGTGGTGCAGTTGATTGCGGTTATTGCGGTGACTAAGATGAACGCCAATACGTTGGGTTCATTGCTGGAGACGCTGAAGGCGCCCGAGGCCTTTACCGGTTTCCTGGTGGCGTTGTTGATTCTGTCTCCCGAGGGGCTGGGGGCGATTAAGGCGGTGCTGGCCAATCAGGTGCAGCGCGCGATGAATCTGTTTTTTGGTTCGGTGCTGGCGACGATTTCTCTGACGGTGCCGACGGTGACGATTATTGCCACGCTGACCGGGCAGGAGTTGATTTTCGGGCTGGAGTCGCCGCAGATGGTGGTGATGGTGTCGGCGCTGGTGCTGTGTCAGATTTCGTTTTCGACCGGGCGCACGAATGTGCTGAACGGGGCGGCGCATCTGGCGCTGTTTGTGGCGTATCTGATGACGGTGATGCTGTGATCCTTTTTGGATTCGGTGCTTAAGTCGTCTTTGGGCTTCGGTGCTTAAGTCGTCTGTGCGATCGAGAGTGCCAGCCGTCATGCGGGCGACCCTCCGCGGGTTACCCCGCTGCGGGCTCATCCCGCTGCCCTCCCTGATAATTTGCCGTGTCGTTGTCTGGTTGAGTCTTTTAAGGGCCCGTTGTCTGTTTGATCGAGTGTGTGGACGTGTTGTCTGTTGGAGCGAGAGTTTCGGGCCTGTCAGCGGGCGACCCTCCGCGGGTTACCCCGCTACGGGCTCATCCCACTGCCCTCCCTGATAATGGGCGTCAGTGTTGTCTGAGTTAGCTACATTGACTAGGTTGGATGGGTTGGCAAGATTAGGCTGGTTGGGTGGGTATTATGCGAAAAAAAGCCACCTTTTTAGGGTGGCTTTTTTGCGTCTGGCGATCGGGCGCGGGTTTAGTTGCTGGTGTCGAGCGCCGGGAAGCTTTTGACCAGGTCGTCGATGGCTTTCATCTGGGCGAGGAACGGCTCAAGTTTGTCCAGCGGCAGCGCGGATGGGCCGTCGCATTTGGCGTTGGCCGGGTCCGGGTGGGCTTCGATAAACAGGCCGGCGATGCCGACGGCCATGCCGGCGCGCGCCAGTTCTGCCACCTGGGCGCGGCGGCCGCCGGAGGCAGCACCGAGCGGGTCGCGGCACTGCAGGGCGTGGGTGACGTCGAAGATCACCGGGCTGTTGCCGGAAACCTGTTTCATGATGTTGAAGCCGAGCATGTCTACAACCAGGTTGTCGTAACCGAAGTTGGCTCCGCGATCGCAGAGGATCACTTTGTCGTTGCCGCCTTCGGCGAATTTGTCGACGATGTTACCCATCTGGCCGGGGCTGACGAACTGTGGTTTTTTCACGTTGATCACCGCGCCGGTTTTGGCCATCGCTTCCACCAGATCGGTCTGGCGGGCGAGGAACGCCGGCAGCTGGATGACGTCGACCACGTCGGCCACCGTCTGCGCCTGGCTGGCTTCGTGCACGTCGGTGATGATTTTAACGCCGAAGGCCTGTTTCAGCTCCTGGAAGATTTTCATCCCCTCTTCGAGGCCCGGGCCACGATAAGAGTGGATAGAGGAGCGGTTGGCTTTGTCAAACGACGCTTTGAATACGTAAGGGATGCCCAGCTTCTGGGTCACGGTAACGTAATGCTCGCAGATACGCATCGCCAGGTCGCGTGACTCCAGCACGTTCATACCGCCAAACAGGACGAATGGCAGGTCGTTTGCGACCGGGATATCGCCAATATTAACCACTTTCTGATTCATTTCATCGCCTTATCATTCAGGTTCACTGAAGTTAGTGAAGGGTAATCTGTTTCTGTTCAATCGAGTGGATCTGCAGCTTAATCATGTCGCTGATCGGATCTTCCGGGCACTGTTCAACAAAGTAGGTCAGGTCGTTCACCGCCACGTGCTCGCAGTCGAGCTGGGCGAAGATCAGCCCACGGTCGCGGATTTCATAAGGGTCTTCCGGATCCATATCAATCAGCAGCTGGCTGACCTGCAGCGCCATTTCCATCTGCTTTTCATCCATCAGCGCCGCTTTCAGGGTGTCGAGCATTTTGCGCAGCACGCTGAGCGGTTCCGATTCCTGTAAATCTTCTTCATACAGCTCGGCCACCGGGCCAATATTGCCCTTCAGCCAGACTTCCAGCGTGTGGTCGTCGAGGGTATCACCGTCAAACGGGTTAATCAGCGACACCTCCTCGTTTATCCACTCGGCACGCAGGATCAGCTGGGTGGGGAAAATTACCGGGTAGAGCGGCAGCTCCAGTTCGCCGGCGATATGCAGGAAGATCACCCCCAGCGAGACGGCGGTTCCCTGGCGGGTATGCAGTACCTTATCCAGCCACAGGCAGTCAGACAGGCGATACACGCCGCTGGCACCGCCAAACCCCCACTGGTGCCAGAACAGCGCGATCAGCTGCTCCAGCTGTAAGTCGGCGGCCAGATCGGTCGGGATGGCGGCCCGCGCCTCGGCGACCAGCTGCGCCAGCTGCGCGCGTACCTCGGCCGACGGGAAGTCACCGCGAATGCTTTCTGACGCGTTCAGCACCGCCTCACTCAGCGGCGCGGCGGTAAAATCAAATTCAGCTATGGACGTCATACAAACCCCAACAGTGGCATTTTAGTTGTAGCTATCCTTACGATTGCCACCAGCGCGGCCAGGGCCACAATAAACGCAATCCAGCGCACCTTCTGCGCGCGTGGACGTTTGCCCAGGGCGATAAAACCGAGAGCGATATAGATAATAACGCCAAACAGCTTCTCAGTCAGCCAGCTGCCCTGCGGTGAAAAGGGATAAAAGTGGGTAACCGTGACCAGCAGCACGCCTGACAGCAGCAGCAGCGTGTCGTTAAGGTGGGGGATAATGCGCACCCAGCGCTGTTGCAACAGCGGTGAGCCGCGCAACAGCCAGCAGAAACGCAGGATAAACATCAGCGCGGTAAGGACAACCGTCAGCAGATGAAAGTGTTTCAGCGGCAGATACCATTCGGCCATAAGACTCCTTAAATACGCGTTTTTTGCCCGCAGGTGACCCGATCGTTGCCGCCGTAGTCCTGGCAGGTGGCAATATGGGCAAAGCCCTGAGCGGCGAGGATCTGCCGTACGGCAGCACCCTGCTGCCAGCCGTGCTCCAGCAGCAGCCAGCCGTTGTCCAGCAGATGCGCGGGCGCGTCGGCGGCAATCGCCCTGATATCGGCCAGGCCATGATCGTCCGCCACCAGCGCGCTGGCCGGTTCAAAGCGCACGTCACCTTCGGCCAGGTGGTGGTCGGCGGCATCAATATAGGGGGGATTGCTGACGATCAGCGCAAACTGCTGCCCGGTCAGCGCGCTGAACCAGTGGCTGTGCAGGAAACGGGCGTTGGTCAGCGAGAGCTTCGCGGCATTATGCTGCGCCAGCGCCACCGCGGCCGGGATACGATCGACGCCAGCGATCGCGCACTCCGGCCGCTCGCTGGCGATGGCCAGCGCAATCGCGCCGGTGCCGGTGCCGAGGTCGAGCACCTGGCCGGGGCCGGCGGGCAGGCGCAGCAGCGCCTGTTCCACCAGCACTTCGCTGTCCGGCCGCGGGATCAGCGTCTCCGGTGACACGCTGAGCGGCAGCGACCAGAACTCGCGCTCGCCGGTCAGGTACGCCACCGGCTCACCCGCTTCGCGGCGCGCCAGCAACGGCTCCAGCGCGGCCAGCTGCTGCGCGTCCAGTTCGCGATCGTCAAAGGCGATCAGCCAGCTGCGTGTTTTGCCGGTCACCTGCCCCAGCAGGATCTCCGCATCACGCTTCGGGCTGTCGCTGGCGGCCAGCCGCTGGGTGGCCGCACGCAGCCAGCTGCGGATCTGCATCAATCCTGCCCGGCGAGTGCCGCCAGCTGGTCGGCCTGATACTCCTGCACGATCGGCTCGATCAGCGCATCAAGCTTGCCTTCCATCGCCTCATCCAGGCGGTAGATGGTCAGGTTAATGCGGTGGTCAGTAACGCGCCCCTGCGGGAAGTTGTAGGTACGGTTACGGTCGGAGCGGTCGCCGCTGCCCAGCAGGTTACGCCGGGTAGAGGACTCTTCCTGATGGCGACGGGCCATCTCGGCGGCGTGAATACGCGCGCCCAGCACCGACAGCGCCTTGGCTTTGTTTTTGTGCTGCGAACGCTCATCCTGACACTCCACCACGATGCCGGTCGGCAGGTGGGTGATGCGGATCGCCGAGTCGGTGGTGTTCACGTGCTGACCACCGGCCCCGGAGGAGCGGAAGGTGTCAATTCTCAGATCGGACGGGTTAATGTCCGGCAGCTCGGCCTCCGGCAGTTCCGGCATCACCGCTACCGTACAGGCCGAGGTGTGAATACGCCCCTGCGATTCGGTTTCCGGCACGCGCTGCACGCGGTGGCCGCCGGATTCAAACTTCAGACGCCCGTAAGCGCCCTCGCCGATCACTTTGGCAATCACCTCTTTGTAGCCGCCGTGTTCGCCTTCGTTAGCGCTCATCACCTCCACCTTCCAGCGGCGGGATTCGGCGTAACGGCTGTACATACGGAACAGATCGCCGGCGAAAATCGCCGCTTCGTCGCCGCCGGTGCCGGCGCGCACTTCGATAAAGCAGCTGCGTTCGTCATCCGGATCCTTCGGCAGCAGCAGGACCTGCAGCTGCTGCTCAAGGCTTTCGCTGGCGGCGCGGGCCGCGGTCAGCTCTTCCTGCGCCATTTCACGCATTTCAGGATCGCCGAGCATCATTTCTGCGGTTTCGATATCTTCCTGGGTCTGCTGCCACTGGCGGAAGCACTGGGTGACATCCGTCAGCTGCGCATACTCCCGCGAGAGCGCGCGAAAACGTTCCTGGTCGGCGATCACGCCAGCGTCGCCCAGCATCGCCTCCACTTCTTCGTGGCGCTCCTGCAGGGCTTCCAGTTTAGCAACAATAGAAGACTTCATTGATGGTGTTTTACCTTGTCAAAAAGAGGCGTAAACGCTATTCCAGCCCGAGGCCGTCGCGTAAAATTTGCAGGCGTTCGCCATCGCCATCGCGGGCGGCCTGCTGAAGGGATTTGGTTGGCGCGTGGATCAGGCGGTTGGTCAGTTTGCGGGCGAGGTCACGCATCACCTCTTCGGCGTTGGCACCGTTCTGCAGCGCCGCCAGCGCGCGCTCTTCCAGCTCGCTGCGCACCTGCTCGGCCTGCGACCGGTACTCGCGAATGGTTTCCACCGCGCTCTGCGCACGCAGCCACGACATAAATTCGCCGCTCTCCTGCACCACGATGGTTTCCGCCTGCACGGCAGCGGCTTTGCGCTGCGCCAGGTTGCTTTCGATAATCGCCTGCAGATCATCCACGCTGTAGAGGTAGGCGTTAGCCAGTTTGCCGACTTCCGGCTCCACATCACGCGGTACCGCAATATCCACCAGCAGCATCGGCTGGTTACGGCGCTGCTTCAGCGCGCGTTCAACCATACCTTTACCGATAATCGGCAGCGGGCTGGCGGTAGAGCTGATAATAATATCGGCTTCGGCCAGCCGTGCATCAATCTCCGGCAGGCTAATCACCTCCGCCCCCACTTCATCGGCTAACGCCTGAGCGCGTTCGCGGGTGCGGTTGGCGATCATCAGTTTTTTTACTTTATGCTGACGCAGATGGCGCGCGGCCAGTTCAACGGTCTCGCCCGCCCCGACCAGCAGCACGGTCACGTCGGCAAGGGATTCGAAAATCTGCCGCGCCAGGGTACAGGCGGCAAACGCCACCGATACCGCATTGGCACCGATTTCTGTTTCGGTACGCACGCGTTTGGCGACGGAGAAGGATTTCTGGAACAGGCGTTCAAGCTCGCTGGAGAGCGAGTGGCCGCGCTGGGAGTCGGCAAAAGCTTTCTTCACCTGGCCCAGGATCTGTGGTTCACCCAGCACCAGCGAGTCCAGCCCGCTGGCCACGCGCATCAGGTGGCTGACCGCCTCGTCACCCTGGTGCCAGTAAAGGCTTTTACGCACCTCATCGACGCTGAGCTGATGGTAATCACACAACCAGCTGACCAGCTGCTCCTGCAGGTTCTCCTGCTGTTCTACACTGAGGTAGAGCTCGGTGCGGTTACAGGTAGAGAGCACCACACCGCCCTGCACCAGAGGCTGCGCGTGCAGGCTGTTGAGCGCCAGCTCAAGCGTGTCTGGTGAGAAGGTCACACGCTCGCGCAGTGCAACAGGGGCCGTTTTGTGATTGATGCCGAGAGCCAGTAACGTCATGGTACGAGGTTGGGGTAATCCCACAGTTGTCAGGGTTTTGTGAAGCGCATTCTACAAGATGCGCGGGATCAATAAAAGCTATGCTTCATCTATCACTGTAACAAGCTCTGCCTCATATCCTTATTTTTGAGACCTTTTAAGCATTGACGCCGCCGCGTTAGCTGGTTAGCGTGACGGCTTGCGCGGCATGACTGCCCGAAACGAGTACAAGGAGCTTTTCTGACTATGTTAATGCCGACTCGCCGCCTGATGCGGCTGCTTCCTCTGGCCGCCGTGGTGCTGGCTGGCTGCGTAAGCACTACCGACCAGACCGCAAAACCGGGCCAGAGCCCCGACTCCCCGCAGTGGCGCCAGCACCAGCAGGCGGTGGCTAAAATCACCCAGTTCCAGACCCGCGGTGCCTTCGCCTACCTGAGCGATAAGCAGAAGGTGTATGCCCGCTTTAACTGGCAGCAGACCGCGCCGGATCGTTACCGCCTGCTGCTGACTAACCCGCTGGGCAGCACCGAACTTCAGCTTGACCAGCAGGGCCAGGTGGCACAAATCGTCGATAACAAGGGCAAACGCTACGTCAGCCGTGATGCCGCCGATATGATCTCCCAGCTGACCGGTATGGCGATCCCGCTGGAGAACCTGCGCCAGTGGATGCTCGGCCTGCCTGGTGAAGCCAGCGACTACCGGCTGGATGACCAGTACCGCCTGCGTGAGGTTAACTACAGCCAGGGCGGTAAACAGTGGCACGTCACTTACCAGGGCTACGACAGCAAGCAGAACCCGACGCTGCCATCGAACCTTGAGCTGACCGAAGGCAGCCAGCGCATCAAACTGAAAATGGACAGCTGGACCGTTAAATGACAACCGAATGGCCTTCGCCGGCAAAGCTGAACCTGTTTCTTTACATCACCGGCCGTCGCGCTGACGGCTATCACGATCTGCAAACGCTGTTTCAGTTCCTCGACTACGGCGACACCCTGCGCATTGAGCCAACGCAGGATGGCGAACTGCGCCTGCTTACGCCGGTGCCCGGCGTGCCGGATGCTGAAAACCTGATCGTGCGTGCCGCCACGTTGTTGCGCGATCGGGCGGCAGCACGGGGTACCCTGCCCGAATCTGCCGGAGCGCGGCTGGCGGTAGACAAGCGCCTGCCGATGGGCGGCGGGCTGGGCGGTGGCTCTTCCAATGCGGCTACGGTACTGGTGGCGCTTAATCACCTGTGGCAGACCGGCTTCAGCCTGGCCGAGCTGGCCGAGTTCGGCCTGCAGCTGGGTGCCGACGTGCCGGTATTCGTGCGGGGCTTTGCCGCCTTTGCCGAGGGCGTGGGTGAACAGCTGACGCCGGTGACACCGGCCGAGAAGTGGTATCTGGTCATGCATCCGGGGGTCAGTATCGCTACGCCACAGGTGTTTAACGATCCCGACCTGATTCGCAACACGCCAAAGCGACCTCTGGTGCAGCTTTTACAGGCAGATTTCCACAATGATTGTGAGTCAGCCGTAAGAAAACGTTTTCGCGAGGTTGAATCGCTGCTTTCATGGCTGCTAGAATACGCGCCGTCGCGCCTGACCGGAACCGGTGCTTGTGTGTTTGCCGAATTCAATACCGAGCAATCCGCCCGTCAGGTGCTTGAGCTGGCCCCGAAAGGGCTGCAGGGTTTTGTTGCGCGGGGCGTTAACGTCTCGCCGCTGCACCGCACCCTTTCAGAGCAACTGAGCTGATGTGACAGTGTCACCCGATCCGGATACTGCACATCGCTAACCATTTAACCCTGAGTAGCCGGTACCGCGTACACTATACTCAGGGGGAAATACACCCGTATGAAAACGTTTGCGGTATGTCGCCCGGTACCGTTTACGCTTTTTCATTCTCTGGACGCAAGCCTGAGGTTCTTCTCGTGCCTGATATGAAGCTTTTTGCTGGTAACGCCACCCCGGAACTAGCACAACGTATTGCCAACCGCCTTTACACCAGCCTGGGCGACGCCGCCGTCGGTCGTTTCAGTGATGGTGAAGTGAGCGTACAAATCAATGAAAATGTACGCGGTGGTGATATTTTCATCATCCAGTCCACCTGTGCCCCAACCAACGACAACCTGATGGAACTGGTTGTGATGGTTGACGCCCTGCGTCGCGCTTCCGCTGGTCGTATTACTGCGGTTATCCCTTACTTTGGCTATGCACGTCAGGACCGCCGCGTGCGTTCTGCCCGTGTGCCTATCACCGCCAAAGTGGTAGCCGACTTTCTCTCCAGCGTAGGCGTTGACCGCGTTCTGACTGTGGATCTGCACGCTGAACAGATTCAGGGCTTCTTTGACGTCCCGGTTGATAACGTATTTGGTAGCCCGATCCTGCTGGAAGACATGATGCAGATTGGCCTGGAAAACCCGATCGTGGTTTCCCCGGACATCGGCGGCGTGGTTCGCGCCCGTGCTATCGCTAAGCTGCTCAACGACACCGATATGGCGATTATCGACAAGCGTCGTCCGCGTGCTAACGTCTCCCAGGTGATGCATATCATCGGCGATGTTGCGGGCCGTGACTGCGTGCTGGTTGACGATATGATCGATACCGGTGGCACCCTGTGTAAAGCCGCAGAAGCGCTGAAAGAACGCGGCGCTAAACGCGTCTTCGCTTACGCAACTCACCCAATCTTCTCGGGTAACGCGGTGGAAAACCTGCGTAACTCGGTGCTCGATCAGGTGGTAGTGTGCGATACCATCCCGCTGCCTGCTGAGATCAAGGCGCTGCCTAACGTGCGCACCCTGACCCTCTCCGGCATGCTGGCTGAGGCGATCCGCCGCATCAGCAACGAAGAGTCTATCTCTGCGATGTTCGACCACTGATCGCCCTCGCCCGCCTGTCCGGCGGGCCTGGCCATCGGCTAAAGGGACCGGCTTAACCGCCGGTCCTTTTTTTATGGCGCAAGGCCGATGTGTTCTGCCAGATAGTCAATCAGCACCCGCAGTTTTGGCAGCAGATGGCGGTTGCCCGGCCACAGCAGGGAAAACTGCCCACCGGCGGTAATATGCGCATCCAGCACGCTGGACAGTTCTCCGCATTCCACATATTCCTGCACCGCGAAATCCGGCACGTAGATCAGCCCCAGTCCGCGCCGGGCGGCGGAGATCTGCGCCTCCAGGTTGTTAAACACCAGCGGGCCACTCAGTGCCAGCCCGCTCTCTGCCCCACCGGTAAACTGCCACGGCTGCAGCTGGCCGCTGCCGGAAAAACGGTACAGCAGGCAGGCATGAGCCGTCAGATCCTGCGGCCGCTGCGGTACGCCTCGCGCGGCAAGATACTCTGCTGATGCCACCAGCCGGAAACGAAAGCTGCCGAGCCGGCGTGCCTTCAGCCGCGAGTCGGCAAAATCACCGCTGCGCAGCACCGCGTCATAACCTTCGCCGATCACGTCCACCAGCCGGTCGTTAAAATCCAGATCCAGCTCTATCTCCGGATAGCGGGCAGTAAAGCCGGGCAGCAGCGGCAGCAGCAACCGGTAGCCTATCGCCGGAAAACTCAGCCGCAGCCGCCCGCGTGGCTCGGCCATCAGCCGCGACAGCTCCTGCTCCGCTTCTGTCAGCTCCTGCACCACCCGCAGACTGCGCTCAAAAAACAGCAGCCCCTCTTCGGTCAGGCTCAGGCTGCGGGTGCTGCGGTTAAACAGGCTGACGCCGAGGCTGCTCTCCAGCCGCGCCACGCTTTTACCAATCGCCGAGGCCGACACGCCCAGACGCTCGGCGGCGGCCACAAAACTGCCCAGCTGCGCCGCCTGCACAAAGGCATGCAGCCCGCTCAAACTTTCCACGCTGCTCATTCGCGACTTTTTGTCCTTTATCTCCGGTCCTAAAGCCCGTTTATCACTCTGTCACGCCAATTTATCCTGCTTCTTTAATAATGAGAAGTGGAGATTACCGATGAGTTCACTGACCCTTGCGGCACATAGCAGCCGCTGGAGCATTGTGGCGGTGTGCAGCGCCGCGCTGATGCTGCCGCTGAGTTTTTCCGCCGGGGTGATCGCCACCCCGGCCATCGCCGTCAACCCTGGTGGTTCGCCGCTGGCACTGAGCTGGATAACCAACGCCTTCCTGCTCAGCTTCGGCAGCCTGCTGATGGCGGCAGGCACGCTGGCTGACCGCTATGGCCGCAAACGGCTGTTTATGACCGGCGTCAGCCTGTTTACCCTGCTGTCGCTGCTGACGCCGTGGCTGCCATCGGTGGTATGGCTGGATGCCGTGCGCGCGCTGCAGGGCGCGGCGGCAGCGGCGGCACTGGCGGGCGGCAGCGCCGCGCTGGCTAACGCCTTCGAGGGCCACGCGCGG
>NZ_JRZZ01000054.1:0-870 GCF_002865965.1 Erwinia sp. B116
CCGCCAGTGATTCGGTGCGTCAGGGGGCGGAAGAGATCGCCAGCGGCAACCTCGATCTGGCTTCCCGCACCGAGCAGCAGGCCGCCGCGCTGGAGCAGACCGCCGCCAGTATGGAGCAGCTGACCGCGACGGTGAAGCACAACGCCGATAACGCTCATCAGGCCACCGCGCTGACCGATAACGCCACCGATATTGCCCAGCGCGGCGAGCAGCTGGTGCAGCAGGTGGTACATATTATGCAGCAGATCGACGAGAGTTCGCAGCGTATCGGGGCCATTACCAGCATTATTAACGGTATTGCCTTCCAGACCAATATTCTGGCGCTGAACGCGGCGGTGGAAGCGGCGCGCGCCGGTGAGCAGGGTCGCGGCTTTGCGGTGGTGGCCTCTGAGGTACGCAGCCTGGCGCAGCGCAGCGCCGACGCGGTGAAGGATATTTCAGCGCTGATCGCCGAGTCGACGGAGCGCGTCGATCAGGGCGTGACGCTGGTGCAGAGCGCCGGGCAGACCATGCAGGAGATGACGCAGGCGGTGACCTCGGTGAAGACCATTATTGGCGAGATCGTTTCGGCTTCTGACGAGCAGTCGCAGGGCATCGGTCAGGTGACGGTGGCGGTAAATCAGATGGACGGTGCCACCCAGCAGAACTCGGCGCTGGTGCAGCAGATGTCGGCGGCGGCGGCCTCGCTGGAGGAGCAGTCGAAGCAGCTGGCGCACACCGTGCAGCAGTTTAAGCTGGACGCGGCGTAACGGAGTATGGCAGCGGCATCACCCTTATGGCGTCGCTGCCTTTAGTCGCTGCGGGTTCGGGTGCCTGGCTTATCGGAGCGTGGCTTTGGGGCCGGGTCGCTGCGGGTTCCGGTGCCTGGCT
>NZ_JRZZ01000054.1:969-16685 GCF_002865965.1 Erwinia sp. B116
ACCCCGATTGCCTTTGATCATGGGTGTCGCTGCCTAAAAATCATCTCCCTCTGCTCTGGCATCTGGCATCTGGCATCTGGCATCTGGCATCTGGCATTAACATATCCTGGCTTTCAAGACAGTAAGAGTAGGGACGTCGCCGTAACGCTTTTTTACTGCATTCGTTCGTCAGAGAATTCCATGTTGATTCCGTTCAGGCACTACGCAGGCTTTCCAGCAGCGCCATCGATCGATAAATGGTGGCGTGCACCGGCACGGCGATGCCGGCCTGTGCGGCCAGCCTGCAAATCGTGCCATTCTGGTCTTCCAGTTCGGATTTACGCCCGGCGGCTAAGTCACGCTGCATTGAGGCCGTACTGTCCGGGGTAAAAGCATCAAACTGGGCCATCGCCCACGTCACATCTTCCTCCGTTAGCAGAACACCACATGTCTCAGCAAGCGCTCTGACTTCCAGCATCGCATCCAGCACCAGCTGGCGGGTTGGCGGAAAACTGCGGGTTTTGCCTACCGGCTGCCATATCGCTTACCTGAAACGCTTTCGTCGCCAGGATCACCGCATCCGATTCGCCGATGTCACTGGCCAGGGTACTTACGCCAGCAGGCATGATCTGCCACGGCGGCGCATCACCGCTGCTGACCTGTATCCCCTTTGTTTGTATAACCTCTGCATGACGCTCGCGCACCAGGAAATGCACGCTGTGCCCGGCTCTCTGCAGCACCGCACCGAAATAAGCCCCAACACCGCCCGCCCCTACCACGGTAATTTTCATTACGCCTCCAACTTTTAATTAACATCACACGCAGATGTTCTGTTCAGGAAGCTGCATTTTTCAGCGATGCTGAATAATTCAGTTATGCATTCAATGCCAGTTTTCAGAATAAATAATCAATACAAACCTATACGATAAAAATCAAACCTATCAACAGGATATTAAACCAGCACGTTAAGTAAATAATAAAATTACGACTGACTGATTAATCAATCCTCACAATGTAATTTTACTTACAGGAACGAATAATCAAAATGGTAAGAAGATGACTATTAACAGCAACCCAACGGCTGCCCCAGGCGCCGGAGCATAAAGCCACGCCCAGGCAGCAACGCCAAAGCCAGCAAGGGAGGCCGTTGGCGGACAGGTTAGCCGGGCGTATGCCGCACGGATGCGGCATCCGAGCCCCCATGGAGGGGTTCACGGCGACCCGGCGATCTGCCGCCAACGGCCGACCCAGGCACCGGGCATAAAGCCACGCCCCAGGCAGCAACGCCAAAGCCAGCAAGGGAGGCCGTTGGCGGACAGGTTAGCCGGGCGTATGCCGCACGGATGCGGCATCCGAGCCCCCATGGAGGGGTTCACGGCGACCCGGCGATCTGCCGCCAACGGCCGACCCAGGCACCGGGCATAAAGCCACGTCCCAGGCAGCAACGCCAAAGCGCGTAACGGAGTCCTTAATTCCTTTTCAGGCACGCCTCGTAGCGCCCGTTCACCCGCTGGGCGAACCAGGCGGTGGTCAGGTTACGGGTGATTTTCGGGCTTTCCAGCTTAATGCCGGGCAGCACCTCGCGCGGCAGTCGCTTACCGGCGTCTTTGTCGGCCAGCGCAAAGACCGCCTGCCACAGATCGCTTTTCTCAAAGTCCGCGCTGTCACCCCTTTCCAGCGCCCGGCGGATCGCCCGGTCGCTGTAGTCCAGGCGTTTGCCCAGCGTGCGCAGCGCTTTCTCGGTCGCCCCGGCGTTGTCTGAAGCGTAGTCGATCAGATCGCCGTCCAGCGCCAGCCTGATACCGCTGAGGCGCGACACCGCCGCCTGAAACGCCGCGTTGCGGCTGGCGTACCAGCCGGCGTTAAAGTCGGCGAAGCGGTAGAGCGGCGCGCTGTAGCTGGCCGGGTAGCCGAGCAGGTGCTGGGTGCCGAACCAGATGCCGCCGCGGCGGCTGAACACCTCGCGGCGAATCGAACCGTCAACCGGGTACGGGTAGCCTCTGGCGTGCGCTTCGGCGAAGGCGATGCTCACCTGCATCGGGCCGCCGGTATGGATCGGGTTGAACTTACCGAACAGCTTCTGCCCCATCGGCACCGTATCGATCAGATCGTCAAAAATCGCGCTGAGTTCTTTTTCGCTTTTTACCCGGTCCAGCCGATCGGCGTAGCTTTTGCCGGTGGGGGAGTCGATTTTCAGCGCGGTACGCACGAGGAACGACGGGATATGCAGCTGCCCGGCGCGGCGGTCGATCTCAGCCCAGGCGATTTTCGGCAGCCCCGCCACCGGCGCGTCGGCGTTGAAGTTGGACTCCTGCGCGGTCACCGCGATCACCGCGCAGATATTGCTGGCGGAGGGATCGATACTGAGGCCGTTAAACGCGGCGTACATATCCGTTGACCAGCCCTGACGGTTGCTGACGTTGTCGGGCAGCAGGCGGGCGATCTGCGCCTTTACGTCGGTCGGGCGTGGGGCGGAAGTCTGTTTAGCGGGGTGCTGGCTACAGCCGGCCAGCACCAGCAGGCCGATAACTGAGAAGCGTTGCAAAAAACGGCGGGTCATGGCGTTCCTTCAGGGCGATACAAAATGCGATGAGGCAAGACTAGCCGCTGTGCACGGCAATATCCACTGCCTGTCGGCTTAAAACCTGCCGCAGCGATTTTACATCGTCGCAGCGAAGATTGCAGACCGCCAACGGGGATCGCCCGACGCAGAACCCTGTCTGCGCGTTACGCCAGCACGCGGATAGCGGCTCGCTGCCGCATAATGCCTTGCCTGCTGCCACCGTCGTAGCGCTGCAGTGACGCTTTCCGGCGCTCAGCCGCCTGACGATCGCTGTCGCGTGATGCGATCCAGCGCCCGCCGTTGTGGCGAGGCACTCACGCCTTCCAGCGTTCGGCCGCCTGACGATCGCTGTCGCGTGACTCCACCCAGCGCTCGCCGTCCGGCGTGGCTTCGCGCTTCCAGAACGGCGCGCGGGTTTTCAGCAGGTCCATAATAAATTCTGCGGCGGCAAAGGCCGCACCACGGTGCGCGCCGCTGACGCCGACCAGCACGATCTCATCGCCGGGATACAGCGCGCCGACCCGGTGGATAACCGTCACCCTGTGCAGCGGCCAGCGCTCGCGCGCCTCCTGCACGATCGCCGCCAGCGCCTTTTCGGTCATTCCCGGATAGTGCTCCAGCGTCAGCGCGCTGACGTCGTCGCCAAGATTGTGGTCACGCACCTTGCCGGTAAAGGTGACGATCGCGCCGTCGGCGTGGCTGTCCGCCAGCCAGTCGTACTCCTGCGCCATGCTGAAGGGCTCTGCCCCGACCCGAATACGTGTATCCATCTCAGCCCCCGGTAACCGGCGGGAAGAAGGCCACTTCGTCCCCGACGTTAAGCGGGTGACTGCCGGGAACCAGCGTCTGGTTGACGGCCGCCAGCAGCTTGCCGGACTCCAGCGCCAGCGCCCAGCGGTCGCCACGCGCGGCCAGCGCCGCGCGCAGCGCCTCAACGCTGGGGTAGTCGGCGGCCAGCGTCAGCCGGTCAGTGCCCACCAGCTCGCGCACCTGGGCAAAAAACAGCACGTTAATCATGCGCCACCGCCTGGAAATCACCGGACTTGCCGCCGCTTTTGCTCAGCAGGCGGCACTGCTCGATGCTGATATCTTTCTGCACCGCTTTGCACATGTCGTAAATGGTCAGCGCCGCCACCGAGGCGGCGGTCAGCGCCTCCATCTCAACGCCGGTTTTGCCGGTCAGGCGGCACAGCGTCTCAATCCGTACCCGGTTAAACTGCGGCTGCGCTTCCAGCGTCACCTCCACCTTGCTCAGCATCAGCGGATGGCAGAGTGGGATCAGCTCCCAGGTGCGCTTGGCGGCCTGAATGCCGGCGATGCGGGCGGTGGCGAACACGTCGCCCTTGTGGTGGCTGCCGTCGGTAATCATCTGCAGCGTGGCGGGTGCCATCACCACCAGCGCTTCGGCGCGGGCTTCGCGTACGGTTTCCGCCTTGCCGGAGACGTCAACCATATGGGCTTCGCCGGCGGCGTTAATGTGGGTTAACTGTGACATTCAGAGCTTCTTTACGTGGGAAACGAAGTTACATGGCGCGGTGCGGGCGTCGAGCTGTTCCTGGATAATACGCTCCCAGGCCAGCTGACAGGCGCTGGTGGAGCCGGGGACCGCGAGGATCAGCGTCTGGTTGGCGATGCCGCCCACCGCCCGCGACTGCAGGGTGGATGTGCCGATATCCTCAAACGACACCATGCGGAACAGCTCACCGAAGCCTTCGATTTCGCGATCGAACAGCGGCAGCAGCGCTTCCGGCGTGCTGTTTTTGGCGTTAAAGCCGGTGCCGCCGTTAATCAGCACCACCTGCACGTCGCGGCTGGCGACCCAGCGCGAGACGGCGGCGCGGATCTGATAGCGGTTATCGGCAACGATCAGCCGGTCAACCACCTGATGCCCGGCCTCGCTCAGCGCCTCGCGCAGGTAGATGCCGGAGCTGTCGCTCTCCGCGGTATGTTTATCGGAGACGGTCAGCACCGCCACGTTAAGCGCCACAAATTCGGCTAAACCTTTACCCATAGTGATTCCTTATCCGCCGATAAACGACAGGTTCTGCGTAATGCCGGTGTTGCCCTGATGGAGGAAATGCGTCTGTTTTTTCTGACCAAGGCTGCTGGCGATGCGCGCCTGCAGCGCCTGCTGCTGGTCGTCATCCGCCAGCAGGTCACGCAGCGGCACGCCGCCGTCGCCGAACAGGCACAGGTGCAGGTTGCCGACCGCCGAGACGCGCAGGCGGTTACAGCTGGCACAAAAGTCTTTCTCATACGGCATGATCAGGCCGATTTCGCCCTGATAGTCCGGGTGCTGAAACACCTGCGCCGGGCCGTCGCTGCGCGCGCGCGGCTGGCACACCCAGCCCTGGCGCAGCAGCTGCTCGCGAATTACCTCACCGGAGATATGGTGCCTGCGGAACAGCGCGCCGCCGTCGCCGGTCTCCATCAGCTCGATAAAGCGCAGCTGGATCGGGCGCGTGCGGATCCAGTCAAGGAAGGTGCCGAGGCTGTGGTGATTGACGTCGCGCATCAGCACGGTGTTGACCTTCACCCTGCTGAAGCCGGCGTCGAAGGCGGCATCAATGCCGCGCATCACCTCGTGAAACTTATCCTGGCCGGTGATGGCGTGAAACTGGCGGGCGTCGAGGCTGTCGATGCTGACGTTAAGCGCGGTCAGCCCGGCGTCGCGCCACTGCGCCACGTCGCGCGCAAGACGGTAGCCGTTGGTAGTCACCGCCAGCTGGCGAATGCCCGGGTTCTCGCGCACCGCGGCGATGATATCGGTAAAGTCGCGGCGCATTGAGGGCTCGCCGCCGGTCAGGCGCACCTTTTCGGTGCCCGCGGCGGCAAAGGCACGCGTGACGCGACGGATCTCATCCAGCGTCAGGAAGCTTTTGTTCTGCACGCCCTGCGGCTTGTAACCGTCGGGCAGGCAGTAGGTGCAACGAAAGTTACACACGTCAGTGATCGACAGGCGCAGGTAGTAGAACCTGCGCGCATAGCTGTCAGTAAATTGTGGCACCGTGACACCTTTCCAGATTCGGGAGATGCAGGCATTTCTTTCTGCACCCTGGCAACTCAAGGTTGCGGCCAGGAAACCCTATCCGCGACGGACGTAGGTTTCAGGGCTAAGTGTGACTTACCCATCCGGGTAAGCGCGGGTAAAAAAATTCTAACGTTAATAGCGCCAGCTTTCCAGCACGGTTTTTCGCTATATACTATGATGCATAGCGTATTTTACCGACCGTTTAGCGCCAGATAGCGTAAAATAGAGCTGATAAACACCACAACAACAAGATGAAATCACATAATGCGTAATCGCACCTTAGCCGACCTGGATCGCGTGGTGGCTTTAGGCGGTGGACACGGCCTCGGCCGCGTGATGTCCGCCCTTTCCCCGCTGGGTTCCCGCCTGACCGGCATCGTCACCACCACCGATAACGGCGGCTCCACCGGCCGCATCCGCCGCTCAGAAGGCGGCATCGCCTGGGGAGATATGCGTAACTGTCTGAACCAGCTGATCGCGGAACCCAGCGTCGCCTCAGCGATGTTTGAGTACCGCTTTAACGGCAACGGTGAGCTGGCCGGACACAACCTCGGCAACCTGATGCTGAAAGCGCTGGATCACCTCAGCGTACGCCCGCTGGAGGCGATCAACCTGATCCGCAACCTGCTTAAGGTCGACGCCTTTTTGATTCCGATGTCAGAACAGCCGGTGGATCTGGTGGCGATGAGTCACGAAGGTCACCTGGTCTACGGCGAAACCGAGATCGACCTGATGCCGGAAGCCCCGCAGGAGCTGATGCTGTCACCGCAGGTCAGCGCCACCCGCGAAGCGGTGGTGGCGATTGCCGAAGCGGATCTGATCCTGATTGGCCCCGGCAGTTTCTACACCAGCCTGATGCCGGTGCTGCTGCTGCCGGAGATCGCCCAGGCGCTGCGCCGCACCCCGGCGCATATGGTGTGGATCGGCAACCTTGGCCGCGAACTCAGCCCGGCGGCGGCGGCGCTGAGCGTTAATGACAAACTGGCGGTAATGGAGAAGGCGATAGGCAGGGAGACGATCGATGCGCTGGTGGTCGGGCCGAAGGTCGACTGCAGCGAGGTGACAGGGCGGATCGTGATTAAACAGCCGCTGGAAGCCGGCGATATCGCCTATCGCCACGACCGCCAGCTGCTGCGCCTGGCGCTGGAGACGGCGGTACAGTCGCTGGGTGAAACCCGCTGACGTTGCGCAGCCTGCCATTCGCGACAGGCCAGCGGTCAGTCTGACAGCCTGAGGCAACAGATAACTGGACAGTCGGCCTGAGGCGACAGGCAACCAGCCAGCCTGACGAGGCAGATACCCGTTCAGTCGGCCTGAGGCGGCAGCCAGCCTGACGCGGACAGCCGGTGTCCGCCTCAGCCGGCATCAGGACGCGGCGATAAACAGCTCGCGCACCGCGTGCAGCTGGTCGCGCACCGCGGCTGCCTCTTCGAACTCCAGGTTCTGCGCGTGCTGCTGCATCTGCGCTTCCAGCTGATGGATGCGTTTTTGCAGGCCGGCCGGTGACAGGTCGACGTAGGTTGGATCTTCCTCCACCACGCTGCGCCCCTTCATGCTGCGCGGTTTGGCCTTGTTCTTCGCCAGCCCCTGCCCCAGCTCCAGAATATCGGCAATTTTCTTGTTCAGCCCCTGCGGCACGATGCCGTTGTCGGTGTTGAACTGCTCCTGTTTTTCACGGCGGCGTTCGGTTTCGCCAATCGCCCGCGCCATCGACGGGGTGATCTTATCGCCGTAAAGGATCGCCTTCCCGTTGAGGTTACGCGCCGCGCGGCCGATGGTCTGGATCAGCGAACGTTCTGAACGCAGAAAGCCCTCTTTGTCGGCGTCGAGGATCGCCACCAGCGACACCTCCGGCATATCCAGCCCCTCACGCAGCAGGTTAATGCCCACCAGCACGTCAAACTTGCCGAGGCGCAGGTCGCGAATAATCTCCACGCGCTCGACGGTATCGATGTCCGAATGCAGGTAGCGCACCCGCTCACCGTGCTCTTCCAGATATTCGGTGAGGTCTTCGGCCATGCGCTTGGTCAGCACCGTCACCAGCACGCGCTCGTTGATCGCCACCCGCTTGCGGATCTCAGAGAGCAGATCGTCGACCTGGGTGCCCACCGGGCGCACTTCGACCAGCGGGTCGAGCAGGCCGGTCGGACGCACCACCTGATCGACCACGTCACCGCCGGATTTCTCCAGCTCGTAGTTGCCGGGGGTGGCGGAGACGTAGATGGTCTGCGGCGCCAGCGCTTCGAACTCTTCAAACTTCATCGGACGGTTGTCCAGCGCCGACGGCAGGCGGAAGCCGTACTCGACCAGCGTCTCTTTACGCGCCCGGTCGCCGCGATACATGCCGCCAATCTGCGGGATGGTGACGTGGGATTCGTCAATCACCAGCAGGCCGTCGGCGGGCAGATAGTCAAACAGCGTCGGCGGCGCTTCCCCCGGCCCGCGGCCGGAGAGGTAGCGCGAGTAGTTTTCGATGCCCGAGCAGTAGCCCAGCTCGTTCATCATCTCGAGGTCAAACTGGGTGCGCTGGCTGATGCGCTGCTCTTCCAGCAGCTTGTTGTTGGCCAGCAGCACCTGCTTACGATCCGCCAGCTCGACCTTGATCTCCTCCATCGCCTGCAGAATACGTTCGCGCGGGGTGACGTAGTGGGTCTTCGGGTAGATGGTGTAACGCGGGATATCCTGGGTCACCTGGCCGGTCAGCGGGTCGAAGATCGACAGACGCTCCACCTCTTCATCGAACAGCTCTACGCGCAGCGCGTAGTCGTCTGACTCGGCCGGGAAGATGTCAATCACCTCACCGCGCACGCGGAAGGTGCCGCGCTGAAACGCCTGATCGTTGCGGGCGTACTGCAGCTCAGAGAGGCGGCGCAAAATGGCGCGCTGGTCAATGATCATGCCACGGGTCAGGTGCAGCATCATTTTCAGGTAGAGATCCGGATCGCCGAGGCCGTAAATCGCCGACACCGAGGCCACCACGATCACGTCGCGCCGCTCCAGCAGGGCTTTGGTGGCGGAAAGCCGCATCTGTTCGATGTGTTCGTTCACCGAGGCGTCTTTTTCGATAAAGGTGTCCGAGCTCGGCACGTAGGCTTCCGGCTGATAGTAGTCGTAGTAAGAGACGAAATACTCCACCGCGTTGTCCGGGAAAAACTCTTTCATTTCGCCGTACAGCTGCGCGGCCAGCGTCTTGTTCGGCGCCAGCAGCATGGTCGGGCGGTTAAGGTCGGCGATCACGTTGGCCACGGTGAAGGTCTTACCGGAGCCGGTTACGCCCAGCAGCGTCTGGTGCGCCAGGCCGTCTTCCAGCCCCTCTTCCAGCCGGCGAATGGCCTCAGGCTGGTCGCCGGCGGGTTTGAAATCTGAATTGAGTGTGAAAACTTTGCTCATTGACGGGCTACCTGATGACGTTGTTCGCGAACCGGCCTCTAATTCTACTCTGCCCTGCCGATTTTGCCAGCAAAAAAGACTGGATAAATTAACAGTGATTCTGCATGATGAAGGGATACGGACGGCAGCGCAAAACGGAGCATCGGCGACGCAAACGTCTGCGTGCTTGCGGCTAAAAGGTTATCCCCAGATATTTTGGATCTTTAACATTTGTCAAGCGCCCTGGCTGAAAACAGTGTGACGGATTGATTGCACGCCACAGGCGGCTTGATTTTAGTTAACGTATTGAAAAAAAACCTTATTGTTTTTAAGCTGGGTTTCGCAGCAATCCGAGCCTAAGCCGCACCCGCTCTCGTCTGCCACAGGTTTTCATCCTCTAATGCACAAGGTTATCCACAGGAATAGTGGATAAGTGTTTGCAGCGCACAGGGCATCGGCTGTGCATAATTCTCCCACTGCCCCCTTAACCACCGCTAAATATTTTTTTTTGCCTTTTTTTCGTCATTTTTAAGCCGACTCAGGCGACAGTTTTGCTCATTAATGCGTCATTCCTACTCGGTGAATATCGCAGGCGATCCACCCAGGGCCGTGACCGCTGCAATTGTGAGCGCTGGCTGCACCACCACCGCTTCATCCCTGGCACCACCACGGTGCAGCACGGCGATTACTGCCGGAAACTGATTAATCCGGCTTACCCGTTACGGACGGCATCACCCGTCATTTTGCGACAGATTAGCCGCAGGCCTTACTTCCTGGCCTGATATTTGCACTATTTCCTGACCGCTTTCCGTCCGCCGGCGTCACTGGCCCGGCGGACGGCCACCACCCGGGGCACAGACGTGCCGGGTGACCCACGAAAACGGTCTGAAGGAGAGTGTCTGATGCTCAGTTTACGCTCGGTAAATCAGTTTTACGGTCAGCAGCATATTTTATGGGACGTTGACCTCGATCTGCCTGCGGGCAGCTGCACCGGCGTGATCGGCCGTCCGGGGATGGGCAAAACCACGCTGGTCAACTGCATTATGGGCCATCTGCCGGTGAACAGCGGATCGATGGTCTGGCAGGAGGAGCACGGGCAGCCGCAGGATCTGCTGGGATTGCCCGTCGACCAGCGGGCGCGGCTGGGGATTGGCTACGTGCCGCAGACACGGCCGCTGTTTTCCCAGCTGAGCGTTGAGGAGAACCTGCAGGTCGCCCTGCTGGCGGGGGTAGAAGCGGCGCGCCACCCGGCGATACCGCCGATGGTCTATGACCTGTTTCCGGCCCTGTGGTCGCTGCGCCATACGCGCAGCGGCGAGCTGCCGATTAGCCAGCAGCAGCAGGTGGCGCTGGCACGGGCGCTGGTGCTGATGCCGAAGCTGCTGATCCTCGATGAGCCCACCGGCGGCATGTCGCCGTGGCTGGAGGAGGAGATGGGCAACCTGATCCATCGCCTGAATCACGAATTTGGCATGACTATTCTGCTGCTGGAGCAGCAGCCGTCGTTTATCCGCCGGGTAGCCGACTATTTTCTGCTGCTGCACCGTGGCCGCAACGTCGCTCACGGCCGGGTGGCGCAGCTGGATGACAGCATGATCGATACCTGGCTGACGGTCTGATTCCGTCAGCCGGTAAACCGACACAGGCCGGCGATGCTGGCTGGCCCAGCGTAAGGCTAGCGGACGCTGTGGATGCGGCTCTGCGGTCCGTGGGCTGCGTTCAACATGACGCGGCAGGTTAAGCGCTGTTGTCCCGTCAGGGTAACGACAGATACCTGCCGGCGGCCTCACGTTCGCCGCCTGCAAGATGCGGGATCTCCCCCAGCAGCGGCGCGGGCAGCAGACGGGTCAGCGTGGCCAGGTACTCGCGGTGGCGTGTCCCGGCGGGCTGAATACCGTTAGCGATCCAGCCCGCCAGCGGCAGCCCGCTGGCCATCACCGCCTGCGCGGTCAGCAGCGCGTGGTTAATGCAGCCAAGTTTTATCCCCACTACCAGCACCACCGGCAGCCGCTCCTGCACCACCCAGTCGGCAAAGGTGGCGGTCTCCGAGAGCGGCGTCAGCCAGCCGCCGGCCCCTTCGGTCAGCACCCACTCGGCCTGCTGCTCAATCCGCCGCAGCCCGGCGGAGAGCTGCGTAAAGTCGATCGGCCGTTGCTCTTCCGCGCTGACGATATGCGGCGAGGTCGGCTCGGTAAACGCCAGCGGATTCACCCACTCGTACGGCAGGCTGACGCTGCTGTGGCGCTGCAGCGCCAGCGCATCCTCGTTACGGATGCCTTCAGAGGTCAGCACGCTGCCTGAGGCCACCGGTTTATAGCCCGCACAGCGGTAGCCTGCGGATGCGGCGGCCTGCAGCAGCGCACAGCTGGCGACGGTCTTGCCGACCTCGGTATCGGTTCCGGTTACAAACCAGCGTTCAGTCACGGGTAATCTCTCCTAAAATCAGTTGATAGGTCAGCAGGTAGCCGCGCGCGTCACGTGGCCACACCGCTTCAAGCTGGCGCAGCCGGCGGCGCGACAGCGTCATCGCGCCGCGACCTTCGTGCAGATGGGTGGCACCGATGCCCTTCAGCGAGCGCAGGGCGCCGAGCACGTCCGGGAAGGCCAGCGTCACCGTCAGTGGCCGCAACGTGGCGGCAGGCAGTGCTGCGGCGATCTGCGACGGGCTGAGGAACCGGTTGACCGGCGGCGCCTGGCCCAGCGCCTGCCAGGCCTGCCCGACCTCACACAGCGATCCGGCCGCCACGGTGGAGAACAGCAGCTGGCCGCCGGGCCGGGTCACCCGCCGCAGCTCGCCCAGCGCCTGCGCCAGATCGCTGCACCACTGCACCGCCAGATTGCTCCAGCAGCGGTCAAAGCTGCCGTCAGCAAACGGCAGCGCTTCGATATCGCCCAGCTGATAGCGGCTGGCTACCGCCGCCGCCTGCGCCTGCTGCAGCATCGCCGGCGACAGATCCAGCGCGGTCACCCGGTGGCCGCCCTGCTGCCAGCGCTGGCTGAACCAGCCGGTACCGCAGCCGGCGTCCAGCACCGCCAGCGCCTGTCCGGGGCGCGAAAACGCCAGCAGCCGTTCACCGCACAGCCGCTGCAGCTCCGCGTGCTGGTTGTAGCGCCCCGCCGCGCGGCCAAACGCCGCCGCCACCGCCGGTTTATTCACGATCTGCAGCATGCAGCACCTCCAGCAGGCGGTCGATATCGTCCGGCAGATGGGCGGCGCTGAGGGTGATGCGCAGCCGCGCGGTGCCCGGCGGCACGGTGGGCGGGCGGATGGCGCTGACCCAGCAGCCCTGCTGGCGCAGTCTCGCGGCCAGCGTCATGGCGGCCGCGTCATCCCCGGACAACAGCGGCTGAATGGCGCTGTCCGAGGCGGCCAGCCGCCCGCGCAGTCCGGCGGCCCCGGCGCGAAAACGGGCGATATTCTGCCGCAGGCGCTGGCGGCGTTCGTCGCCCTGCTGCACGCAGGCCAGCGCCGCCTGTAGCGCACAGACCTGCGCAGGCGGCATCGCGGTGCTGTAGATCAGATGGCGGGCAAACTGCAGCAGGTAGTCGGCGGTGGCCTCATCGCACAGCAGCGCCGCGCCGCTGACGCCGAAGGCTTTGCCAAAGGTGACGATCAGCAGCTCGGGCCTGACCCCCTGCTGCTGACAGCTGCCGCGCCCCTGCGCGCCGCAGGTGCCGATGCCGTGGGCGTCATCCACCAGCAGCCAGCCGCCGTGCGCCTGCGCCAGCTGGTGCAGCGCCGCCAGCGGCGCACGGTCGCCGTCCATGCTGAACACCCCTTCGGTGACCACCAGCGTCTCGCCGGCGCAGTCGCCGGCCAGCAGCGTCGCCAGCGAGTCCGGCCGGTTGTGCTGAAAGCGCCGCAGGGTGGCCGGGCTGAGACTGGCGGCCTCCAGCAGCGAAGCGTGGCTGAGCTTATCGGCGAGGATGCGGTCATGTTTACCCGCCAGCGCGTGGATCGTCGCCTGATTGGCGGCGAAGCCGGAGATAAACAGCAGCGCGCGCGGGTAGCCGAGCCAGTCGGCCAGCTCTGCTTCCAGCTCCGCCTGCGGCTGGCGGTAGCCGGTAATATGCGCCGATCCGCCGGCCCCGACGCCATAGCGATCCGCCCCCTGCTGCCAGGCGCGGACGATCGCCGGGTGGTGGCTCAGGCCCAGGTAGTCATTGGCGGAGAAATTAAGATAGTCGCAGCCGTCCACCTGCAGGCTGCGGCCGTCCGCCTGGCCGCTGACGGTGCGCTGGCGATAACGCCCCTGCTCATGACGCGCGCTCAGCGCCGCGTCCAGCCGTTGTGGCCAGCCCATCACAGCGCCGCGTTGTAGTACAGGGCGGTATCGGCGGTCAGCAGCCGGGCGGCCAGCGCCTGCTGCTGCTCGTTATCGCCGGCCTCGGTGGCGGTGTGCTGCGGATTAAGGCCCAGCTTGCGGAACAGCTGCAGGTCTTTGTCCTCCTCCGGATTGGCGGTAGTCAGCAGCTTGCAGCCGTAGAAAATCGAGTTGGCTCCGGCCATAAAACACATCGCCTGAGTCTGTTCGCTCATCTGCTCGCGCCCGGCGGAGAGCCGCACGTGGGAGCGCGGCATCATGATGCGCGCCACTGCGATGGTGCGCACAAAATCGAACGGATCGACGTCATCGTTATCCGCCATTGGCGTGCCTTTGACCTTGACCAGCATATTGATCGGCACGCTCTCCGGCGGCGTTGGCAGGTTGGCCAGCTGCACCAGCAGCCCGGCGCGATCGCTGACCGTTTCCCCCAGCCCGACGATGCCGCCGGAGCAGACCTTGATCCCGGCGTCACGCACGCGGCCCAGCGTGTCCAGCCGCTCCTGGTAGCTGCGGGTGGTGATGATGCTGCCGTAAAACTCCGGCGAGGTGTCGAGGTTATGGTTGTAAAAATCCAGCCCGGCCCCGGCCAGTCGCTGCGCCTGTTCGTCGCTGAGGGTACCGAGGGTCATGCAGGTCTCCAGACCCATCTCTTTCACCCCCTGCACCATCTGCTCCAGGTAAGGCATATCGCGATCGTGCGGGTTTTTCCACGCCGCGCCCATGCAGAAGCGGCCGGAGCCGGCGGCCTTCGCCTTACGCGCCGAGCTGAGCACCTCCTGTACCTCCATCAGCCGCTCTGACGCCAGCCCGGTTTTGTAACGGGCGCTCTGCGGGCAGTATTTGCAGTCCTCCGGGCAGGCTCCGGTTTTGATCGACAGCAGCGTGCTGACCTGCACCTGGCGCGGGTCAAAGTGCTGACGGTGGATCTGCTGCGCCTCGAACATCAGTTCGAGAAACGGCTTATCAAACAGCGCCTGTGCCTGAGAGAGGGTCCATTGTGTTGCCATTGCTTGCTCCAAAAAAGTCTGTCATTTGTCTTCACGGCCTGGTTATACTTGTAAACTAAATTTTTTATTTTTGGTTTACAAGTGATTTATGACCCCAGACGATCTCGCCTTTGACCGTGACCATATCTGGCACCCCTACACCTCGATGACCCGCCCCCTGCCCTGTTATCCGGTGGTTGCCGCCAGCGGTACGTCGCTGACGCTGGCCGACGGCCGCCAGCTGACCGACGGTATGTCCTCGTGGTGGGCGGCGATCCACGGCTACAACCACCCACGGCTCAACCGGGCGCTGCAGGCGCAGATGGCGGAGATGTCGCACGTGATGTTTGGCGGCATTACCCATCCGGCGGCGGTGGCGCTGTGCCGCCGGCTGGTGGCGATGACCCCGGCCGGGCTGGAGTGCGTGTTTCTGGCGGACTCCGGCTCGGTGGCGGTGGAAGTGGCGATGAAAATGGCGCTGCAGTACTGGCAGGCGCGCGGCGAAAAGCGTCAACGCTTCCTGACCCTGCGCCACGGCTATCACGGCGACACTTTTGCCGCGATGTCGGTGTGCGACCCGCAGAACTCGATGCACAGCCTGTACCAGGGCTACCTTGCAGAGCAGCTGTTTGCCCCGGCGGACTGCCGCTTTGACCAGCCATGGCGCGAGCAGGACGCCGACGCGCTGGAGCAGCTTATCGTCAGCCATCACCGCCAGCTGGCGGCGGTGATCCTCGAACCGATCGTGCAGGGGGCAGGCGGCATGCGCTTCTACCATCCGCGCTATCTGCTGCGCGCGCGCGAACTGTGCGACCGCTTCGGTCTGCTGCTGATCGCCGATGAGATCGCCACCGGGTTTGGCCGCACCGGCAGGCTGTTTGCCTGCGGGCACGCCGGCATCGCGCCGGATATTCTCTGCGTCGGCAAGGCGCTGACCGGCGGCGCGATGACGCTGTCCGCCACCCTGACCACCCGCCGGGTGGCGGAGACCATCAGCAACGGCGCGGCGGGCTGCTTTATGCACGGTCCGACCTTTATGGGCAATCCGCTGGCCTGCGCGGTGGCCAGCGAGAGCCTGGCGATACTACAGGAGAACCACTGGCCGGCGCAGGTGGCGGCGATTGAGCAGCAGCTGCGCGACCAGCTGCTGCCGCTGCGGGATGCGCCGGAGGTGGCCGACGTGCGCGTGCTTGGCGCGATTGGCGTGGTGGAGACCCGGCGGCCGGTTGACATGGCGGCGATGCAGCAGTTCTTTGTCGAACAGGGGGTGTGGATCCGCCCGTTTGGCCGGCTGATCTACCTGATGCCGCCGTATATCATCACGCCAGAGGCGCTGACCCGGCTGACGGACGCCATCGCGCAGGCGGTGGCGCGTGCGGCGCTGTTCAGCGCTGGCTGAGCCTTACTGCGGCCCGGGTGACTGGCAGTCGTGCTGACTGAGCCTCGCTGCGGCCCGGGTG
>NZ_JRZZ01000054.1:16723-19840 GCF_002865965.1 Erwinia sp. B116
GCCCGTTTCAGCAGGATTCAGCGAGGCGCAGGAAGCAAACGCCGTGCTTCGCGCAGTAGCGCAAGGAAACTCCGCGGCAGATGCACTACGCTTTAGCCAGCAAAAAGTCGGCAATACGGCCGACGCTTTTCTGGCTAACCGGAGGTTTTCATGCCGCAGGACCGACAAACCAACCGCCGCATCGTACTGGCATCCCGCCCGCACGGCGCGCCCACCGCCGCCGACTTCCGCGAGGAGGCGCAGCACCTGCCGACGCCGGGCCAGGGCCAGCTGCTGCTGCGCACCGTGTGGCTGTCGCTTGACCCCTATATGCGCGGGCGGATGAGCGATGCGCCCTCTTACGTGCCGCCGCTGGCGATTAACGAGACCATCTGCGGCGGTACGGTGTCGATCGTTGAGCAGTCACAGCACGCCGATTTCAAACCCGGCGACTGGGTGCTGAGCTACAGCGGCTGGCAGGATTTTGCGCTGTCTGACGGCAGCGGGCTGGTGAAGCTCAGCGGCCCGGTGTTGCAGCATCCGTCGTGGGCGCTGGGCATGCTGGGGATGCCGGGCTTTACCGCCTATATGGGGCTGCTGGATATCGGCAATCCGCAGCCGGGCGAGACGGTGGTGGTAGCCGCCGCCACCGGTGCGGTAGGTTCGCTGGTCGGTCAGATCGCTAAAATCAAGGGCTGCCACGTGGTGGGGATTGCCGGCGGCGCGGCCAAGTGCCGTTACGCCGAGGACGTGCTGGGCTTCGACCGCTGTCTGGATCACCGCGACCCGAACTTTGCCCAGCAGCTGAGCCGCCACTGTAGCGAAGGGATCGACGTTTATTTTGAGAGCGTTGGCGGCGCGGTGTTTAACGCGGTGCTGCCGCTGATGAACACCAGAGGCCGTATTCCGGTGTGCGGGCTGATCGCCGATTATAACCGTACCGCGCCGTCGGCCGGTCCGGACCAGCTGCCGCTGTTGCAGAGCGCGATCCTGCGCAAGCGGCTGCGGGTGCAGGGCTTTATCATTACCCAGGACTATGGCCATCGCTTCGATGAGTTTTTCCGCCAGATGAGCCAGTGGGTGGCGCAGGGGCGGCTGCAGTTCCGCGAGGATATTGTCGACGGGCTGGACAATGCGCCGGAGGCGTTTATTGGTATGCTTGAGGGGAAAAACTTCGGTAAGGTGGTGATCCGCGTGGCCGGGGATAAGCCTGCGCCGTAATCTGCGCCAGTGAAGCCTTGTTACTGCAGGAAAGATTATCGCGTGCGCGGTATGCGGCAGTGGAGCCTCGCTGCAGGATCGGTGGCCGGGTGCGCGGTATGCGGCAGTAAAGCCTCGCTGCAGGATCGGTGACCGGGCGCGCGGTATGCGGCAGATCGCCGGGTCGCCGTGAACCCCTCCATGGGGGCTCGGATGCCGCATCCGTGCGGCATACGCCCGGCTAACCTGTCCCCATACCGCACACCCCTTCAGGCTGTAGTGTTGCGGTCCTAAGGCCTCGCTGCGGGATCGGCGGCCGGGTGCAGGGTATTTGGCGCTGCGAGGGCGGATCCGGTGACTCCCGGTGGCGATCACCCGTTAGGGATCACCGTGATGTAGTCGCCGACGCTGTTAATCAGTTTATCGTCGCCGGTGAGCAGCGGCAGCCGGTTGTAGTGGGACTGGGCGACAATCAGGCGGTCGAAGGGATCTTCGGAGACGCTTTCCGGCAGGTTGCTGACCTCCAGCAGGTGTTCACCGTTGATCGGCAGTTCAAACAGGCCGGCTTCGAACAGGCCCATTCTGAACTGCTCCGGGTCAACGGTGAAGCCGGGCTGGTTGAGACGGCTTTTGATCACCACTTCCCAGATGCTGGCGGCGCTGTACCAGAGGGTTTTATCCGTATCTTCGAGGATATGGACCACCGTTGGTGTCAAGCGTGCCGGCGCGTAGGCCATATAGAGCAGTACGTTGGTGTCGATTAAAATATCCATTTATGCGTATTTCCCTGCAAACATTGCCAGAATATCCAGGCTGCCCATCTCGTCAAACCAGGCGGGAACCGCCCCTTTTCCTTTGAGAAAGCCCAGTTTACGTTTAGGTTTTTCAGCCTGTTCAGCCAGAAACTTGATGCCGCGAAACGACGCCGTATCGGCTAAAAAAGGCGCAATAACGCGGGCCAACTCCCGGCTGATGTCATCTCCCTTAAGCTTACGCTTTGCCATGCTCACACCTCCCTGATTGCGGTGATTACAGACACTACCCGTGCCATGGTTATAAAACCAGCAGCCGTCGGCAGTAATTGTGCGAAATGGAATGGTCGTTCAGAAAATGATGTAACTGATGCAAAACAGTAAAGCCGTAGCCGGCCTGTAGCGCATCTGCGGTGGCCGCCACCGGCAACAGAAACAGTTTAGGCGGGGATCGCCCTGATGCCCGTCAGTTAAGACTGGCTGGCATTTTTTTCCTTTTACTAACGGATGATTAAAGCGCGACTTCTTCATCCCTCTTGCGAATGATCGTTCCCGTCGCCCCGACAGTATTACTGGCCGCATTCTTATTTCGGCATCGTTGACCAGCACCCGGATCTTTCCCAATACCGCTACGGGACTAAAAGATAGCAATGCATCCTTTTACTGTCGTGTTCTGTGATCGACTTAACGGCCAGCTCTGAAAAAAAGCATTTACACACCATCGTGCACAGGGTCAGAGCTGATACCGTTTTCGGCTAATAATAACAGGAGGTTAACGCATGGACGACAATGAAAACCGCTCTTATCATCGCCCGATCTGGGATGATAATGGGCAGGTTTATTTCGAGATCCCTTTCCATCCGAAAGAAAAAAATCACGTGGCGGTCTGCCTTAAGCCGCCGGACAAAGTGATCCCGGTGATTTTTATTCCGGGGGTGATGGGGTCAAACCTGAAAAACCAGAGTAGCGAAGTCTGGCAGTTTAGTGCCTCATCGCTTAGAAAATGGCCGGTTGCCAGCCCGGAAAAAAGGAAGTTTCTGCTTGATCCGAAGACCACAACGGTTGACGACAGTGGCGCCATTTTTAACGACGACGCGGACGGGAAGAAATTCCCCTCCCGGCGGGAAAGGGGATGGGGCAGCGCGTTTTACAAAAGCTACGGGGAGGCGCTCGACCGGCTGCAGTA
>NZ_JRZZ01000055.1:0-16846 GCF_002865965.1 Erwinia sp. B116
AACAGCCCCGCCGCCTCCACCGCAAAACAGACCAGCGCCACCTTCAGCCCGCCAAACCGCGTAATCGCATTCGGAAACAGCAGACGGGTGCCGACAAAGGCTACGCTGAACAGCGTCAGCGCAAAAGCCGCCCCGTCCCAGCCCCGCGCCTGGTAAAACAGGGTGATAAAGGTGGCAATCACCCCAAAGCCTACCGACCCCATCGCCAGCAGCACGCCGTAGCCCCACACCCTGCCTAAGACCGCACGGAACGGCAGCGGCTTGCCCTTACTGCTCTTCACCTGCGGCCTCGGCAGCGCCAGCAGCATTGCCGTCAGGGAAATCAGGCAGATCGCCGCCGCCAGCAACAGCAGCCCGCCCCGCTGGTAAATCACCACGCCGAGCGGTGCGCCGATCGCCATCGCCCCGTAGGTGCAGATGCCGTTCCATGAAATCACCCGGCCAATATGCGCGGAGCCGACCACCCCCACGCCCCACAGGCTGGCACCGGTGCCGGCAAAACTCTGCCCGACGCCCAGCACCAGCCGCCCGAGGCACAGCAGCAGCAGGCTGAGCAGCGGCACCGCGCTGCTGAACGCGGCCAGCGCATAGCACAGGCCGCAGATCAGCGTACCGGCCAGCCCGGCCACCACCACCTTTTTCGGCCCCCACAGATCGGCATAGCGCCCGGCGTGCGGACGGCTGAGCAGGGTGGAAAAGTACTGCAGGCTGATCACCAGCCCGGCCCAGAAGGCGCTGTAGCCCATTACGTCATGCACGTAGCCGGGCAGCACCGCCAGCGGCAGGCCAATGGTCAGATAGCTGGCGAAGTTAAACATCACGACGGAGAGAATACGCAGGTTCAGGCGCAGGCCACTGAGTGCCGCATCGGCGGCGGGCTGGTCAGACATGAAAATTACGGCTCGCAAGGCAAAAAATGGACGAATTACCAATATACCGCAGGCATTTCGTGCTGCCCGTCTTTTAATCGCAACGTTTCGTTTCAGCCGCATAGCGCCACACAACCGTCATAAAGTCGCCATAAAGCCCCCCTATACTCGGCCGCTCAAGTCCCAAAGAGGATAAACAATATGTCTGGCTCACTGAATTTCCTTCAGCTGAGCGCGAACCGACGGCCGCTGCCGTCGGCAGCACGGCTACACCCGCACGGCCGCGAGGTGATCCTGTGACGCGCTCCCCTGTCTCCGTGGTTTTCAACGGCATCAGCTATGCCTTTGGCAGCCATCAGGTACTGAATCACATCGATCTCAGGGTTGAACCCGGCAGCATCGTCGCGCTGCTCGGCCCCTCCGGCTGCGGCAAAAGCACGCTGCTGAAGCTGCTGGCCGGCCTGCTGCAGCCGCAGCAGGGCACGCTGCACTTCGGCGATCGGCTGATTGCCAGCGACCAGTTCAGCACCCCGCCAGAACAGCGTGACCTCGGCATGGTGTTCCAGGACTACGCGCTGTGGCCGCATATGAGCGTGGCGCAGAACGTGGCCTTTCCGCTGCTGATGCGCCGCGTGCCGACGCAGGAACGCCAGCAGCGTGTCATCACCGCGCTGGACCGCGTTGGCCTCGCTGACTTCGCTGGCCGCCGGCCGTCCGATCTCTCCGGCGGCCAGCAGCAGCGCGTGGCGCTGGCGCGGGCGATTATCGCCGAGCCGAAAATCCTGCTGTTCGACGAACCGCTTTCCAACCTCGACCGCGACCTGCGCGAGTCGCTGTGCGTGGAGATGGCCAACCTGCTGCGTCAGCTCGGCACCACTGCCGTGTATGTCACTCACGATCGCCATGAGGCCGAAATCCTGGCGGACCGCATCGTCTGGCTCTCCGTCGGTACCGTTTCTGCCATTCAAACCGTTACACCACTCTCCGGGGAACCCGTATGAAATTGTTTAATCCGATTAAGACAGGAGCCGTATTCGCGATGCTGTTCACTTCCGGCATGATGATCACCGATGCCAGTGCCCTGACCGTCTATACCGCCGGCCCGGGCTCGCTGGCCAAAAGCCTGGCCACAGGCTATGAAAAACAGACCGGCGTTAAGGTCAATATCTTCCAGGCCACCACCGGCAAGGTGATGGCGCGGCTGGAGGCCGAGCAGGCCAATCCGCAGGCCGACGTGCTGATCTCCGCCTCATGGGATACGGCAGAAGAGCTGCAGCAGCGCGGCTGGCTGCTGCCGTACCAGAGTAACAACGCGGCGAAGGTGCCGGCGGAATTCAAAACCGACCACTACGTTGCCCAAGGGATCTCCGCGCTGGGCATCGTCTGGAACACTAAAAGCGGCACCCCGGAGCCGAAAGAGTGGGCCGATCTGACCACCGACGCCTTTAAAGATCGTGTCACCACCCCCGATCCGTCACTGTCCGGGGCCTCGCTTGACCTGCTGATCGGCCTGCAGAACAGCATGGGCGATCGCGCCTGGCAGCTGTTCGCCAGGCTGAAGGATAACGGCATGGCGATCGCCGGGCCAAACGCCCAGGCGCTGACCCCGGTGCTGCAGGGGGCCAAAGCCGCGGTGTTTGGCGCGGTGGATTACGTTACCTACGCCAGCATTCAGCAGGGTGAAGCGGTGAAGGTGATCTTCCCGGCCAGCGGCACCGTGGTCGCGCCGCGCCCGATGATGATCCTGAAAAGCAGCCAGCACGCCGCCGATGCGCAGGCCTTTATCGACTATGTGCTCTCTGAAGAGGGGCAAAAAGCCGTGGCTGATGCCTGGCTGATGCCGGCACGCACCGACGTCGGTGCGCAGCGTCCGCTGATTAGCGACCTGAACATTCTGCCGGCGCAGGCCGGCGGCAGCGCTGACCGCGGCTCGGTACTGCAACGTTTCGCCGCGCTGTTCAGCAAGTCTTAACCCTCCCGGGTGGCGCAGCCGCGCCACCCCGCCTTTCAGGACGCTTACCGGTGAAACCTCGTTTACTTCCGCTACTGACCGTGGCGCTGCTGGTGCTGCTGGTCGCCCTGCCGCTGCTGTTTATTCTGCTGCAGGCCATCTTCCCGCATCTCTCCGCAGGCTCGCTGGACGGCGCCTTCAGCGCCCTTCCGGCGCTGCTTAGCGATCCCGAACTGCCGGCGCTGCTCGGCGGTACGCTCAGCGTTGGCCTGAGCGTGGCGCTGTTCAGCGCGCTGCTCGGCGTGCCGCTCGGCATCCTGCGCGGCCTGTTTACGCTGCCGCTGGCGCGTACCTGGGATCTGCTGATGCTGGTGCCGTTCTTCACCCCACCCTACATCGCCGCGCTGAGCTGGACGCTGGCGCTGCAGCATAACGGCTACCTGATGCAGCTGGGCGGCCCGGACCTCAACGATCTGCTGTTCAGCCGCACCGGCATTGCGCTGGTGATGACGCTGAATATCTTCCCGGTGGTCTACTTTGCCGTCTCGCGCAGCCTGCTGGCCAGCGGGCAACGGCTGGCCACCGTCGCCCGGGTGCACGGCGCCACGCCGCTACGCGCCTTCCGCCACGTGACGCTGCCGATGCTGCTGCCGGCGCTGGCCGCCGGAGTGCTGCTGGCCTTTACCCTGGCGATTGAAGAGTACGGCGTGCCCGCCGCGCTCGGTTCCCGCGCCGGAGTGGTGATGCTGACCACCGGCATCGAACAGCGGCTGGCCGACTGGCCGATCGACCTGCCCGGCTCTTCGCTGCTCTCCGTGCTGCTGGTGGCGGTGGCGCTGGCCGCCTTTGCCCTGCAACGTAAGCTGGTCGGTAATAAAGAAGTCACCAGCATTACCGGCAAACCGGCCGACGTCAGCAGCTGCGGACTGGGCGTGTGGCGCGGCCCAGCGCTGGTACTGTTTACGCTGGTGGCGCTGCTGGTCGTGGCGCTGCCGGCCGGCAGCATGCTGCTCAGCGCGCTGCTCTCCACCCTCTCCGGCGGCCTGCAATGGAGCAATCTGACGCTGCGCCACTTCGCCGCGCTGTTCGCCCTGCATGGCGATGCGCTCGGCGCGCTCTCCACCAGCCTCGGGCTGGCGCTGGCCTCATCGCTGATCGCCGGGCTGCTCGGCTTCCTCGCGGCCTGGCTGGTGGTGATGCAGCGCATTCGCGGCGCGGTGTGGATTGACGGGCTGTCGCTGCTGCCCGCCTCGCTGCCGGGCATCGTGGTCGGCGTCGGGCTGATCCTGCTGTGGAACCAGCCGTTCTGGCCGGTAACCCCCTATAACAGCTGGGGGATCCTGCTGCTCTCCTACTGCTGCCTGCTGCTGCCGTGGCCGGTACGCTACGTCGGCAGCGCGCTGCGCCAGCTCGGCGGCAACCTGGAGCCGGCGGCGAGGGTACACGGCGCCAGCGTCTGGCTGGCGCTGCGCCACGTGGTACTGCCGCTGGTGTTTCCCAGCCTGCTGGCGTCGATGCTGATGGTGTTTGCCATCGCCTCGCGCGAGCTGGTGACCTCGCTGCTGCTGGCCCCGGCCGGCACCCAGACCGTCTCGGTGTTTATCTGGCGGCAGTTCGAGCAGGGATCGGTGGGCCAGGGAATGGCGATGGCAACAGTTGCCATCGTCAGCGGGCTGGGACTGATGCTGAGCGCGCTGGCGTTAATGCAGCGGCGGGCGGCGGCAGAATCGCGAAGGTTCTGAAAAGCGTCCGGTTCCCGGTGCAGTCGCTACAATTAGAGTTTCTCCCGTCGGGCGCCATTGTCGAAGACATTCAGCCCGATGGGACAGGCTCTTACCGAGCACCGACAGCGACAGGGAACGATAATGAGTGCAAATCCGCAGGAGAAGATCGGCCAGAACATACTGCTGAAGCTGGCCACGCTGGTGGTGATCCTGGCCGGCGTCCGGCTGGCGTCTGAGGTGGTCGTCCCCTTTCTGCTGGCGCTGTTCTTAGCCATCGTCCTCAACCCGTTGGTCACTACGCTGATGCGCCGCGGCGTTCGGCGCGGCATGGCGATCGGGCTGGTGATGCTGGTGATGATGTGCGTGCTGCTGCTGCTCGGCGGCATGATCGCCAGCTCTGCCGATGAGTTCAGCGAGGTCTACCCGCTGCTGCAGGCGCAGGCGGAGCAGAAGCTGGCGGTGGTGCAGCACTTTGCCGCGCGCTTCCATATCAATATCTCCAGCGAATATCTGGCGCGGCGGCTGGATCCTAACGCGCTGATGGCCTTTGCCACCACCCTGTTCAGCCAGATTTCCGGTGCAATGACCCGCATCGTGCTGGTGATGATGACGGTGGTGTTTATGCTGTTTGAAGTGCATCACCTGCCTTACAAACTGCGCAATGCGCTGGTTAATCCCCAGATCCGCATCGCCGGGCTGCACCGGGCGCTGAAGGGCGTTACCCACTACCTGGCGCTGAAGACCCTGATCGGCCTGCTGACCGGGGTGGCCGTCTGGCTGACGCTGCTGGCTCTCGACGTGAAGTTCGCGCTGCTGTGGGGGGCAATCGCCTTTCTGCTTAACTACATTCCGAATATCGGCCCGGTGATCGCCGGCATTCCTCCGGTACTGCAGGCGCTGCTGCTGAATACGCCGCTGGAGGCCGGGCTGGTGGCCACGCTGTTTATTCTGATCCACCTGGTACTGGGTAATTTCCTGGAACCGCGGGTGATGGGCCGCGGGCTGGGGCTGTCGAGCCTGGTGGTGTTTCTGTCGCTGATTTTCTGGGGCTGGCTGCTGGGGCCGGTGGGCATGCTGCTGTCGGTACCGCTGACCAGCGTCTGTAAAATTCTGATGGAGACCACCCCGGGCGGCGGCAAGCTGGCGATCCTGCTGGGCAACGGTCGGCCGTCCTGAGCACCGGCGGCGGCGTTTTTTCTGCCGCCGCAGCCACAGCATAAAGTTTCCCTGCTACCATAGCCGCAGGTATTGCCACCGGTCATGACAGACTGCGCCCTCGGCGCTCACAGGGGAACCGCTTGCACCGATCAATCAAATCCAGTAAGAGCATACTCTGCCTGTTGTTCGCCGGGCAGTTGCCGCTGCTGCTGTGCCTGGTTTTTACCTTTATCGAGGCCAGGCAGATCGTTAAGCGCCAGCTGGAGATCACCGCCACCATGTTGCTGACCCAGGCCGATCACATCAGCGACCAGGCCTGGACGATGAATGACCGGCTGCGCCAGTTCAGCACCCGCGACTGCCCGGAGGTTAAATCCACGTTGCAGCAGTTCGGTACCCTCTACCCCTATTTCCGCTCGATCGGCCTGACCCAGAATGACGAGATCTACTGTTCATCAGCCTACGGCGAGCTGCCCAGTACGCTGGAACGGATGATCCGCCGCCCGCTTCCCGCCCTGCATAAGGCGTGGTGGACCCTGTCGCTGGCGGGAACCGCCGGGGTGCTCGACCGGCCGGCGGTGCTGTTTATGCGTGAAACCCCGGATGCCTTTGGCACCTATGCGCTGGTTGACGGCCAGTATCTGATCGACGTTATGCGCGCGGCGGGGGACAGCCGTAACTACCGCATCGCCCTGCAGTTTGGTGACGGGTATCGCATCGTCAGCGACGATCGCCGGGACAGGCCGCAGGGCTGGGCCGTCCACACGCTGAATGCCAGCTCGCAACGCTATCCGATCGGCATCAGCCTGAGCGCCCCACCCGAGCAACTGCTGAAGAACTGGTATCAGGCGCTGCTCACCTTCCTGCCGATGGCGGTGATCTTCTCGCTGCTGGCCGTCACCCTGACCCGCAGCTGGCTGCAGCGCAGACATTCATTTGGTGATGAGATCTACCAGGGGCTTAAACGCCGCGAATTCAGCGTGGTCTATCAGCCGGTGGGCAACCTTAACAGCGGCGAGCCGGGCGGGGTCGAAGCGCTGATGCGCTGGCAGCGTAAAGACGGCAGTTGGGTGCGGCCGGATATCTTTATCGCGGCGGCGGAAGCCGAAGGCCTGATTATCCCGTTAACCCGCTACCTGCTGGACAGTATTGTGGCAGAGAGTGCCCACTGGCGGGTGGCACCCGGTTTTCATCTTGGGGTCAACGTGGCGGCGGAACATCTGCAGCACCCGGAGTTTATCGCGGATATCCGGCGCTTTGCCGCCGGCGTTGCCCGAATGCAGCCCTCGATTACCCTTGAACTGACCGAGCGCAGCCTGATTGAGGATGGCACAGCCGTGGCGCTAAAGCTGGCGCAGCTGCGCAGTGAGGGTATTCGTATCGCGATTGATGACTTTGGTACCGGCCACAGCTCAATGGCCTACCTGCACACCTTCCCGCTCGACTACCTGAAGATTGACCGCGGCTTTGTCAGCGCGATTGATGCTGCCGATGCCAACACGCCAATCCTTGACGCCATCATCCGGATGGCGCACGGCCTGCAGCTGCAGGTGGTGGCCGAAGGAGTGGAGGATGAAACCCAGCTGCGCTATCTGCAGCAGCACGGCGTGGCCTTTATTCAGGGCTACTATTACGCCCGCCCGATGAACAGCGAGGCGCTGATGCAGTGGCTACAGCAGCCCGGCGAGCTGTTAAAGCCGCGTTAACGGCGGCGTTTGTCGACCGCGCGCAGGGCAACATCCACCGCGTCCTCGGCCACCAGTGCCGCCGGTGGCGACTCCGCGCCGCCAGCCCGCTGTCGCGCCGCCATACGCTGGTTAATGCGCGCCAGCGTCGGCATCAGTTCGTCGCTGGGCAGCACATAACCCTCCTGCGGCGCTGGCACCGCTTTGCCGACCCGCATCGGCGCGTTTTCTGGCTGCCGGTGTGAATACGTTAAATTTTCTTCAATACTGTGCTGCATATTCAGCCAGTGATTCTGGAAAGCTATCTGTTTTTTATTATCCATTCACTCTCCCCCAAAAGCGCGGCAAGAGTATTACCGATCGTTTTCAAGGGATCAAGCCGTCTGATTAAATAACCCTCTGTTATATCTGCAATTAACAATAGGTAAGCAGTCCTTATCAATTCACTGAGTAAATCCTAAAAAATACCCCACTATCGTCAGATATGCTGAGGGTCAGCTGGCCAAAAAACAGCGTAATTCACTGTCATGGCTAGGAATATTCCGAATCTAATAAGGCGAACCGCAAAAGCCACGATATACTAAAAGATGGCGAAGTTTGCCACGCAGGACATTATGCCCGCGAAGCTGATTGCGGAACCTGGGTGGAAAGGCGTTTTCGCCGGTGGACAGGCAGACCGAACAGGCCAACCACAACAGACAATTTATGTTTGAATAACAGATAATTACAGGGTGCTTTATATGAAATTACGTAGGAAGCGTGTCAAACCAATCGGGTTAAAAGACGTCACCATCATTGATGACGCCAGGCTGCGTAAGGCGATTACCGCCGCCTCGTTAGGTAATGCCATGGAGTGGTTCGACTTTGGTGTTTACGGCTTTGTTGCCTATGCGCTGGGCCAGGTGTTTTTCCCCGGAGCCGATCCCGGCGTGCAGATGATTGCCGCGCTGGCCACCTTCTCGGTGCCATTCTTAATTCGCCCGCTGGGCGGTCTGTTCTTTGGTGCGCTGGGTGATAAATACGGCCGCCAGAAGATCCTCTCGATTACCATCATCATTATGTCGGTCAGTACCTTCTGTATCGGCCTGATCCCGTCCCACGCCTCGATTGGTATCTGGGCACCGATCCTGCTGCTGCTGTGTAAAATGGCACAGGGTTTCTCGGTGGGCGGCGAATATACCGGTGCCTCAATCTTCGTGGCGGAATACTCCCCGGACCGTAAACGCGGCTTTATGGGCAGCTGGCTGGACTTCGGCTCGATTGCCGGCTTCGTGCTCGGCGCCGGGCTGGTGGTGCTGATCTCCACCGTGGTCGGGGAAGCGAAGTTCCTCGACTGGGGCTGGCGTATTCCGTTCTTCGTCGCGCTGCCGCTGGGCATTATCGGCCTCTACCTGCGCCACGCGCTGGAAGAGACCCCGGCCTTCCAGCAGCACGTGGACAAGCTTGAGCAGGGTGACCGCGAAGGTCTTGCCGACGGCCCGAAAGTGTCGTTTAAAGAGATCGCCACCAAACACTGGCGCAGCCTGCTGGCCTGCGTGGGGCTGGTAATTGCCACCAACGTCACCTACTACATGCTGCTGACCTACATGCCGAGCTACCTGTCGCATAACCTGCACTACTCGGAAGATCACGGCGTGATGATCATCATCGCCATCATGCTGGGCATGCTGTTTGTGCAGCCGGTAATGGGCCTGATGAGTGACAAATTTGGCCGTCGTCCGTTTGTGATTATCGGCAGTATCGCGCTGCTGGTCATGGCAGTACCCTGCTTTATGCTGATTAACAGCGGCGTGATGGGGCTGATTTTCGCCGGCCTGCTGATTCTGGCGGTGATCCTCAACAGCTTCACCGGGGTAATGGCCTCGACGCTGCCGGCAATGTTCCCGACCCATATCCGCTACAGCGCGCTGGCCAGTGCCTTTAATATCTCAGTGCTGATCGCCGGCCTGACGCCAACCCTGGCGGCCTGGCTGGTGGAAGCCACCAGCAACCTCTATATGCCGGCTTACTACCTGATGGTGGTGGCGGTGATTGGCCTGGTGACCGGCGTGATGATGAAGGAAACGGCAAACAAACCGCTGCGCGGTGCCACCCCTGCCGCCTCGGATATGGCCGAAGCGAAGGAGATCCTGCACGAGCACTACGACAACATCGAGCAGAAAATTGAGGATATCAACGAGCAGATCGCCGAACTGGAAACCAAACGTTCGCGCCTGATCGACCAGCATCCGCGCATTAACGAGTAAACGAAAAAAGACGGGGTGGTGACGCCCCGTCTTGATTCCAGTTCCGTCTGCTACACGCGTCCGGTCAGCTGCCTGAAGGCAACGATAATCTGCACGCCGGCCAGCAGGATCTGCATGACCAGTAAAATGCCTGTCAGAGTTATCACTGAGCGCACTCCTTTTACTAAGGAGAGCGCTACAGATCGCTGATGTCTTTGGGCTTCCCTCGCAATCTGCGTCTTGTAGGTGACGCAAGCAGCACTCAACAGGTGGAGACATACCAGACGCGGCACCACCCGGTATCTGGCTGGGAGAAATCTTAGAGCAATCAAGCGCTAACCCCTGTTAAGTCACTACTGCAACGCATTGCCTACCGCCTTGATTACATCAGAGGATTGTCTGTTTTACAACCAACAAACTTGACCAAAGAGATAAAATCGCTTATTTTCTAATCCGTAGGTGACGCAAGCAGCTGCGGTCGCAATTTCCGGTTTATTATCACGTTGATAGTCAAACAGGACTGGCCGCAATTTCCTCCCCCGGCCACCAACCGGCGCAGGAACAGAAAAAAGGGTCTGACTTTGAGTCAGGCTCTTTTTTTTGCCTGAAATTTCCCCGGTCAGCCCCCCAGATGAACAGCACGTGCGGTGAAATTCCGGAAATCAGCTTAAAAGCGGCTAAACTTACGCCTTAATAACCGTTTATCTGAGGTATCACGAGTGAAAATCAAAAGCTACGCAGCACTGGAAGCCGGTCAGGCACTGCAACCCTGGGAGTACGATCCGGGCGCCCTGGCAGCAGAAGAGGTTGAAGTTGAGGTGGAGTACTGCGGCGTCTGTCACTCTGATCTGTCGATGATCGACAATGAATGGGGCATTTCGCAGTATCCGACCATCGCCGGACACGAGGTGATTGGCCGGGTCAGCGCGCTGGGCGACGCGGCGCAGAACAAGGGGCTGAAAGTGGGCCAGCGCGTCGGCATCGGCTGGACGGCGAAAAGCTGCCAGCACTGCGACTCCTGTATTAACGGTGAGCAGGTTAACTGCGAGAACGGCAGCACGCCAACCATCCTTAACCACGGTGGCTTCGCCGAGAAGCTGCGCGCCGACTGGCAGTGGGTGATCCCGCTGCCGGAGAATCTGGATGCGGCCAGCGCCGGCCCGCTGCTGTGCGGCGGCATTACCGTCTTCAAACCGCTGCTGATGAGCAACATCACCGCCACCAGCCGCGTGGCGGTGATCGGCATCGGCGGCCTTGGCCATATCGCCATCAAACTGCTGCACGCGCTGGGCGCTGAAGTGGTGGCGTTCAGCTCCACGCCATCCAAAAAGCAGTCGATCCTGGATATGGGCGCGGACGAAGTGGTCAACAGCCGCGATCCGGAAGCGCTGAAGGCGCTGGCCGGCCGTTTCGACCTGGTGCTGAGCACCGTGGCCGTCGATCTCGACTGGAAACCCTACTTCGATGCGCTGGCACCGAAGGGCAAGTTCCACACCGTCGGTGCGGTGATGAAGCCGTTCCAGGTCAGCGCTTTCGACCTGATTATGGGCGACAAAGCGATCACCGGTTCCTCTACCGGCTCGCCGGGGCAGCTGCGCTCGCTGCTGAAGCTGGCGGCACGCCGCGATATCGCGCCGCAGGTGGAGTTCTTCCCGATGTCAAAAATCAACGAGGCGCTGGATCACGTACGCGCCGGTAAGGCCAACTTCCGCGTGGTGCTGAAAGCGGATTTCTGACGGTTCGGTCAGCCGGTTATGACGCCCGGCTGGCCCTGCAGCGTTAACCCGTTCTGAGACGACACCGGTCAGGTTAGCAGGCGTAAAGCGCACGTTTTCCCTGGCCGGTGTCGTTGCCAGACCGGTCGGGTTCCCTGTACATCGGGACATTGCGCGATCCGGCTCACGTCAGCCCCTACCTCCGTGATGGTTGCTCAGCATCCACGACAGAACTCCCCTTCAGGCAGAACGTGCAGTCACACCCTGGTAACCTTTATAACACCCGTAAATCCGGAACTTTTTGACATCATTACTGTCGCTATCCTCCAAAAATCGTTTATAGTCACTGCCGGAATGCATATAGTTCTCATTCTTGTTGTTATTCCAGGTTAGTGATTGCGGTGCAGAACGCGCCGCCAGAGCGCCTCACCGGTTTATTGAGGGAATAATCAGACGGCCAGGTCCCGTGAATCTGGCAACGCGTTTCGCGCGCGCGGTGCAGGGTGTCGTAAAAAAAATCCAATAAAATACGAGGCTTCACCGTGTCTTCATCCCGTACCTCTGCTGGTTTACACCGGTTCACCCCCTCTTTCGCCGCCCTGCTGGTGCTCTCAGCCCTGCAGCCTGCCGTTGCCGCTACCGTGAGCAATGAACAGGAAAAAACGCTGACGGTTGAAGCCTCAGCCACGGCCCAGGCCGACCAGGCGAGCAGCGATTACAGCGTGCCGGTGACCTCCAGCAATATCGGCACCAAAATGCCGCTGGCGCTGCGCGATATCCCGCAGTCGGTCTCGATCATCAGCAAACAGCGCATTCAGGATCAGAACCTGACCACCATCGGCGACGTGCTGAACAACACCACCGGCGTCTCGGCTTACAGCATCGACTCCGAGCGCGTCTCGTTCTGGTCGCGCGGCAATCTGATTAATAACTACCTGTTTGACGGCGTGCCGACCATCGTTGACAGCATCTGGGATTTTGGTGAAACCGCGGGCGATACGGCGATCTTCGACCGTGTCGAAGTGATTCGTGGTGCTAATGCCCTGAGCACCGGTTCCGGCTACCCATCGGCCGCGGTCAATATGGTGCGTAAGCACGCTGACAGCAAGGTCATCACCGGCAGCCTGAGCGCGGAAACCGGCAGCTGGGACAAGCAGCGCTATGTCGGTGACGTAAGCGTACCGTTAAATGAGACCGGCAGCGTACGTGCCCGCGCCATCGGCGGCTATGAAGAAGGTGACAGCTGGCTGGACCGCTACCACAAGCGTAAACGTTTCCTGACCACGCTACTGGATGCCGATATCACCGATTCGACGACGCTGACGCTGGGCTGGGACTATCAGTCAACCGAAACCCGCGACCCGACCTGGGGCGGACTGCCGGTGTTTTACAGCGACGGTAGCCGTACCCACTTCGACCGGAGCTTTAACACCGCTTCAGACTGGGCGTACAGTGATAAAGAGTCCAACAAGGTCTACGCCAGCCTGGTGCAGAAATTTGATAATGGCTGGCAGGCACAGGTTAACGGCTCTCACGGTAAAACCACCTTTGATACCCTGCAGATGTATCCGTGGGGCTTCCCGGATAAATCTACCGGTGCCGGTGTCTATGCGCTGAACGGCTGGAACAAGGGTACGCGTAAAACAGACTCCGTAGATCTTTACGCTAATGGCCCGTTTGAGCTATTCGGACGTAACCATGAGCTGATGCTCGGCGGCAGCTACAGCAAACAGGACAACTACTTCTTTAACACCTCATCGGACGGCGTGCTGATTGGTGACTTCAATAACTGGAACGGCAGCATTCCGCAAGGCACCTACGCTGACTGGAAGGTGGAAAGCGACGACACTATCCGCCAGAAGTCACTGTACAGCGCCGCCCGCTTCTCGCTGGCCGATCCGCTGTCGCTGCTGGTGGGCGCACGCTATACCCAGTGGGCGGCACACGGCACCACCGGCAACAAAGAGAACGACAAGATCGCGCCTTACGCCGGCCTGACTTACGACCTTAACGATACGTACTCGGTTTATGCCAGCTATACCAGCATCTTCCAGCCGAACAATGTCCGCAGCATTGAGGCGAAGTATCTGGAACCGACGAAGGGTAAAAGCTACGAGACCGGTATCAAAGGCGACTGGAACAACAGCCGCCTGACGGCCAACCTGTCGCTGTTCCGCACCGAGCAGAACAACCTGGGCGTGAATACCTACGCCTACGTTCCTGGTACGACCGAATACGCATGGAAGTCCGTTGATTCCGTTACCCGCGGCGTGGAGTTCGAAGTCAACGGTGCGCTGACCGATAACTGGCAGATGACCTTCGGCGCATCGCGTTACATCGCCGAAGAACGTAACGGCACTGCCGTTTCTCCGCAGCTGCCACGCACGACGGCGAAACTGTTCACCAGTTATCGTCTACCGATGCTACAGGATCTGACCGTCGGCGGCGGCGTCAACTGGCAGAACCAGAGCTGGCAGGACGTCACCGGCCCTACGGGGAGCGAACACCTGGTGCAGGGCAGCTATGCGCTGGTTAACCTGTTCAGCCGCTATCAGGTCACTAAACAGCTCTCCGTACAGGCCAACGTCAATAACCTGTTCGACAAAGAGTATTACGCCTATCTCGGCGATTACGGCCTTTACGGCGCACCGCGCAGCGTTTCGGTCTCCGCAAACTATAACTTCTGATGCGTTAAACGCTTAACATCACGATCGGCCCACCAGCGGGCCGATCATTGTTCCAGTTTGTGATAAATATTCATCCGCAGCGGGCACATTTCCCGATACACTGCGCTATCGACAGCTCATCCGTTGTGACACCATGCACTACTATTCACCTGACCATAACCAGCTTGCCCTGCGATCGACACGTTTCGTGCGCCGCATGTTTGCCATGCGTCAGCTCGGCACATTTCTGTGCTTTATGCCCATTCTCTCGGTGCTGACCGAACTGCAGCGCGGGTGGCCCTTTTACCTGCTGCTGGCGATCAACGCCTTTGTCTGGCCGTGGCTGGCTTACCGTCAGGCGCTCTCCTCGCCGGATCCGACCGGCAGCGAAAAACGCAATCTGACCCTTGATGCCGCTTTTGGCGGGCTGTGGGTCGGCATGATGTCGCTCAGCCCGATGCCGTCACTGATTGTGATGGCGGTGCTGGCCTCCGATCGCTATGCCGCAGGGGGCTGGCCGCAGCTGAAACCGGCAGTGCAGGCTTTCCTGCTGGTGTTCCTGTTTGCATGGCTCGGCAGCGGTATGCACTGGCAGGGTAGCTTCAGCACCCGCACCGTCTGGCTGACGCTACCGCTGGCCGCTGGCTATATACTGGTGCTGAGCGCCGTCTCTTACCAGCTGACGCTGAGCCTGCGGCGTAAAAACCGCGAACTGGAACGTATCTCGCTGATGGATCCCAGCCTGGAGATCCCCAACCGCCGGCTGTTTGACCGCCGTCTGCAGAGCGAGTTTTTACGCAGCCGCCGTAAAGAGAGCCGCGCCTGGCTGCTGCTGCTGGACGTGGATAACTTCAAGCAGGTGAACGACACCTGGGGGCACGCCGCCGGGGATTTCCTGCTGGCCGAGATCTCCGCGCTGCTGCGTAATTCGGTGGGGCCGACAGATATTCCGGCCCGCTTCGGCGGGGATGAACTGGGGGTGATCGTGCGTGATGCCGATGAAACCAGCGTGCTGATCCTCGCCACCACCCTGCAGGAAAAAATCAGTTGTCTGCGGCTGCCCGGCGCATCCGAACTGCACTGTTCGATCAGCATCGGCATCGCCGCCGCCAGCGAAGCCGAAACGCTGCAACACTGGCTGAGCCACGCCGACCGCGCGCTTTACCACGTAAAACGCAGCGGCCGTAACGCCATTCATATCTGGCGACCGGAGTAATATCCCGCCCTGAAACCTTTATGCCTGCGCATGTGCCTGTGCCTGTGCCTGTGCCTGTGCCTGTGCCTGTGCCTGTGCCTGTGCCTGTGCCTGTGCCTGTGCCTGTGCAGACAGGCTGTCAGCCGCAGCGCAGCACAGGCCAGCGTTTGTTCACCCGTTTTCCTTCAGCGATCGACGCGGTACGGGGCCGGGTCGATCAGCGGGGTGCTGTCCGTCACCAGATCCGCCGCCAGCTGCCCGGCCGCCGGTGAGGTGCCGAAGCCGTGGCCGGAAAAGCCGGTCGCCACGGTCAGCCCCGGCAGCGCTGCCACCGCGCCGATATACGGATTTGAATCCGGCGTCACATCAATCACCCCGGCCCAGGCCTCTGCCAGCTGCGCCTGCTTAAACACTGGCCAGGCAGCGCACAGGTTCGTTATGGCTTCCTGATTCAGTGCGGCATTCGCCGCCGGGTCAAGCGTACGCACCCGTTCAAAAGGTGAAAGGCGGTCGGCCCGCCAGCGGCGGGCCAGCGCCAGATCGCGAATAAACGGCCTGCCCAGCGAAATACGCAGTGCGCTGCGCTGGGCACGCAGCTGCGGCAGATAACGGCTGCCCAGCAGCAGGTGATCCAGCGTCAGCGCGGCGTCCAGCGCACCGCGCTGGGTGACGATAAAGCCGCCGTCGATATGCTTACGGAAGGAGAAGTCAGGTGCGCCCACGGCGATCTCCGTCGGCCCGGCCAGCGGCCGGGTGCGCATCACCGTGCAGATCAGCGGCAGCGTCGCCAGCGACACGCCGTGGTTGCCCAGAAAACGTCGGGACCAGACACCGCCCGCCAGCAGCACCCGCTCGCAGCGAATTTCACCCTGCTCGGTCACCACCCCCGACACCCGTCCGGCCGACAGCGCCAGCGCACGCACCGCACAGTGTTCCACCACCACCGCTCCCCGGGCGATCGCCGCGCTGGCGATGGCGCTGGCGGCACGCGTGGGTTCGGCACGGCCGTCGGACGGCGTATAAATCCCGCCGGCCCACGGCTCCTGCCCCTCGGGTACCAGGCCGTTAATCTGCTGACGGCTGAGCAGACGTGAATCCAGCCCGAGATGCGCCACCGACTGCAGCCAGCGCTCATGTACCGCCAGCTGCGCCTCGCTGCGTGAGGTAAACATGATCCCCGCCTGACGATAACCCACATCGCTACCGGTACGTTCATTCATCTCCGCCCACAGGCGATCGGCGGCCAGCGCCAGCGGAATATCCTCCGCCAGCCGGCTGGTTTTGCGCACCCAGCCGAGATTGCGCGAAGACTGCTCCCCGGCAAGGTGGCCTTTTTCCAGCACCACCACCGGAATATTGCGTTCGGCCAGCGTCAGCGCTGCGGTCAGGCCGACGATGCCACCGCCGATAATCACCACCGTGGTGGCAGAAGGAAAACCGGCCGATGTCTTCACCGGCGTAATAACTGGAGCCATAGTATGACCTTATTGATCGGTGAGAAATGAAGCCGCTACCCCACAACCTTTTCCTGTACTGCCGCACTGCCCGCACCGCGGTAAGCGGTCACTTCAATCTCTACCTTGTATTCGGCCGCGCCCAGCGGCGGGCTGGTGATGGTGGTCGCCGGGTTAATACCGCGGTATTTCTCACCCAGCACC
>NZ_JRZZ01000055.1:16886-19576 GCF_002865965.1 Erwinia sp. B116
GGTTCTGGATAAACACCCGCGACATCACCACGTCGGCCAGGCTGGCATCGGCGGCGGCCAGCGCCCGTTCGATATTGGCAAACACCTGCAGCGTCTGCTCGCGGATATCCTCCGGGATCAGCCTGCTTTGCGGGTTGCGCCCGGCGGTATTCGAGACATAAATCCAGTTATCCACCGCCACCAGCCGTGAATAGCTGGCCTTCTCTTCAAACGGCGAGCCGGACTTCACTTTCAGAATCTGAGTCATGCGTAATTCCTTATTCATTAAACGTGCCGCAGGCCATCGCCACAGCGGTTATGGCCTCAGCGCAGCGCCGGGGTGTCCCACAGGTTGAGTTTGACGCCGATACCCATCTCCAGCGCCCGGCGATACAGCACCGTGCCCCAGGCAACATCCTCCACCGGCATACCGCCAACCGACATCAGGATAATCTCGTCGTCATTACGGCGGCCGGGGGCCTCGCCCAGCACAATCTGGCCGATATCTTCCAGCTGACCGGCGGGCAGCCGCCCTTCCGCCACCATATCCATAAAGTGCACGCCGATGATCGGGATGGTGACATGAGCCGGTTTCGGGGACTCATCGAACCACGCCTCATACAGGCCGGTATTATCCAGTACCTTGCGCACGTCCGGCTGCTCCATACCCGCGTCAATGGTGCAAGCTGACGGCATCGCCAGAAACGCGCCGGGTTTAACCCATTCGCGTTTCACCGGTGGATAGGTCGAGGGGGCACCCACCGGATTCGAACAACAGTAGGTGACGATATCTGACCCGCGTACCACCTGTTCATAGCTGTCGACCACCTGCACGTTCTTCACCTGCGGATACGTGGCCGCCAGCCAGGAGATAAAGTTGTCGATGTTCTGCTGGCCGCGCCCTTTCAGCTTAAGGGTGTCGATATGCGGGCAGACGGCGAGGAACGCAGAGACCGTGGTTCGGCCCATCACCCCCGGCCCGGAGAGGCCAATCACCCTGGCGTCTTTGCGCGCCAGATGGCGGGCACCGACGCCAGGTATTGCGCCGGTACGGTAGGCAGAGAGCAGGTTGGCGGACATGTGTGCCAGCGGCGCGCCGGTATCCGCATCGCTGAGCGTGAACATCAGGATCGAGCGCGGCAGCCCTTTCTCGCGGTTGGCGATATTCGAGCCGTACCACTTCACGCCAGCGGTACAGAAGCGGCCGCCGAGATAGGCCGGCATCGCCATCAGCCGGCGATCCGGGGTCGGTTTTGGCATGGTGGGGAACGGCGAGTTTTCCGGGAACATAATCATCGCGCCGTGGGAATCGTTATTGGCACCGGCCATGCGGTAGTCACCGCGCCACAGCAGGCCAAACATCTCCTCCATGGTATCGACGCAGGCAGGCATATCGGTGACACCGGCGCGGATCATGTCCGGCTCGGAGAGATAGAGAAAGTCAATTCTGGTGCTGGCAGACATGGTTATCACCTCATTGCTGGCTGTTGATGCGTTAATCAATAGCCCGGCCAGCGTGGCGCTGTATTGAATATTTGCGACATCAGGCAGCGAATGCCCCTTACGTGAGATGGCATCCGCTTTGCATTACAGCTGTTCTTCTCAGAATTCTGGAGGCACCTATGTCGACCGCCGTACTGACCCGTCATGCTGACGCGATCTGTCCCGAACAGCCGTGGTTCGTACTTAATGCGGCCCGGCATTACGCGCTCATTGCCTCACGGCACCCGGCCATTTCACACTTCTACAGCTTTGAAGTGGCCCCGGAAGCGGCGCTGACGCTGGCGATCCCCGACGGCTGCGTGGATATCGTCTTCGACTGCGACAGCGCCAGGCCGCTGGCGCGCGCCTGCGGCTCCACGCTGAGCGTGCGCAACGCCGCGCTGCTGGCGGGCCACCGCTATTTCGGCGTGCGTTTTGCGCCGGGGGTGATGCCGGATTTTCTCGATGTGATGGCCGAGGAGTTGACGGACCACGCCTTTAACGTGTTTGAGGTGATGCCGGATGCCCGCGCCGCCTGCGAGCAGATCCTGCGCACTCCCCAGTTCTGCCAGCAGGTGGCGCTGTTTAACCAGCACTTCTCCGCCCGGCTGATGCGCAGAATGTCCCCGGCCACGGCGGCGGCGGTGCGCGCCCTGCTGCAGCAGCAGGGCAACCTGCGCGTCGACCAGCTGGAGGCGCTGACCGGCTATACCTGCCGCACGCTGCAGCGGCTGTTTCGTCACGACACCGGCCTGACGCCGAAGGCGTTTGGCCGCATTATCCGCTGCCAGGCGGCGCTGAACCGCCTGCACGCGCCCGTGCGCTGCTCGTTCACCGACCTGGCGCTGGAGCTGGGTTTCAGCGACCAGTCACACTTTCTGCGCGAGTTTAAAACCCTGGTCAGCATGACGCCGCTGGAGTTCTGCCGCCGGGCCACGGATGCGGACTGGGCAACGCGGCTGAGCATGCACTGAGGCTGCGCCGCCGCGGGTGCTGATGACCGCGCACGCACCAGCGTTGTGCATCGGCAGCCCGCTGCCCTGTCTGATTTGTTCTATCCCTGCCGTCAGCGCTGCGAAATGATGCGCCCACTGCCCCCTCCCCGCCGCCGGCTGTTATGGCGGGGTTCACTCCCTGGCAGCAGAGGTGCGGCAATGCATAACACAACCGGATTACGAAAAAATACCCTTGGGCTGGCTTCACTGGTGTTCTTTGTGGTGGCCGCCGCC
>NZ_JRZZ01000056.1:0-444 GCF_002865965.1 Erwinia sp. B116
TTAGGGAGGGCAGCGGGATGAGCCCGGAGCGGCTTATGCCGCGCAGGGTCGCCCGCTGACAGGCCCGGGAATCTCGATCAAACAGACAACACGCCCTTAAATCCCTACGCACTAAGCTCTAAGCCCTAAGCCCTTCCCAAACAGGCCACCACACACCCCATTTTAGGGAGGGCAGCGGGATGAGCCCGGAGCGGCTTATGCCGCGCAGGGTCGCCCGCTGACAGGCCCGGGAATCTCGATCAAACAGACAACACGCCCTTAAATCCCTACGCACTAAGCTCTAAGCCCTAAGCCCTAAGCCCTTCCCAAACAGGCCACCACACAGCCCATTTTTAGGGAGGGCAGCGGGATGAGCCCGGAGCGGCTTAGCCCGCGCAGGGTCGCCCGCTGACAGGCCCGGGAATCTCGATCAAACAGACAACACGCCCTTAAATCCCTACGCAC
>NZ_JRZZ01000056.1:454-6428 GCF_002865965.1 Erwinia sp. B116
TTTTCAGCCCCACCTCCAGCCCCAAAAATTCCAATAAAAAAGCCCGCCCCGGTAATACCTTCACCAGAGCAGGCTCATTAATCATCAGACATCAAACAAAGTAGCTCCCTTATCCCCCACAGGCCACAGAGCAGCTCATTATTAGGGAGGGCAGCGGGATGAGCCCGGAGCGGCTTATGCCGCGCAGGGTCGCCCGCTGACAGGCCCGGGAATCTCGATCAAACAGACGACCTGTCCACAGTGCCAGTAAACAGACGACCTGTGCACAGTGCCAGAATACGACCTGTGCACAATGTCAAAGCATCAGTGCTTCAGCGTCTCCCGCACTTCCCGCACCTGCTTCTCACTCACCGCATCCGCCTTATTCCCCCAGCCCTGACGAATAAAGGTCGCCAGCTGCGCCACCTCATCATCACTCAGCCGCGCCGCAAAGCCTGGCATCGCCAGCGTCGACGGCGCCTTCGCGGTTGAAGGCTGCTGCGCCCCGGCCAGAATCGTATGGATCAACCCGGTCGGATCGCCCGCGTTAACTATCGTCGCCCCGTCCAGCTCCGGGAAAATGCGCGGCGCACCCTTACCGGTCACAAAATGACAGGCCCCGCAGTTATCCAGATACAACCGCTCGCCGGTGGTCAGACTCTTCGCCGCCGTCAGCTTCGCCTCGGTGGCACTCACCGCCTCTGCCGCCTTCGCCGGCGCAGGCGGATTCCCGCCGAGGAACTTCAGATACGCGCTAATCGCCTTAAGATCGGCATCGGTCATCCACGACGTACTGTGCTCAACCACCGACGTCATCTCACCGCCCACCGCCGCCTTATCGTTACGTCCGGTCGCCAGATAATCGACGGTCTCCTGCTCCGTCCAGTGCGGCAACCCGCGCAGCGACGGCACTTCCCAGCCGTTAAGACTGCCGCCGGCAAGGAACTTCTCGTCGCCGCTGTCCAGCGCCTTCTCGTTCATACCGATGCCGCGTGGCGTATGACAGCTGCCGCAGTGGCCAAGGCTCTCCACCAGATAGGCACCGCGATTCACCTCGGCACTCGCCCCGCCGATCGGCCGGAACGGCTTATCGTCGGTAAACGCCCAGTTCCAGAAACGCATGCCCCAGCGCTGGCTGAACGGGAAACTCAGATCGGTCTCCGGCGGCTGCTCCGCGCTCGGCTTCACGCCCTGCATAAAGTAAACGTACAGCGCGTGCATATCGGCATCGCTGATCTTCGCGTAGTCCGGATAGGGCATCGCCGGATAGAGACGCTTACCGTCCGGCAGCACGCCCTTACGCACCGCGTCCGAGAACTGCTGCTCGCTGTACTTACCGATGCCGTGTTCTTTATCCGGCGTAATGTTGGTCGAATAGATCGTGCCAAGGTTCGACTCAATCGCCAGCCCGCCGGAAAACGCCGGCTTGCCCGGAATAGTGTGGCAGGCACCACAGTCGCCGAGGCGTGAAATATACTCGCCCTGCTTCACCAGATCGTCCGCAGCAGCAGCAGGCAGCGCAGACATGCCGGCCAGCAGGCCGGACGCGATTAACGTGCGTGTCAGTTTCATCTTCATCACCTTATGCCTGCACCATCGGACCCGGATTCTTCAGGTAGATATCCTTAATTGCCTGCGCCGCCATCAACGTAATCGCGCCGATGGTATCGGTCGGGTTAGCCTGGAAGTTCTGCGGGAAGGCGTTACCGCCCGGCACAAACACGTTATGCACGTCCCAGCTCTGCAGATAGCGGTTCAGCGCCGAGGTCTTAGGATCGTCGCCCATCACCGCACCGCCGACGTTATGGGTGGAGACATATTTGGTCAGATCGAAATCGGCATCCATCGCGAGGAAGCTCTCGCTGTAGCTGTCCGGGTTCAGCTCTTTGGTAATGTTGCCAACGATGCCCTTCAGATACTGCTGCAGCTTCAGCTCGTTCTGCTTCCAGTTAAAGGTCATGCGCAGCAGCGGATAGCCGTACTCGTCGGTGTAGTTAGGGTCAAGATCCAGATAGATATCGCGGTACGACATACAGGTGGTGGTGATGCTGATCTTCATCGAGTGGCCGTACCACTCCTCCAGCCCCTGCTTCCAGCCGTTGCCCCACGCCGGGGTGCCCTTCGGCAGCGCGGTGCTGATTGGCGTACCGGTGGCCTGCGAGCTGTGGATCTTGGCACCTCCGATAAAGCCCAGCGACGGGCCGTCAAAGTTGCCCGGCGAGATATCGTTAAACATCTGCCCGGTGGCCCCGGCGGTGGCAAACGGATTAAAGTTCTTATCCTTGAAGAACAGCGTTGCGCCGCCGTTGCTGAGGAAGGCGTAGTTACGGCCAATCACCCCCTCTTCGGTGATCGGGTTATACGGCTTGCCGATGCCGGAGAGCAGCATCAGACGCACGTTGCAGAACTGGAAGCTGCTCAGCACCACGATTTTGGCCGGCTGGAAGCACTCGTTACCGTCTTTATCGATATAGACAACGCCCTTCGCGGTCTTCTTATCGTCATGCAGCACCACTTTCATCACGTTGGCGTGCACTTCATAGGAGAAGTTGTCCATGCGCTTCAGCGAGTCCATCACCGCGGTCTGCGGCGACGCCTTCGAGTAGTTCAGGCACGGATACTTACTGCAGTAGCCACAGTAGTTGCACGGCGCGATCTGGTTACCGTAGGGGTTAGTCCAGGCGCGGGAGACGCAGGCCGACGGGTTAGGGAACGGATGATAGCCAAGCTTTTTCGCCGCCTTCACAAACATCGTATTGTTCAGCGTGTCGTCCAGCGCCGGCAGCGGCATCGGATTGGCGCGCGGACCTTCGAACGGATCGCCGCCTTCGAGGATCTGGCCGCGCAGGTTGCCGGTATTGCCGGACTGGCCGCAGATCATCTCGAACTTTTCGTAGTAAGGCTCGATCTCCTCCCAGCTGAACGGGAAGTCCATAATGCGCATATCGTCCTGCAGCACGCCAGGGCCATAGGCCTGGTCGGCGTAGGTTTTCAGCTTCAGGTCGGTCGGCGTCGGGCGGATCAGCACCGCCGTCCAGTGCAGGCCGGAGCCGCCCACGCCGGTGCCGGGGCAGAACGCCCCCCACTTACGGGTCGGCAGCGCAGTCTGGCTCATGTTGTAGCGCACGGTCACCGCCGCTTCCGCCGGGGTGGCCATCACCTTATTGCGCACCGCGTAGGCAAATTCATCCGCCGGTTTCGGGTAAGCGAACTCTTCGTAGCCGCGATCGCCGCCGCGCTCCAGCGCGCGTACCTTCAGGCCGGCCAGCGCCAGCTCAATGCTCATCAGCGAGCCGGCCCATCCCAGGCCGACAACAACGACGTCGACTTCTTCTTTATTAATCTTTGCCATGATAAACCCTGTTTACCCCGCACGGCCGCCGCAGAGACGTGAGCGCCCCTGCCGACAGCCCTGCCGGGCAGCATTAAAACGAGAAAATGGAATCAGGCGCGCAGGCCCTGAATGCTGACCGGACCAAGCGGATACGGCACGTTGTGCTGCTTTACCCATTCGAGGTAGCTGGCGCGCGCGCCGGGGAAGCCGATGGCGATCCACGCCTTCATCCCCTTGTTGCCGCCGTACATCGGGTCGGAGAGATAGCCGTGTTTGCTATCGTTCAGCAGGCCGCTGAAGAACTGCGACGCCTTCAGATCCGGCTCACCGAGATCGGCAAATTTGATCTCGTTTTTCTGCAGATGCGTCAGCACCGCTTCCTGCTCTGCCACCGGCAGCTGATGGAAGTCCTGCTGGTGCTGCTGCTGGCACCACTGGTTGGCCAGCTTGATGCCGGTCTGGTAGATCTGCTGCGGGCGGAACGGGATCTGGTAGCCGTGGGTGGCGGCGGCCTGAGAATCAAACGGCCCCTGCATGTAGATCTCGTTGCCGATATCACCGTGCATCTGCTGATCGATAAAGACCGGCACGTTAGTTTCCAGCGCGCCAGGGGCCTTTCCCTCGCCGCCGGCGGGGATCAGACGGTCGCAGGCGGCGAGGATAAACCGCCACTCGGCCGGGCTGAAGAAGATCGGCTGATAATCCGCCAGCTCAGGTGCGGCCATCTCTGCGGCCTGGGCTGCGGTCAGCCCTTTAAACACCATCTCGCCCAGCGGTAATGCCAGCAGCGACCCGAGTAAAAACTTACGACGGGTGGTTTCTTTTTGAAGGAGCATAGCGTTACGACTCTCACATGCCAGTAAAGGGTTGCCACGGGGGGAAACCGAAGGTTAAAAAATGGTTTTATTTTTTTACATGGCCGCAATGTTAGCGATACAGATGATTCAAAATGTAAAAATTGAAGAGATAATATTTTTAGTTAAACAGGGATGATTGCTCTAACATTTTATAACAATGCCACCATTCCTCGCCGGGTTAGCCACAGGGTTAACCACACCGCTATTAAGGGAAATTTCGGCACCTGAAGCAGGCTGACCGGGAAAAAAACGCCGTGAGCGTGGCGTTTTTGCAATAGTCACCTGGCTGAACAAAATCAAACAATTCGCCTATTCCCCTGCGCATCCTGGGGACAAAACCTGGCCCGATTCACGCTCCCGCAGCCTGAAACCAGGCCGACTCGCCCACCCCCGGCGTAAAATCTATCCCCACTCACGCACCCGCAGCGTAAATCTGTCCCGACTTGCCCACCCGCAGCGTAAAATTCAGCCCGACTCGCGCACCCGCAGCGTAAAACCGAGATCGACCACCGCCTCCGCCGGGGCCTGCCCCTCGATTTTATCGGCCAGCAGCGTGGCGGCCAGCTCCCCCATCTTCAGCCGGTCGATGGCGACGGTGGTGATCGCCGGCTGGTTATGTTCCGCAAAGGCCAGGTCACCAAAGCCGATCACCGCCAGATCTTCCGGCACGCGCAGCCCGCGCGCCTGCGCCTCCATAATTACCCCCTGCGCCAGGGTGTCCGAACTGCAGACGATGGCGTCGAAGCGCTGCCCCGCTGCCAGCAGCTGGCTCAGCCCCTGACGTCCGGCACCCAGCGAGGTCGGCACCGGCGCGTTCACCCCCTGCAGGCGGCAGCCCGGCTGCCCCTGCAACACCTCGGCCAGCGCCCTGCGCCGCAGCTGAGCGCGCCGGTCACCGGCCCACACCAGGCCAAGGCTGCGGTAGCCGCGCTGCAGACAGTATTCGCCGATGCGCTGGCCGATTTTTTCATGGGAGAAGCCCACCAGCATATCCAGCGGCGTCGGCGTCAGATCCCAGATCTCCACCAGCGGCAGCGCGGCGTTCAGCAGCGTTTTACGCAGTTCAGCATGGTGGTGAATGCCGGTCAGCACCATGCCGTCCGGCCGCCGCGACAGGATGGTGTTAACGGTTTCCGCCTCGTTGTCGCTGGAGTAGCCGGTGACGCACAGCAGCATCTGGTAGCCGCGCGCGGCCAGCCGGTCGCTGATCGCCTGCACGGTGTCGACAAACATGCTGTTGTTGATCTGCGGAACCACCACCGCGATCAGCCGGGTGCGGCGCGAGGCCAGCCCGCCGGCCAGCAGGTTGGGAATATAGCCGGTGGCCTGGATCGCCGCCATCACCCGCGCCACGGTGGCGGGACGCACCACCTGCGGCTTATTGATCGCCCGGCTGACGGTCATCGGCGACAGGCCCGCCAGCCGCGCCACGTCTTCCAGCGTGACGGTACGTACTGGCGCTACGCCACCCAGCTCACTATGTTCTTTCATCACTGCCCCACCGCCTGAAAAATGTTTGCGCTATCATATTACCGGTTTATCGCCCCTGCCACCCCGATGACCGGTGCCGTGCTGCACCCGGTCTGTGTTACACTCGGCACCCGCCCGGAAACCTCCGGTGCCCCCTGTCAAACTCAACGCCGAGGTGACCCGCCGTGAATAAAAGAGCCATTGCTCCCACCGTGATTTTTATTGCCGCTATGGCCTTTCTGGTCTGGTTTATCGCTTCCGGCGCGGCGGCACCGGGCAGCTAAGGTGACGTGAAGTCCCCCCGGCTTCAGGCTTCAGGCTTCAGGCTTCAGGC
>NZ_JRZZ01000056.1:6478-16915 GCF_002865965.1 Erwinia sp. B116
TTACCGTCTACGGGCTGCGCCCGTTTCTTTGCTAACCTCGTTTATCTACTCAACGGCGACGAAAAGGAACGGCAATGACCACACCACAGGCTTTGATTATCGGCGCATCGCGCGGCATTGGCTTAGGGCTGGCGACCACGCTGGCGGAACGCGGCTGGCAGGTGACGGCCACCACCCGCGGTGCAACGCCGCACACCGACGCGAATATTGCGTGGCTGACGCTGGATATTAACCGGCAGCAGCAGCGTGACGAGCTGGCCGAGGCGCTGGCCGGCCGGCAGTTTGACACCATTTTTATCAACGCCGGCGTGTTTGGCCCGGCGGCGCAGGATCTGACGCAGACCAGTGACGACGAGCTGGCGGCGCTGTTCCTGAGTAACGCCATCTCGCCGGTGCGCTGCGCCACCCAACTGCTGCCGCTGGTAAAAGAGCAGAGCGGAATTATGGCGCTGATGTCCTCCGACCTCGCCAGCCTCAACGAGAACCCGCACGCCACCTATCCGCTCTACTCCGCCAGCAAGGCGGCGCTGAATATGCTGGCGCGCGGGCTGCTGCCGGAAGCACAGTCACAGGGCAAAACCCTGCTGTGCGTGCATCCGGGCTGGGTGCAGACCGATATGGGCGGTGCGGAGGCAACGCTGACCATCGCACAGAGCGTTAACGGCATCGCCGACCGGCTGCAGGAGTGGCAGGGCAAAGGCGGCCACCACTATATCGACTGGGAAGGCAGCGAACGCCGCTGGTAACGCCCGTTGCCGGATAAAAAAAATCCCCGCCGTGGCGGGGATAAAGCTCGGACAGTTCAACGTAGCAAAGGTACACAGATTTCAGGCTTCGACTTCAAACGTCATACTTCGACATCACGCAAAAAACTTCGCCAGCACCAGCAGCGATAGCGACACGTTGATCGCACCGCCGATGCGGGTGGCGATCTGCGCAAACGGCATCAGCGACATACGGTTACCGGCGGTCAGAATAGCAACGTCGCCGGTGCCGCCCTGCCCGCTCTGGCAGCAGGAGACAATCGCTACGTCGATCGGGTGCATGCCGATCTTTTTACCGACGAAGAAGCCGGTCACCACCAGCGCGCTGACGGTGGTGACGATCACCAGCAGGTTCTGCAGGGTAAAGGCGTCGACCAGCTCCTGCCACGGCGTAATCGCCACGCCGACCGCAAACAGGATCGGATAGGTCACCGCGGTTCGGAAGAATTTATAGACCATCTGCGATCCCTGCTGAATACGCGGCGACACGCCGTGTGCCAGCTTGACCGCGACCGCCGCAAACAGCATTCCCACCGGTGCCGGCAGGCCGATCAGCCGGTGCAGCAGCATACCGACCATATACAGCAGGATCGCCAGCAGCGCGCCGCAGGCCAGGGTGGTGACCTCCATTTTGCCGCTGAATTTCTCCGTTGCCGACGCCTCGCCGTCCGCCTGGCCGCCGGGCATCAGGCTGCCTTCGCCGGTCAGGTGCGGGTAGCGTTTACCCAGCTGGTTCAGCAGCCCGGCAATCACGATCGCCGTCAGGCTGCCCAGCATTACGATCGGCAGGATGCGCCCCAGCGCCACGCCCTGCTCGATATGCAGGATCGCCGCATAGCCCATCGACAGCGGGATCGCCCCTTCACCGACGCCGCCGGCCATGATCGGCAGGATCAGGAAGAAGAAGATCTGGAACGGCTCCAGCCCCAGCGCCAGACCGACCGCCATCCCCGCCAGCATGCCGACAATCTCACCGCACAGCATCGGCACGAAAATACGCAGGAAGCCCTGAATCAGCACCTGACGGTTCATGCTCATAATGCTGCCGACGATAATGCAGCAGATATAGAGGTAGAGAATATTGGTGCTTTTGTAGAACTGGGTGGTGGACTGCACCACCACGTCCGGCAGCAGGCCGTAGTGCACCAGCGCGGAAGGGATAAAGGTGGCGCAGATCGCCGCCGCGCCCATCTTGCCCACCAGCGGCAGGCGTTTGCCGAACTCACCGCAGGCGAAGCCAAAGAAGGCCAGCGTGGCGACCATCACCACGATATCAGACGGCATTTTACCGGCCAGGCAGTCGAGCAGGATCAGAAAACCGGCCAGCAGAAACAGCGGCAGCGGTACGATGCCGACCTTGTAATTATCCATAACCCGCCACCATTTTTCCCGCAGCGGGATATCGGCGGTTTTCTCTCTGGCGACGAGATAAGAATCATCAGTTGTGCTCATAGTCTGGCCTCTTATTAAGTTTCACCGACATCATAGTGAAAGGCCTTATTAACCTGCTGTGATTCTGTTCAAATTTAAAACGGGTTTTTAATGGTGCTTATGGTTTCTATGGTGTTAATTGACATTATGTAAAACAGCGCGTGGAGTTAATGGTGTTAAGGTTATTTAGCGGGATAATCTTATCGACTCTGCTGCATTTAAGCGTTATCGCAATTCAGCTTAAACGCGTGTCAGCGATCACAAGTTGATCGGGCGCAATCTTGTCTGATTCCCTGCACATGGTAGGGTAATGGCTGACTCTTGTGAGCGGTAAATTCCGGCCATGCGCCTAAAACTCTCTTTTCAGATTAAGCTGTTCCTGTGCCTGGTTGCCTTCTCCTGCCTGCTGCTGGCGGCGATTGCCGGCTACAGCTGGTATCAGCTCGACGCCCAGCTGCACCGCGACCTCGGGGCCAGGGCGCAGGTGCAGGCGCGGGAGATTGCGCTGATCCCCCCGCTGGTGGCGGCGGTGCAGGCCGACGATCCGCGGCAGGTTGCCGCATTAATGAAACCCTTTCGCGCCAGCAGCGACGCCAGCTATATCGTGGTCGGCGACAGCCAGGGCCGCCACCTTTATCACTCTGAAGATGCCGGCCGTATTGGCCAGCCGATGGTCGGCGGCGATAACAGCGAGGTGCTGGCCGGAAAAACCATTATTACCGTGCGTAAAGGTGGCATTGGCGTTTCGCTGCGCAGTAAAGCGCCAGTACGGGATAACAATGGCCGGGTTATCGGCATTGTTTCCGTCGGCTATTTAAAGTCGCATATTGATAATTTAACCACCCGCACGCTGCTGCAAATTTCCGCCGCGATTATTCTGCTGTTTATCGCGCTGTTTATTTTCTCCTGGCTGCTGTCTAAAAATCTTAAGCGGCAGATGTTCTCGCTGGAGCCGAAAGAGATTGCCCTGCTGGTGCGCCAGCAAAGCGCGCTGCTGGAAGCGATCTACGAAGGGGTGATCGCCATCGATGCCAGCGGGCGCATTATTACGCTCAACCGGGCGGCGCGCGAGCTGCTGGATTTACGCCAGAGCGCCGACGCGGCGATCGGTAAACCGGTCAGCGAAGTACTGAGCAGCCAGCCCGACTTTTTCAGCAGCGGGCAGCAGCAGGATACCCACGACGAGGTGTGCCGGTTTGGATCGCTGCGGGTGATTGCCAGCCGGGTGCGCATTATGCAGCAGCAGGAGCTGCTGGGCTGGGTGGTGACCTTCCGCAGCGAAAACGATATCAACACCCTGAGCAGCCAGCTCAGCCAGGTGCAACGCTACGCCGACAGCCTGCGGGTGATGCGCCACGAACAGCTGAACTGGACCGCCGCGCTGGCAGGCCTGCTGCAGATGCAGCGCTATGACGAAGCGCGACGCTACGTCGAGGCCCAGTCGGCAGGCGCGCAGGAGATCCTCGACTTTATCTCCACGCGGTTTGTTCCCCCGGCGCTGTGCGGCCTGCTGCTGGGAAAATACGCCAGCGCGCGCGAAAAAGGCATTGAACTGCGCTTCGATCCCGCCTGCCAGCTAAGCACGCTGCCGGACGGGCTGAATGAGAGCGAGCTGATGTCGGTGGTCGGCAACCTGCTGGATAACGCCGTCGAGGCCACGCTGCGCGGCCCGCAGCTCCGGCCAGTTGCGCTCTATCTCAGCGACGCCAGCGGCGAACTGGTGATCGAAGTGGCGGACCAGGGCGGCGGCATCGCCGGACACATTCGTGATACGCTGTTCGAGCCGGGGATCACCACCAAAGCCGACGCCCGCGATCACGGCATCGGCCTGCAGCTGGTGGCGCGTTACGTCACCCAGGCGCACGGCAGCATCGAAGTGACGGACAACGATCCGCACGGCACCATTTTCTCGCTGTTTATTCCCAACACCCGACCCTCCCGAGCACCCGACTATGTCTGAAGCCCTCGACGTTTTGATCGTAGAAGATGAACCGCTGCTGGCCCGCCTGCACGCCGAGTTTATCGAACAACATTTCAACCTGCGGGTGGTGGCCACGGCCGCCACGCTGGCCGAGGCAAAACGGCTGGCCACGCTGCATCAGCCGCGGCTGATCCTGCTGGACAACTTCCTGCCGGATGGTCAGGGCATTGAGCTGATGGAGAGCGCGGCGGTCAAAGCCGCCAGCTGCTCGGTGGTGTTTATCACCGCCGCCAGCGATATGCACACCTGCAGCCAGGCGATACGCAACGGCGCCTTCGACTATATTATTAAGCCGCTGTCGTACAAAAGGCTGCGTAACTCGCTGGAGCGCTTTATGCAGTTTGTGCAGACTCAGCACAGCTACCGGGTGATCGACCAGCACAGCGTCGACGCGCTCTACAACCTGCAGTCCAAACAGTTTGCCGCTGAACCGGCGGCAAAAGGCATTGAGGCCAACACCCTCGCGCTGGTACAGCAGCTGTTTGAACAGCAGCCGGACGTTGCCCACACCGTAGAGGAGGTGGTGGAACAGGCCGGCATCAGCAAAACCACCGCCCGGCGCTATCTGGAGTACTGCGTGGCCAGCGATTGGGTCCAGGTGGAGATGCTCTACGGCAATATCGGCCATCCGCGGCGCCTGTATCGAAAGAAAACTAAAGTGAAATAACGTTTCTGCTTACCTAAAAGCAACCGGCTGGAGATCCTGGCGCGCTAAGGACAACCGACAGCAGATTATATTTTTTTAGACGATTTTATTGCCGGGTTCATTGGGGATAATAGTGATTAACCTTATTATCGCCGTCCCGGCACTCCCCGTAACCCGAGTGGTTTATGTCTGTGAAAATTTACTCTGCTGCTATTTTTGCCCTGCTGACGCTGGCGCCCGTTGCTGCACCGCTGGCCGCGCCGTTAACACCCAGTGAGGGAAACTGGACCGCCGCTGAATTTCAGTTTAACAGCGGTGAAAAAATGAAAGGCCTGCGCATTCATTACACCACGCTGGGCTCACCTGATAAACCAGCGGTATTATTACTTCACGGAACCAATCAGCCAATTAAAGCCCTGCTGGCCGACAACTTCGGCGGGCGGTTATTTGGCCCTGGCCAGCCGCTGGACAGTAATAAATATTTCATCATTATGCCGGACAGTATCGGCTCCGGTCAGTCGTCGAAGCCTTCCGACGGCCTGCGCATGGCGTTTCCGCAGTTTGACTACGGCGATATGGTCACCGCGCAGTACCGCTTATTAACAGAGGGGCTGGGTATCCGCCACCTGCGGCTGGTGATGGGCTACTCAATGGGCGGCATGCAGACCTGGCTGTGGGGAGAAAAATACCCGACGATGATGGACCAGCTGGTGCCGATGGCCGCTCAGCCTGCCGAACTTTCCGGCCGCAACTGGATGATGCGCCGGCTGCTGATTGAGTCGATTAAAGGCGACCCGGCCTGGCAGCAGGGCAACTATCAACAGCAACCACCGGCCCTGAAATATGCCAGCACAATGTTCAGCGTCGCCACCACCGGCGGCACGCTCGGCTGGCAGCAGAAGGCACCCACCCGCGCCGCTGCCGACCAGCGCGTTGAGGAACGGCTGGCCGCGCCGGTCACCGCCGATGCCAATGACTTTATTTACCTGTGGGGATCGTCGGCAAATTATAATGCGCAGCGCGATCTGTCGCGTATTAAGGCACCGCTGCTGATCGTTAATTCGGCTGACGACGAACGTAATCCGCCGGAAACCGGATCGCTGACCGCCGATCTGAAAAAATTAAAACGTGCTGAGCTGCTGTTAATTCCGACCGGGAAACAAACCAGCGGGCACGGCACCATGATGTCGGCCGCGCTGTATGAAAAAGAATTAAACGCGTTCCTGAAACAGAACGATAAAAAATAATATTACGCGCGCGATGCACCAGCGTTTGCCGATCGCACCGCGCGCGCCTTACGCACACTGTCTGACTACTGACTCAACCAGCAACAGGGAACACCTTATGCTTCGTCGAATAAAAATCCGTACCGCGCTCAGCCTGATGGTTTTTTCACTGACCGCGCTGCTGCTCTGCGTTGGCCTGCTCGGGCTGGTTGCCGTGCAGTCGGGCAACAAATCCTTTGCCCACGTGGATAAAGAAGTGCTGCCGGGGCTGGTGGCGCTGAATGAGAGCTCCGAGCTGCTGCTGCGCGGCCGGCTCGATCTGCGCCTGTATGAATCGCTGATCGGCAAAGGCGACACCGCCACGGCGAAAGTGGCGCTGGAGCGCGCGCGGGGCAAGGTCGAGGGTGCCGCAGCCAAATGGCAGCAGTACCTGACCTTCCCGCAGTCTGAGGCAGAAAAGGTGATTGCCGATGAGATGGCGGCACACCGTGACACGCTGATGACCACCTTTATCACCCCGGCGTTTGCCGCGCTGGAAGCGGGCAACCTTGATGAGTATCGCCAGCGCGCCGGCCAGTCCACCACGCTGTACGCCGCCTTCGATAAGGCCTCTAAAGCGCTGGTCGCCTTTAAGCTGCAGAGCATCGACCTCGCCTGGGAAGAGTCTAACTCGCGGGTGAAAAGCATGCAGCTGACGCTGACCTTCGCCATCGCGGTTGCACTGCTGCTGGCCGGTCTGGCGTGGTGGGTAATGACCCGTCTGGTGGTAAAACCGCTGAATCAGGCGATCGGCGTGTTTGACCGCATCGCCGAAGGCGACCTGCGCGCGCGCATCGACGTCAGCGGCAAAAATGAGATCGCCCGGCTGTTCTCCTCGGTGCAGCGTATGCGCGACGGTCTGGAGAGCATGGTGCTGTCGGTGCGCTACGGCACCAACTCGATCGGCTCCGGCGTGGAAGAGATTGCCTCCGGCAATATCGACCTCTCCAGCCGCACCGAACAGCAGGCGGCGTCGCTGGATGAAACCGCCTCGAGCATGGAACAGATTATGTCGACGGTGAAAAACAACGAAGACAACACCCGTAAGGCCAATGACCTGGCGCAGCAGGCGTCTGACTCGGCGTCACGCGGCGGCGAGGTGGTGGCCGAAGTGATCCAGACCATGCAGGCCATTGAGCAGAGTTCGGCGCGCATCGGTGATATCGTCAGCGTGATTGACGGCATCGCCTTCCAGACCAACCTGCTGGCGCTGAACGCCGCCGTCGAAGCGGCGCGCGCCGGTGAAGCCGGCCGCGGCTTTGCGGTGGTGGCCTCGGAAGTGCGGGTGCTGGCGCAGCGCAGCGCTACGGCGGCCAAAGAGATTGGCACCATGATCGACGCCTCGCTGAGCAATATCGGCAAGGGCGCCGGGCTGGTCAAAACCGCCGGCAATACCATGGATGAGGTGATGGTCGACGTGAAAAAGGTGGTCGACATTATGGATGAGGTGATGCTGGCCTCAGGCGAACAGACCCGCGGCATTTCGCAGATCAATATCGCCATCAACCAGATGGACGGCGTTACCCAGCAGAACGCCTCGCTGGTCTCCGAAGTGGCCACCGCCGCCAGCGCCCTGCAGCAGCAGGTGGTGCATCTGCAGCAGTCGGTGACCCGCTTCCAGACCGAGGATGACGGGCGGCCGGACGAGGTAGCCGCGTAACGGATTATCTTATCTGATTTGAGTTTAGGACAAAAAGTTCTTACGATACCCCCACTGGCGGTACCGCTGCCCGGTAGTAAAAAAGCGGTGGACCGCCCTGAAAATTGACCTTCGGGCAGCCTGGCGGCTGCCGTTTGCGTTTTACGCGTCGTTACCTCAACACCAACATCCGGGGCCAGGAATTACACTATGAGCGATAATTTCATCGAACGCATTTCGACGGCGTTGGGTTCAGAAAAAACGCTGGAAGGCTTTGTGCGCCAGCTGCTTGAAATGCTTGAACTGGTCACCGGGATGGAATCCACCTACCTGACGCGGATTGATGACGATCGAATTGAGCAACACATCCTGTTTGCCCGCAACAGCCAGCAGATGCAGATCCCGGAAGGCTTATCGGTGCCCTGGCAGGACACGCTGTGCAAACGGGCGCTGGACGAAGGCCGCACCTACACCTGTAACGTGCCGGAAGTGTGGGGCGACTCGCAGGCGGCCGGCGCGCTGGGCATCACCACCTACGTCAGCACCCCGGTGACCCTTGCCGACGGCGCGATCTTCGGCACCCTGTGTGCGGCCAGCTCGGAGAGCAAACCGCTGACCCAGCGCGCGAATCAGGTGCTGATGCTGTTCTCCGAGCTGATTGCGCAGCATATCCGCCGCGAACAGCTGCTGCAGGAGTTGAGTGAGGCGAACGACGCGCTGACCGCCGTCAGCTATACCGATGAACTGACCCGCCTGCCCAACCGCCGCGCGGTGTTCCATCGCCTGCCGGGGCTGTTCGCCCGCTGCAGCCTGGAGACCCGCTCGGTGCTGCTGGCGTTTGTCGATCTTGACGGTTTTAAGCAGATTAACGACCGCTACGGCCATGAAACCGGCGATGCCTTCCTGCAGGCGATTGCGCTGCGGCTGCAGAGCTTTGCGGCGGTGGACAGCGTGCTCGGGCGGCTGGGTGGCGATGAGTTTATCGTCGCCTGCCCCGGCCCGCTGCAGCAGAGCGATGCCGCTGAAGCGCTACAGGCGCTGCGTGAACAGCTGACGTCGCTTCTCGCCGGGCGCTATCCGCTGGCGGAGTGCACCATTGACTACGCCGGGGCCAGCCTCGGCATCCTGGCGGTGGACCCGCACCTCACCCCGGACCAGGCGGTGCGCGCAGCCGACGCGGCGATGTATCAGGATAAAGCGCGGCGTAAACAGGCCGCGCACGAGGCCGATCGGCACGCGTGCCTGTAAGTCCTGTAATGGCTGGGCCCGCCCTGTGCCGCTAAGGCCTAAACCAGCACCTCGCCGAAGCGGTCACGGTGCTCCTTCGGCGTGCTGGCATAGCTCTTCTTAAACACCGAATAGAAATACTGCAGCGACGGGTAGCCGCACACCTGTGAAATCTCGTTAATCGACAGCGACGAGGTGACCAGCAGCGTGCGCGCCCGCTCCAGCTTCTCAGTGTGGATCGCCGCGTGGATGGTTTCGCCGGTCTCCTCCTTAAAACGCTTCTCCAGATTGGAGCGCGAAATGCCCACCGCATCCAGCACCTGCTCGACCTTAATGCCTTTACAGGCGTTAAAGCGGATGTAGTGCATCGCCTGAATCACCGACGGATCGCGCAGCGAGCGGTAGTCGCTGGAGCGCCGCTCGATCACCTTCACCGGCGGCACCAGGATGCGCTGCAGCGGTAACGACTGTGGCTCCAGCAGGCGGTGCAGCAGTTTCGCCGCCTGATAGCCCATCTGGCGGGTGCCCTGCGCCACCGACGACAGCGCCACCCGCGACAGGTAGCGGGTCAGCTCCTCGTTATCGATGCCAATCACGCTGAGTTTTTCCGGCACCGGGATCTTCAGATGCTCACAGGCCTGCAGCAGATGGCGGGCGCGGGCGTCGGTCACCGCGATAATCCCGGTTTGCGGCGGCAGCGTCTGCAGCCAGTCGGCCAGCCGGTTCTGCGCGTGTTGCCAGTTCTCCGGCGCGGTCTCCATCCCCTGATAAACCACCCCCTGATAGCGTTCTGAAGCGACGATCTGGCGGAAGGCGTGCTCGCGCTCGGCGGCCCAGCGCTTGTCGCTGCCGGCCGGCAGGCCGTAGAAGGCAAAGCGGTTGATGCCCTTCTCTTTCAGGTGCAGAAAGGCGCTCTCGACCAGCGCGCGGTTGTCGGTAGCGATATAGTGTACCGGCGGATAATCCTCCGCCCGGTGATAGGAGCCGCCGACGCCGACCACCGGCACCGCCACCTGACTGAGCACGCTTTCGATCGCCCGGTCGTCATAGTCGGCGATCACCCCGTCGCCCAGCCACTCGCGAATATTGTCGAGGCGACAGCGAAAATCCTCCTCGATAAAAATATCCCAGTCGCTCTGTGAGGCCTGCAGATACTCCCCCACCCCTTCCACCACCTGACGGTCATAGACCTTGTTGGCATTAAATAACAGCGTGATGCGGTAACGCTTTTCACTCATAACTGCGGCCTCTTCCTTCTGCTGCCCGCACGGGGCTCCTGCATCATCAATAGCACAGCCCGGCGCGTTGTGCATCGCCGGGCAGCGGTGCTCAGGCGCGCCGGCGGGTAACGGCATCCATCCACACCGCCAGCAGCAGGATCCCGCCTTTGACGATGTACTGCCAGAAGGTCGGCACGTCCATCATGCTCATGCCGTTATCCAGCGAGGCCATAATAAACGCCCCCATCACCGCGCCGGCCACCG
>NZ_JRZZ01000057.1:0-2956 GCF_002865965.1 Erwinia sp. B116
CGGTGCGGGTGGCGGCACCGCCGCGCCGGTGCAGGCGGCGGTCGCGCGTGAACAGAGCGTGCCGCAGTACCTCTCCGGGCTGGGCACCGTCACCGCCGCCGGTACCGCCACGGTGCGCAGCCGGGTGGAGGGCGACCTGCTGGCGCTGCACTTCACGGAAGGCCAGGAAGTGAAAGCCGGGCAGCTGCTGGCGGAGATCGACCCGCGCCCGTACCAGGTGGCGCTGACCCAGGCCCAGGGGCAGCTGGCAAAAGACCAGGCGACGCTGGCCAACGCCCGTCGCGACCTCGCCCGCTATGAAAAGCTGGCGAAAACCAGCCTCGTTTCGCAGCAGGAACTGGACACCCAGCGCGCGCTGGTCAGCGAAACCCTCGGCACCATTAAAGCCGACGAGGGCAGCGTCGCCAGCGCTCAGCTCAACCTCAGCTACAGCCGCGTCACCGCGCCGATCGCCGGGCGCGTTGGCCTGAAACAGGTCGACGTCGGTAACTACATCTCGTCGGGCGACACCACCGGCATCGTGGTGATCACCCAGACCCACCCGATTGACCTGATCTTCACCCTGCCGGAGAGCGACATCGCCAGCGTGCTCAGCGCGCAGAAGAGCGGCGAGGTGCGGGTAGAAGCCTGGGACCGCAGCAACACCCGCCTGCTGACCAGCGGCCGCCTGCTGAGCCTCGATAACCAGATCGACACCACCACCGGCACCGTTAAGGTAAAGGCGCGTTTCGATAACGAGGACGACACGCTGTTCCCCAACCAGTTTGTCAACGCCCGCCTGCAGGCCAGCACGCTGGAGAACGCCATCGTGATCCCGCCGGCCGGCCTGCAGATGGGCAGCGAGGGCCACTTTGTCTGGGTGGTGAACGGCGAAGGCAAGGTCAGCAAGAAGGCGGTCACCGCCGGTTTCCAGGACAGTGAAAAAGCGGTGATTACCGACGGGCTGAACGCCGGTGAACAGGTGGTGACCGACGGCATCGACCGGCTGACCGAGGGGGCGAAGGTTGAGGTGGTGGCGCCGCAGTCGACGCCGCTGACCTCGGCGCGCCACGCCCAGCCGGCGAAGGGAGCCAGCGACTGATGGAGGCGATGACACCCACGCCCGGCGGCGGTCCGTCGCGCCACTTTATTCTGCGCCCGGTGGCGACCACCCTGCTGATGGTGGCGATCCTGCTGGCCGGTATTATCGGCTACGGCGCCCTGCCCGTCTCGGCGCTGCCGGAAGTCGACTACCCGACCATTCAGGTGGTAACGCTCTATCCCGGTGCCAGCCCGGACGTGGTCACCTCGGCGATCACCGCGCCGCTGGAGCGCCAGTTCGGCCAGATGTCCGGCCTCAAGCAGATGGCGTCGCAGAGCGCCGGCGGCGCGTCGGTGGTGACGCTGCAGTTCCAGCTGTCGCTGTCGCTGGACGTCGCCGAGCAGGAGGTGCAGGCGGCAATTAACGCCGCCACCAACCTGCTGCCCGGCGACCTGCCCAACCCGCCGGTTTACAACAAGGTTAACCCGGCGGACCCGCCGATCATGACCCTCGCCGTCACCTCCACCAGCCTGCCGATGACCCAGGTGCAGGATATGGTGGAAAACCGCGTGGCGCAGAAGATCTCGCAGGTGAGCGGCGTCGGGCTGGTGACCCTCTCCGGCGGCCAGCGCCCGGCGGTGCGGGTCAAGCTTAACGCCCAGGCGCTGGCGGCGCTCGGCATCAGCAGCGAGACGGTGCGCACCGCCATCAGCAACGCCAACGTCAACTCGGCCAAGGGCAGCCTCGACGGCCCGGAGCGCGCCATTACCCTGTCAGCCAACGACCAGATTAAAACCGCCGAAGGCTACCGCCAGTTAATCGTCAGCGTGCAGAACGGTTCGCCGGTACGCCTCGGCGACGTGGCGACGGTGGAACAGGGGGCGGAGAACAGCTGGCTGGGGGCCTGGGCCAACCGCCAGCCGGCGATCGTACTCAACGTGCAGCGCCAGCCGGGGGCGAATATCATTGATACCGCCGATAATATTCGCCGCATGCTGCCGGCGCTGACTGCCTCGCTGCCGAAGTCGGTTGAGGTGCAGCTGCTCACCGACCGCACCACCAATATTCGCGCCTCGGTCAGCGACGTGCAGTTTGAGCTGCTGCTGGCGATCGCGCTGGTGGTGATGATTATCTACCTGTTCCTGCGCAACGTGGCGGCGACCATTATCCCGGCCGTGGCGGTGCCGCTGTCGTTGATCGGCACCTTTGCGGTGATGTACTTCCTCGGCTTCTCGGTCAACAACCTGACGCTGATGGCGCTGACCATCGCCACCGGCTTTGTGGTCGACGACGCGATTGTGGTGATCGAGAACATCTCGCGCTATATCGAAAAGGGCGAGAAGCCGCTGGCGGCAACGCTGAAGGGCGCGGGTGAGATCGGCTTTACCATTATCTCGCTGACCTTCTCGCTGATTGCGGTGCTGATCCCGCTGCTGTTTATGGGCGATATCGTTGGCCGGCTGTTCCGCGAGTTTGCGATGACGCTGGCGATCGCCATTCTGATCTCGGCGGTAGTGTCGCTAACCCTGACGCCGATGATGTGCGCGCGCATGCTCAGCGCCGAGTCGCTGCGTAAGCAGAACCGCTTCTCACGCGCCAGCGAAGCGCTGTTCGAACGGATCATCGCCCGCTACGGCCGGCTGCTGACCCGGGTGCTGAACCATCCGTGGCTGACGCTGGGCGTGGCCTTCGCCACCCTGGCGCTGACCGTGCTGCTGTGGCTGCTGATCCCGAAGGGCTTCTTCCCGCTGCAGGACAACGGCATTATTCAGGGCACGGTGCAGACGCCGCAGTCGGTGTCGTTTGCAAGTCAGGCCCAGCGTCAGCAGGCGGTGGCCTCCGTGATTATGAAGGACCCGGCGGTGGAGAGCCTGACCTCGTTTATCGGCGTCGACGGCACTAACCCGGCGCTGAACAGCGGCCGCCTGCAGATCA
>NZ_JRZZ01000057.1:2983-15348 GCF_002865965.1 Erwinia sp. B116
TGCCGGGGGTGAGCCTCTATCTGCAGCCGGTGCAGGATCTGACCATCGACACCCAGGCCAGCCGCACCCAGTATCAGTTCAGCCTGCAGGCCGGCAGCCTCGACGCGTTAAGCCGCTGGGTACCGCCGCTGCTGGAAGAGCTGCGACAGCTGCCGGAGCTGCAGGACGTCAGCAGCGACTGGCAGGACCAGGGGCTGGAGGCGTTTATCCGCGTCGATCGCGACACCGCCAGCCGCCTCGGCATCTCGATGGCGGACGTCGATAACGCGCTGTATAACGCCTTCGGCCAGCGGCTGATCTCCACCATCTACACCCAGGCCAGCCAGTACCGGGTGGTGCTGGAGCACGACACCAGCGCCACGCCGGGGCTGGCGGCGCTGCAGAGCGTGCGGCTGAAAAGCAGCGACGGCGGCAGCGTGCCGCTCAGCGCCATCGCCCGCGTCGAGCAGCGCCACGGTGCGCTGACCATCAACCATCTCGACCAGTTCCCGTCGACCACCTTCTCGTTTAACGTCAGCGACGGTTATTCGCTGGAGCAGGCGGTCAACGCCATTACCCGCGCCGAACAGGATCTGCAGCTGCCCGCCGATCTCATGACCCAGTTCCAGGGCAGCACCCTCGCCTTCCAGGCGGCGCTCTCCAGCACCGTCTGGCTGATCGTCGCGGCGGTGGTGGCGATGTATATCGTGCTTGGCGTGCTGTACGAGAGCTTTATCCATCCGGTGACCATCCTCTCCACCCTGCCCACCGCCGGGGTCGGCGCGCTGCTGGCGCTAATGTTCAGCGGCCACGAGCTGGACGTGATCGCGATAATCGGCATCATCCTGCTGATCGGCATCGTCAAGAAGAACGCCATCATGATGATCGACTTCGCGCTGGCCGCCGAACGCGAGCAGGGAATGACGCCGTACGACGCCATCTACCAGGCGTGCCTGCTGCGCTTCCGGCCGATTCTGATGACCACGCTGGCGGCGCTGTTTGGCGCGCTGCCGCTGATGTTCAGCTCGGGCGTCGGCGCCGAGCTGCGCCAGCCGCTGGGCACCGCGATGGTCGGCGGCTTAATCGTCAGCCAGGTGCTGACGCTGTTTACCACCCCGGTAATCTACCTGCTGTTTGACCGTCTGGCCCACGCCACCCGCCGACGCCTGGCCCGCCCGGAGGCCGAGTGAGATTCTTCGCGCTGTTTATCCACCGGCCGGTGGCCACCCTGCTGCTGACGCTGGCGATCCTGCTGGCCGGCGGGCTGGGTTTCCGCATGCTGCCGGTGTCGCCGCTGCCGGACGTCGATTTTCCGGTGATCGTGGTCTCCGCTTCGCTGCCCGGCGCCTCGCCGGAGACCATGGCGTCGTCGGTAGCCACGCCGCTGGAGCGGGCGCTGGGGCGCATCGCCGGGGTCAGTGAGATGACCTCCAGCAGTTCGCTCGGCAGCACGCGGGTGATCCTGGTGTTCGACTTTGACCGCGACATCAACGGCGCCGCCCGCGACGTGCAGGGGGCGATTAACGCCGCGCAGAGCCTGCTGCCGAGCGGCATGCCGGGGCGGCCGACCTACCGCAAGGCCAACCCGTCCGACGCGCCGATTATGATTCTGACGCTGACCTCAGACACCTTCTCGCAGGGGCAGCTCTACGACTACGCCTCGACCCAGCTGGCGCAGAAGCTGGCGCAGATTGAGGGGGTCGGTGACGTCAGCGTCGGCGGCAGCTCGCTGCCGGCGGTGCGGGTCGATCTCAACCCGCAGGCGCTGTTCAGCCAGGGCGTGTCGCTGGACGCGGTGCGCGAGGCGATTGCTAACGCCAACGTGCGCCGCCCGCAGGGAGCGATCGAGGATAAGCAGCAGCGCTGGCAGCTGAAGACCAACGACGAGCTGCAGACCGCCGCCGAATACCAGCCGCTGATCGTCCACTATAACAAGGGCGCGGCGGTGCGGCTGCAGGACGTGGCGACGGTCAGCGACTCGGTGCAGGACGTGCGCAACGCCGGCATGGCCAACGGCAGGCCGGCGATCCTGCTGATGATCCGCAAATCGGCGGACGCCAACATTATCGAAACCGTTGACCGCATCCGCGCCCAGCTGCCGGTGCTGAACAGGATCGTGCCGGCCTCGATCAGCCTGGAGCTGGCGCAGGACCGTTCCCCGACCATTCGCGCCTCGCTGCATGAGGTGGAGCAGACGCTGGTGATTGCGGTGGCGCTGGTGATCCTGGTGGTGTTCGCCTTCCTGCGCTCGGCGCGCGCCACGCTGATCCCGGCGCTGGCGGTGCCGGTGTCGCTGATCGGCACCTTTGCCGCCATGTACCTGTGCGGCTTCAGCCTGAATAACCTGTCGCTGATGGCGCTGACCATCGCTACCGGCTTCGTGGTCGATGACGCCATCGTGGTGCTGGAGAACATCTCGCGTCACGTCGAGGCGGGCATGAAGCCGCTGCAGGCGGCGCTGCAGGGGGTGCGCGAGGTCGGCTTTACCGTGGTGTCGATGAGCGTGTCGCTGGTGGCGGTGTTTATTCCGCTGCTGCTGCTCGGCGGGCTGCCGGGGCGGCTGTTCCGCGAATTTGCCGTCACCCTGTCGGTGGCGATCGCCATCTCGCTGCTGATTTCGGTGACGCTGACGCCGATGCTCTGCGCCCACCTGCTGCGTAAAACGCCGCCGCGCCGGCAGCCGCGCATCCGCGGTTTTGGCCGCCTGCTCACCGGCCTGCAGCGCGGCTACGGCCGCAGCCTGCAGCGGGTGCTTAACCACCCGCGCTGGACGCTGCTGGTGTTTGTTGCCGCCATCGGCCTTAACGTCTGGCTGTTTATCAGCATTCCGAAGACCTTTATGCCGGAGCAGGACACCGGGCGGCTGAACGGCTTTATCCAGGCCGACCAGAGCATCTCGTTCCAGGCGATGCGCGGCAAGCTGCAGGACTTTATGCGCATCGTGCGTGACGATCCGGCGGTGGAGAACGTGGTCGGCTTTACCGGCGGCTTCCGCACCAACAGCGGCTCGATGTTTATCTCGCTGAAGCCGCTCAGCGAACGCGGGGAGAGCGCGCAGCAGGTGATCGCCCGCCTGCGCGGCAAGCTGGCGAAGGAGCCGGGGGCCAACCTGTATCTGATGGCGGTGCAGGACCTGCGCGTCGGCGGCCGCGAGTCGAACGCCGGTTACCAGTACAGCCTGCTCTCCGACGATCTGGACGCGCTGCGCGAGTGGGAGCCGAAAATCCGCCGCGCCTTTGCCGCGCTGCCGCAGCTGGCCGACGTGAACTCCGATCAGCAGGACGGCGGCGCGGAGATGGCGCTGACCTACGACCGCGAGAGCATGGCGCGGCTGGGCATCGACGTCGCCGACGTTAACGGCCTGCTGAACAACGCCTTCGGCCAGCGGCAGATCTCCACCATCTACCAGCCGCTCAACCAGTACAAGGTGGTAATGGAGGTCGATCCGCGCTGGACCCAGGACATCAGCGCGCTGGATCAGATGTACGTGATCAACGCCGACGGCAAGCCGATCCCGCTGTCGTACTTTGCCAGCTGGGCACCGGCCAACGCGCCGCTGTCGGTGAACCACGAAGGGCTGTCGGCCGCCTCGACCATTTCGTTTAACCTGCCGGAAGGGGTGTCGCTCTCCGAGGCGTCGGCCGCCATCGACCGCAGCGTCACCGCGCTCGGGGTGCCCTCCAGCGTGCGCGGCAGCTTCTCCGGCACCGCCGCCGAGTTCGAACAGTCGCAGGGCAGCCAGCTGTGGCTGCTGCTGGCGGCCGTCGCCACCGTCTATATCGTGCTCGGCATCCTTTACGAGAGCTACGTGCATCCGCTGACCATTCTCTCCACCCTGCCCTCCGCAGGAGTGGGTGCCTTGCTGGCGCTGCAGCTGTTCGGCACGCCGTTCAGCCTGATTGCGCTGATCGGCATTCTGCTGCTGATCGGTATCGTCAAGAAGAACGCGATCATGATGGTCGACTTTGCCCTGCAGGCGCAGCGCGGCGGGGCCAGCCCGCGCGAGGCCATATTTCAGGCCAGCCTGCTGCGCTTCCGGCCGATTATGATGACCACCCTGGCGGCGCTGTTCGGCGCGCTGCCGCTGGTGTTCAGCGCCGGCGACGGCGCGGAGCTGCGCCAGCCGCTGGGCATCACCATCGCCGGCGGGCTGGTGATGAGCCAGCTGCTGACGCTCTACACCACGCCGGTGGTATTCCTGGCGATGAATAAGCTGCGGCGCAAGGCTAAAATGCAGCCGGTTGCGGAATAAAGGAGACGCTGATGCCGCCACTCAGTCACCCCGATCTACAGAGAAAAATTCCGGCGCAGGACGCCGGCCTTTCTGCCCGGCAGATCGGCGTTCAGCGCCCTGTTACCGATGTTTCGGGGGGCTGACATGGCGACTCATCCGGCCTCCGTGCGCTGGCAGCTGTGGATCGTGGCGTTTGGCTTCTTTATGCAGACGCTGGATACCACCATCGTTAACACCGCGCTGCCGTCGATGGCCGCCAGCCTCGGCGAAAGCCCGCTGAATATGCACTCGGTGATCGTCTCCTACGTGCTGACCGTCGCCATCATGCTGCCGGTCAGCGGCTGGCTGGCCGATCGCTTCGGCGTGCGCAACGTGTTCTTCAGCGCCATTATCCTGTTCAGCGTCGGCTCGCTGTGCTGCGCCCTCTCCACCAGCCTGGACCAGCTGATCCTCTCAAGGGTGCTGCAGGGCATCGGCGGCGCGATGATGGTACCGGTGGGCCGCCTGACGGTGATGCGGCTGGTGCCGCGCGCCGAGTATATGGCGGCGATGACCTTCGTCACCCTGCCGGGGCAGATTGGCCCGCTGCTCGGCCCGGCGCTGGGCGGGGTGCTGGTCGAGTACGCCAGCTGGCACTGGATCTTCCTGATCAACATCCCGGTGGGGGCGATCGGCGCGGTGGCCACGCTGATGCTGATGACCAACTTCACCGTCGCCACGCGGCGCTTCGACTTCGCCGGCTACCTGCTGCTGGCGGCCGGCATGGCCGGGCTGACGCTGGCGCTGGACGGCCAGCGCGGTGAGGGTATGTCGCCGCTGCTGCTGTGCGTGCTGATCCTCGGCGGGGTTTTTTCGCTGCTGTTCTACCTGCTGCACGCCCGCCACAACGAGCGCGCGCTGTTCAGCCTGACGCTGTTTGATAACCGCATTTACACCATCGGCCTGCTCGGCAGCCTGGCCGGGCGCATCGGCAGCGGCATGCTGCCGTTTATGACGCCGATTTTCCTGCAGATCGGCATGGGCTACAGCCCGCTGCACGCCGGGCTGATGATGATCCCGATGGTGCTGGGCAATATGGGCATGAAGCGCATCGTGGTGCGCATCGTCAACCGCTTTGGCTACCGCAACGTGCTGACCGGCTCCACCGCCGCGCTGGCGCTGGTGGTGCTGCTGTTCCCGCTGGTGGCTCTGCTCGGCTGGGATCTGCTGCTGCCGGTGGTGCTGTTCCTGCAGGGAATGGTCAACGCCATCCGCTTCTCGGCGATGAACACCCTGACGCTGAAGGCGCTGCCGGACGCGCAGGCCAGCGAGGGCAACAGCCTGCTGTCGATGGTGATGCAGCTGTCGATGAGCATCGGCGTGACCGTGGCCGGGCTGCTGCTCGGCACCTTTGGCCACCAGGGCACGGCGGGCAGCCCGCTGCTGCAGGAGGCCTTTATCTACACCTATCTGTGCATGGCGCTGGTGATCCTGCTGCCGGCCGCGGTGTTCTGGCGCGTGCCGCCGGAATCTGACCTTAACGCGCCGCTGGCGCGCCGGAGGAGATCGTAATGTTCGCCCGACTGCGTTTTGGCATCAGCGCCAAGCTGTTTACCGCCATCTTCTCCACCTGCATTCTGGTGGTGATTATCATGCACTGGGGAATGCGGCTGAGCTTCGAGCACGGCTTTATCGACTACATTAAGCGCGGTAACGAGCAGCGGCTGGTGCTGCTGAGCGACGCGCTGGCCGATCAGTACGAGGCGCACGGCAGCTGGGATTTTCTGCGCAACAACAACCGCATGGTGTTTACCATCCTGCGTTCGCTGGAGCAGAACCCGGACGCCAGTAAACCCCTGCCGCCGCACGGCTGGCGCACGCAGTTCTGGGTGCTCGATCAGCAGTTTAAAGTGATGATCGGCCCCAGAGGCGATCCGTCGCCGGAGGGCACCCGGCGCAATATCACCACCAGCAACGGCAAGGTGGTCGGCTGGGTGGTCGGCTCGTCGTCGGAGACGCTGACCCGCAGCGCCGACATCAACTTTGACCAGCAGCAGAGCCGCACCAGCTGGCTGATCGTCGGGCTGACTACCCTGCTGGCGGCGCTGGTCACCTGGCTGATGGCGCGCGGCCTGCTGGCCCCGGTTAAACGGCTGGTGGAGGGCACCCACCACCTGGCGGCGGGCAACTTTGCCACCCGCGTGCAGGCCAGCAGCCGCGACGAGCTGGGGCGGCTGGGCCAGGACTTTAACCGGCTGGCCGGCACGCTGGAGAAGAACGAGAGCATGCGCCGCGCCTTTATGGCCGATATCTCCCACGAGCTGCGCACGCCGCTGGCTATCCTGCGCGGCGAGCTGGAGGCGATTCAGGACGGCGTGCGTAAGATGACCCCGGAGTCGATTCTCTCGCTGCAGAGCGAGGTCACCACCCTGACCCGGCTGGTGGACGACGTGCACCAGCTGTCGCTCTCCGACGAGGGGGCGCTGGCCTACCGCAAAAGCGACACCGACCTGGTGCCGCTGGTCGAGATGGTCTGCGCCAGCTTCCGCCACCGCTTTGAGCAGCGCGGGCTGGCGCTGGATCTGCAGCTGCCCGATGAAGCGCCGCAGTTTGGCGATCCGGACCGGCTGATGCAGCTGTTCACTAACCTGCTGGAGAACAGCCTGCGTTACACCGACGCCGGCGGCGGGCTGACCATCAGCCTGCAGAGCGGCGCGGCGGGCAACCGCCTGCAGTTTGACGACAGCGGACCCGGCGTCAGCGACGAGCAGCTCGGCCAGCTGTTCGAGCGCTTCTACCGCGCCGAAAGCTCGCGCAACCGCGCAAGCGGCGGCTCCGGGCTGGGGCTGTCGATCTGCCAGAACATTGCCGAGGCCCACGACGGCACCATTACCGCGCAGCACTCGCCCGCCGGCGGGCTGCGCGTTACCCTATCCTTACCGCACAAGCCACACTGACCGGGAGCCGCGATGACTGAGCCAACCGCACCACTGATTTTAATCGTGGAAGATGAACCAAAACTCGGCCAGCTGCTGATCGACTATCTGCACGCCGCCAACTACCGCACCCACCACCTGCTGCGCGGCGACGAGGTGCTGCCGTGGGTGAAGCAGCACTCGCCGGACCTGATGCTGCTGGACCTGATGCTGCCGGGCCTTGACGGCCTGTCGGTGTGCCGCGAGCTGCGGCGCTTCAGCGAGATGCCGGTGATTATGGTTACCGCCAAAACCGAAGAGATCGACCGCCTGCTGGGTCTGGAGATCGGCGCGGACGACTATATCTGCAAGCCGTTCAGCCCGCGTGAGGCGGTGGCGCGGGTGAAAACCATCCTTAAGCGCTGCCTGCGCCCGGCGGAGGAGGCGCAGCAGGCCTCGCTGCTGAAGATGGACGAGCACCGCTTTCAGGCCAGCTGGGACGATAAGCCGCTGGACCTGACCCCGGCCGAGTTTCGCCTGCTGAAAACGCTGGCCCAGGAGCCGGGCAAGGTGTTCTCGCGCGAGCAGCTGCTGAATCAGCTGTATGACGACTACCGGGTGGTCACCGACCGCACCATCGACAGCCACATTAAAAACCTGCGCCGCAAGCTGGAGCTGCTGGACGCTAACCAGCCGTTTATCCGCGCCGTGTACGGCATGGGCTACCGCTGGGAAGCCGACGTCTGCCGTTTGATGTAGATCAACACCTGCTCCTATCCTGCCCCGTAAAATCTCCCGCTTTACTGCGTCACCGCCCTGCTCCGGCCAGCTTCAGAAATGAAGCTGGCAGCGCTGCCCCCGGCCCCGCAGCGGCCGCTGAGATAGCTTAACAACGCGTGGCGGTGCGCTGCCGCAGGGTGACCACCTGCAACCACACCGAGACCACATGATGTTTAAACCCGAACTGCTCTCCCCTGCCGGATCGCTGCGCAATATGCGTTACGCCTTCGCCTACGGTGCCGACGCCGTGTACGCCGGGCAGCCGCGCTACAGTCTGCGCGTGCGCAATAACGAATTTAATCACGCCAACCTCGCCACCGGCATCGCCGAGGCCCACGCGCTGGGCAGGAAGTTCTACGTGGTGGTGAATATCGCGCCGCACAACGCCAAGCTGAAGACCTTTATCCGCGACCTGGAACCGGTTGTCGCCATGGGGCCGGATGCGCTGATTATGTCCGATCCCGGCCTGATTATGCTGGTGCGCGAGGCGTTTCCGCAGGTCGATATTCACCTGTCGGTGCAGGCCAACGCGGTCAACTGGGCGACGGTAAAGTTCTGGCAGCAGCTGGGGCTGACCCGGGTGATCCTGTCGCGCGAGCTGTCGCTGGAGGAGATTGCGGAGATCCGCCGCGAGGTGCCGGAGATGGAGCTGGAGATTTTCGTGCACGGCGCGCTGTGCATGGCCTACTCCGGCCGCTGCCTGCTCTCCGGCTATATCAACAAACGCGATCCTAACCAGGGCACCTGCACCAACGCCTGCCGCTGGCAGTACGACGTGCAGGAGGCGCGGGAAGATGCGCTGGGCAATATCGTTGACGCCGCGCGGCCGGTGACGGTGCAGGAGCGCGCGCCGACGCTGGGCTGCGGCCAGCCGACCGCGAAGGTGTTTACCCTGACGGAGGCGCAGCACCCCGGCGAGGTGATGAGCGCCTTTGAGGACGAGCACGGCACCTACATTATGAACTCGAAGGATCTGCGCGCGGTGGCGCACGTGGAGCGGCTGACGCAGCTTGGCGTGCATTCGCTGAAGATTGAGGGGCGCACCAAGTCGCATTACTACTGCGCGCGCACCGCCCAGGTGTACCGCCGCGCGATTGACGACGCCGCCGCCGGTAAACCTTTCGATCCACAGCTGTTGCAGTCGCTGGACGGGCTGGCGCACCGCGGCTACACCGAGGGTTTTCTGCGCCGCCACACCCACGACAGCTACCAGAACTATGACTCTGGCCACTCGGTTTCCGACAGTCAGCAGTTTGTCGGCGAGTTTACCGGCGAGCGGCGCGGTACGCTGGCGGAGGTCGAGGTGAAGAACAGGTTCAGCACCGGCGACAGTCTGGAGCTGATGACCCCGGCGGGCAATCTGCACTTTACGCTGGCGCAGATGGAGAACGGTAAGGGGCAGCCGGTGAACGTGGCACCGGGCAACGGCCACCGGGTGTGGCTGCCGCTGCCGGAGGCGGTTGACGTGGCGTATGCGCTGCTGGTGCGTAATCTGCCCGCCGCCGTTCACCCGGCTGAGCTGAGCGATCTGGCGAAAGAAGTTTCATGATGTAAATAATTTTTGAGTAGCGTCACATCTTGCCGGCGACTTCCCGGTTATGATGCACCCGCTTCTAACGACGAATTAAAAAAGGCGTTATCCGGTTATCTCCCCCACGCGGCTTACGCATCAGCAGCGTGCAGGTTCCCGGTCAGAACCACCTCATTAGGCCCGCCCGGCTCCCCCGTGCGGGCTTCTCTTTTTCTGAAATTCCCTTCACTTTTGACCGGCCGTTACCCGCTGGCGGCAGGATGTGCTATATGTTGATGCAATCCGTTGACCTTTCAGGAATATAAAATGGAAACACAACCTCTTACGCTGGCGATTCTGAACGGCAAGAGCGCCGGTAATGAAGAGCTGCGCGCGGCGATTAGCGCCCTGCGTGATGAAGGCGCGGCGCTGGAAGTGCGCGTGACCTGGGAGCACGGCGACGGCGATCGCTACGTGCGTGAGGCGCTGGCGCGCGGCGCGGCGACGGTGGTTGCCGCCGGCGGCGACGGGACGATTAACGAGGTGGCGACCGCGCTGGCGCGTCTGCCGGCGGGCAATCGTCCGGTGCTGGGTCTGGTGCCGCTGGGCACCGCCAACGATTTTGCCACCAGCTGCGGTATTCCGGCCGAGCTGGAGGCGGCGCTGCGGCTGGCGATTTTTGGCCGTGCTACTCCTATCGATCTGGCGAAGGTGAATGACGATCGTTACTTTATTAATATGGCGACCGGCGGGTTTGGTACGCGGATCACCACCGAGACGCCGGAGAAGCTGAAGTCGGCGTTGGGCGGGGTGTCGTACTTTATCCACGGGTTGATGCGTATCGATCAGTTGAAGGCCGACCGCTGCGAGATTAGCGGGCCGGATTTCAGCTGGCAGGGTGATGCGCTGGTGATCGGGATTGGTAACGGTCGTCAGGCGGGCGGCGGTCAGCAGTTGTGCCCGACCGCGCTGATTAACGACGGTAAGCTGGAGCTGAGCGTGGTGACGTCGCAGGAGCTGTTGCCGACGCTGTTGCACCGGTTAACCAGCGAGGAGAAGGACCCGAATATGATTACGGCGTCGCTGCCGTGGCTGACGATTAGCGCGCCGCATGAGATGACGTTTAATCTGGATGGTGAGCCGCTGAGCGGGAAGGAGTTTCGCATCGAGGTGTTGCCGGATGCGCTGGAGTGCCGGTTGCCGCCGTCGTGTGAGCTGCTGGCGTAGCATTCGGGGCGCTTTGGGGCCGGGTCGCTTTGAGTACGGTGCCCGGCTTATCGGGGGGGACATCCGGAACGCGGACACGCTGTAAATACGTCCCTGTACGCTCGGCGTCGCGCATCCCTGCGCGCCGACGGTCCGCTTATCCGGATGTCCCCCCCGATTGCCCTTAAGTTCTTGTATCGCTGTTTTATTGACTATTCAGGCACTGGGGGTTGTACTCAGGTTTGTTGATGCTTCGCTTTTCCGATGTCCCCCTCTGATTGTTATTCAACTCTTGTGCCGCTGTTTTTTTTATCCCTATTCTTTGCGGGTGCAGGGGGTTTTGTTGAGCCCGGCGATGCAGGGGGAGACAAACAGCGTGCCGGTCCATGCGCCGCGGGCGGTTTTGCTGGCGACCAGCAGCCACATAAGCGCCAGCAGGCCGGTGAGCAGCGCGCCGAAGAGGCGGAAGAAGCTGACGTCCACCAGGGTAGCCAGTTTCAGGGTGGTGAGGGCGAAGACGCCCAGCGGGAAGGTGAAGCCCCACCAGCCGAGGTTAAACGGGATGCCGTCATGGCGGTAGTGGGCGGTGATCAGCAGCGCCAGCAGCATCCACCACAGTCCGCAGCCCCAGAACAGCAGGCCGGCGATCAGGCCGAAGCCCTGCGCCATGCTGGCGATCGCCGGCAGGTGGTTGGCGGCGAAGATCGCCGGGGCGTCGCCGCCGATCACCAGCATGCCCAGCGCGCCGGTGCCGATCGGGCCGAGCGCCAGCCAGCTTGAGGCCGCCATGCTCTGATGCGGCAGTTTGTGCAGCGCCATGCGCAGCAGCAGGATCACCAGGATGCTCATCGCGATCGGTACCGAGAACGCCCAGAGGACGTAGCTGGCGATCAGCGTGTGCAGCTGCGCGGCGCTGTCCGCCAGGTGCGGGGCCAGCAGGCCGCCGCTGACCGCGGCGACTTCGGCGGCGACCACCGGCAGCAGCCAGACGGCGGTCATCTGGTCGATGCTGTGCTGCTGGCGGGTGAACATCATGTAAGGGATGCAGATGCCGCACAGCAGCGACATCGCCACGTCCAGCCACCATAGCACGTGGGCCACGGCGATGACGTCGACGCCCCAGCGCGGCAGGCCGAAGGTGAGCAGGCCGTTGATGATGGTCGCCAGCCCCATCGGGATGGTGCCGAAGAACATCGAGACGGTAGAGTGGCCAAAGATGCGTTTGGCTTCGTCGAAGTACATTACCCAGCGCGCAAGGTAGAGCAGCGTGAACAGGCTGAACAGGACGATGTTGAGCAGCCACAGTCCTTCGGCGACGGCGTGCAGGCCGGGGATTTGCCACGGCAGGGCGGCCAGCGCCAGTGCGAGGATGCCGGTGCCCATGGTGGCGGCGAACCAGTTGGGGGTGAACTGGCGGATGGCCTCTTTCGGGCTGCTGAGGGCGGCCAGCGGGCGGCGGCCGTTGTGTAATGCTGGGATCATTGTGCTCATTATTGTTATCTCGCAGGTGACACGACTGCCTTACTCTACGTTCTAATCCCGGATTCCGGGAAACGACTTATGGCGATGGAATCTATCGCTTAAAGTGGTTTAATTCTACTTAATAATCATTTTTTAAGGTATTTGTGCGGGATGGGGGATCGTTTTTGGGGCCGCTGGTCGCTGCGGGTTCGGTGCCTGGCTAATCAGGGGGTGGCTTTTGGGCCGCTGGTCGCTGCGGGTTTCGGTGCCTGGTTAATCGGGGGGTGGCTTTTGGGCCGCT
>NZ_JRZZ01000057.1:15477-15705 GCF_002865965.1 Erwinia sp. B116
CATGTGCCCGAAGGTCCGCTTATCCGGATAAACCCCGATTGCCTGTTATTTTCTGTGTCGCTGTTTTAAAAACAAAAAAATCAGACCAGACCAGACAGCTTCTACTACTTAATCTTCGGTATCCTGCCGAAAAGCAATGCCCTTAACAGCAACACAACAGCCAACAGGGAGGACGCGGGCGAAAAGGTTAGCCGGGCGTGCGGCGCAGGGAGCGCCGCCCGAGCTTAC
>NZ_JRZZ01000058.1:0-15649 GCF_002865965.1 Erwinia sp. B116
GGTGAGCCGGGTGACTGGCCGTCGTTGTGGGTGAGCGAAGCATCCCCCCGCTAGCCCGCCGTTACCAGGGGCCGCTGCAAAACCTGCGTTCAGCAGGGCTGTGAACATTCCTGCTGAACAGGGTCTCAGACGCCGTAAAGCCAACTGACCGGCGGCCCGTTGCCGCCCGGTTACTGCAATGAGGATACTATGCTTCGTCGTTTTTTTAGCTATTACGCGCCGTACAAGAAACTGTTTATGATCGATTTCGGCTGTGCCGTGCTGGCCGGCCTGCTGGAGCTGGCGTTCCCGATGGCGGTGCGCACCTTTATTGATAAGCTGCTGCCCGCTCAGGACTGGCCGCTGATCGTGATCGCCGCCCTGGCGCTGCTGGCGATCTATCTGATCAACACCGGCCTGATGGCGATCGTTAACTACTGGGGACACGCGCTGGGCGTCGGCATTGAGACCGATATGCGCCAGCAGGCGTTTTCCCATCTGCAAAAGCTGTCGCTGCGCTACTACGACAACACGAAAACCGGCCATATTATCACCCACGTGACGAAGGATCTGGAGGAGGTGGGAGAAATTGCCCACCACGGGCCGGAAGATCTGTTCCTGGCGATCATGACCTTTATCGGTGCCTTTATTCTGATGGCCAGCGTGCATCTGCCGCTGGCGCTGATCACCCTGGTGATCGTGCCCGGCATGTCGTGGCTGGTCAGCCGTCACGGTTCACAGATGGCGGAGACCTGGCGCAAGCTGTTCAGCCAGGTGGGTAATTTTAATACGCGTATTGAAGAGAGCATTGGTGGTATCCGCGTGGTGAAGGCCTTTGCCAACGAGCAGAAGGAGGAAGCGCTGTTCGCCGATGATAACGCCAGCTACCGCACCACCAAGCTGCGCGCTTACCGCATTATGACCACCAGTATGACCCTCAGCTACCTGAGCACCCGGCTGGTGCAGCTGATCGTGATGGTAGCGGGTACCTGGTACGTGCTGGCGGGCCAGCTGAGCTACGGTGGCTTTGTCGGTTTTCTGCTGCTGGTGGAGGTATTCTTCCGTCCGGTGCAGAAAATCTCGGCGGTGCTGGAGAGCTATCCGAAAGGCATCGCCGGCTTTAAACGTTTCACCCAGCTGATTGATACGCTGCCGGATATTACCGACAAACCCGATGCGGTGACGCTGGACGCGGTGCGCGGGGATATTACCTTCGACAAGGTGACCTTCGGTTATCAGGCCGATCGGCCAGTGCTCAGTCAGATCGACCTGACCATTCGCGCCGGTGAAACCATCGCCTTTGTCGGCCCGAGCGGCGCGGGAAAAACCACGCTCTGCTCGCTGCTACCGCGTTTTTATGATGTACAGAGCGGCGTCATTCGCATTGATGGCGTCGATATCCGCGACGTCACGCAACGGTCGCTGCGCGGTCAGATCGGTATCGTGCAGCAGGATGTGTTCCTGTTTGGCGGCACCATCCGTGAGAATATCGCCTACGGCCGGCTGGACGCCAGCGAAGAGGCGATCTGGCATGCCGCCCGTCAGGCCCATCTGGACGAGCTGATTGCCAGCCTGCCGCAGGGCATGGACACGGTGGTCGGCGAGCGCGGCGTCAAACTGTCGGGCGGCCAGAAGCAGCGTCTGTCGATCGCGCGGATCTTCCTGAAAAACCCGCCGATCCTGATCCTTGATGAAGCAACCTCGGCGTTGGATACCGCTACTGAACAGGCCATTCAGCAGTCGCTGAGTGAACTGTCCGCAGGCCGCACCTCGCTGGTGATCGCCCACCGCCTCAGCACCATTCAGAATGCAGACCGCATTATCGTGGTGGATGATAACGGTATCGTGGAGCAGGGCGATCATCGACAGCTGCTGGCAAAACAGGGGCACTATGCCCGCCTGCATCAGGCGCAGTTTGCCGCACGGTCACCGAACTGATCGGTAAGGCTAACGGTGGCTCGGCGTACAACGGCCGCGTTGCCGTGAGCCTTCACGCCAGGCCGCCGGGAAACTGCACCGGCAATAAAAAGGGGGCAGCAGAGCACCCTCTGCTGCCCCGGGGTGCAAACCGCGCACCAGGCCACATCACATCATTTGAAACGCTGCACGTCCATACTGGTCATGCCGATATCTTTCAGCTGCTCCTGGCTGAGCCCTGCCAGGATCCTGCGGGTGGCTGCCCGCAGGCGCGCGGCCTGCCAGCGGCGGTAAGGCAGGATAAAAATGGTGCGGACGGTGGCCCAGCTGAATGGCCGGGCTGCTCTGTTCTCGTAAAATTCCATGCTGCTCTCCCCTGATGGCGTCTGAGAGAAATTATGCCGTTAGCCGCCCAGTCGATACAGATGCAAAAATTCTCTTTTATTGCCATACAGAACGGGGGATAGTGTGTCTGAATGGTATTTTTCACCGGCATCTGTACTGGTTTTCAGTCGATGTGTGGAAATGAGAGGATACAATGACGCGTTATCAACATCTGGCCGACCTGCTGGCGCAACGCATTGAGCAGGGGTTGTATCAGGGCGGAGAGCGCCTGCCTTCGGTACGCACGCTCAGCGCCGAACACGGCGTCAGCATCAGCACCGTTCAGCAGGCGTACTACCTGCTGGAGGAGAAGCAGCTGATCACCCCGCAGCCGCGCTCCGGCTACTTTGTCACGCCGCGCAAGGCGGTGCCGCCGATCCCGCCGATGACCCGCCCGGTGCAGCGCCCGGTGGAGGTTACCCAGTGGGACCGCGTGCTGGAGCTGGTCAACGCGCGTCTGGATAACGACGTCTTTCAGCTTGGCAGCGGCATGCCCGACGTCAGCCAGCCAACGCTGAAGCCGCTGTGGAAAATTATCAACCGCCTCGGTCAGCAGATGGATCCGCGGATGCTCGCCTATGACAATCTGTACGGTGTGGTCGAACTGCGTGAACAGATTGCCCGCCTGCAGATCGACAGCGGCTGCCAGCTGACGGCGGATGACATTGTGGTGACCACCGGCTGCCACGAGGCGCTGTCGATTGCCATTCGCGCCGTCTGCCAGCCCGGCGACATTATTGCGGTGGAGTCCCCGACCTTCCACGGCACCATGCAGACCCTCAACGGGTACGGCATCCGCGCCATTGAAATTCCGACCGATTCGGTTTCCGGCATCAGCCTTGAAGCGCTGGAACTGGCGTTTGAGCAGTGGCCGATCAAAGGCGTGGTGGTGGTGCCTAACTGCAATAATCCGCTGGGTTTCATTATGCCGGAAGCGCGCAAGCGGGCGCTGATCGCGCTGGCACAACGTTTTGATGCGGCGATCATTGAGGATGACGTGTACGGCGAGCTGGCGTTTGACTATCCGCGGCCGGCGACCGTTAAATCGCTGGATCTGGACGGCCGGGTGATGCTGTGCAGCTCCTTCTCTAAAACGCTGGCGCCGGGGCTGCGCGTGGGCTGGATCGCGCCGGGGCGCTATTTCGATCGCGTGCTGCACCTGAAGTATATCGGCACCGGCTCCAGCGCGATTCAGGCGCAGCAGGCGGTGGCCAACTTCATTCGTCAGGGATACTACCTGCCGCACCTGCGGCGAATGCGCATGCTCTACCAGCGCAACCTCGAGATCTTCACGCGGCGGCTGCGCCATCACTTTCCCTGCGGCATCTGCGTCACCCGCCCGCAGGGCAGCTTCCTGCTGTGGGTCGAACTGCCCGAACCGTTTGACGTGCACCGGCTGAATCAGGACCTGCGTGAAACGAAAATACAGGTGGCGGTGGGCTCGCTGTTCTCGGCCTCCGGCAAATACCGTAACTGCCTGCGCCTGAGCTACGGGCATCCGTTTACCGATAAAACCGATCGGGCACTGGCCATTATTGGTGCGGCGCTGACGCGGGCGATGGCGGCCTGCATGCCGGAGATGCCGACCGAAGCCGAAGCTACGGACGCGCTGGCGCTGGTGGAGGAAGGCGGGGCCGGTGGGAAAGGATAACCGGCCCCGGCAGCCAGCCGCCGGGCTGACCACGGTTCTACTCTACCCGCTGTGGGCTGCGGGAAAAGCGCGGGTGCGGCGTTATGGAATGCGTATTCAGCGCTATTGATGACGTTGCCTGCGGTGTCATTTTTTTGTGCACGACTACACAAAAAAGAGTGCCGTGACCGGTGTTGCAGGCCTGGTAGCTGAGTAGCCGGAGTCGAAGAGGGCGTTGCCGTGGGGAAGGAAGGCAGCAGCGCGGGTCTGCTGCCTGAACTGAAATAGGTATTCCTCTGGCATCCGGCCGCTCACTACGTTGTCGGGATAGGTTCCGCCAACGTTAACAGCACGGATCTGCTGCCCGATCGTAAGGTGTACGTCCCCCCTGGCGACCGGCCGCTCGCTACCTCATCTGGCCCGGCTCCGCCAGCGCCAACAGCTGGCGGGTCGCCGCCTGCCAGTCGTCGGCCTGGGTAATCGCGCTGACCACCGCAATGCTGCCGACGCCGGTTGCCAGTACCGCCGGTGCGCGTTGCAGGCTGATACCGCCAATCGCCACGGTGGAGATCCCCTGCAGGCGTTTAACGTGGCGGCTCAGCTCCTCCAGCCCCTGCGGTGCCGACGGCATCTCCTTGGTCCGGGTCGGGAACACGTGCCCCAGCGCAACATAGGAGGGCTGCTCCGCCAGCGCGCGATCCAGCTCGGCGTCGTCGTGGGTGGAAAGCCCCAGGCGCAGGCCGGCGGCATGAATGGCGTCAAGGTTGGCGACGTTCAAATCCTCCTGGCCCAGATGCACGCCATAGGCCTGATGCTTAATCGCCAGCCGCCAGTAGTCGTTGATAAACAGCCGTGCGTTGTAGCGTTTGCCCAGCGCAATGGCGTCGGCAATCTGCTGTTCTACCTCATCCTCCTGACGGTCTTTAATACGCAGCTGGATTGTGCGCACGCCGCACGCCAGCAGGCGGTCGATCCATTCTACGGTTTCCACTACCGGATAGAGCCCAAGCCGGGCTTCGGTGGCGGGGAAGGCACCACGACTCATACATTTTCCTCGGTTTTTAGCGTGTCGGCGCGATGATACAGTTCACCGCCCCGGTTACGGAACTCTTCAGGCATCTGCAGCATGCCTATTTCAACTGGCTGTGCTTCGGCTGCCTGGCGGGCAGCGTACTCGCGCACTTCCTGGGTGATCTTCATCGAACAGAACTTAGGCCCGCACATCGAGCAGAAGTGGGCCACCTTGCCGGACTCCTGCGGCAGCGTTTCATCGTGATAGGCGCGCGCAGTATGCGGATCCAGCGCCAGGTTAAACTGATCCTCCCAGCGGAATTCGAAGCGCGCCTTCGACATGGCGTTATCGCGGATCTGCGCGCCCGGATGCCCCTTCGCCAGGTCGGCGGCGTGGGCGGCAATTTTGTAGGTAATCAGGCCCTGCTTAACGTCCTCCTTATTCGGCAGGCCGAGGTGCTCTTTCGGCGTCACGTAGCACAGCATGGCACAGCCGAACCAGCCAATCATCGCCGCGCCGATACCGGAGGTGAAGTGATCGTAGCCCGGCGCAATATCGGTGGTTAGCGGGCCAAGAGTGTAGAACGGTGCTTCATGGCAGTGTTCCAGCTGTTCAGTCATATTGACCCGAATGCGCTGCATCGGTACATGACCGGGGCCTTCAATCATCACCTGTACGTCATACTCCCAGGCGATTTTGGTCAGCTCGCCCAGGGTGCGCAGCTCGGCAAACTGCGCTTCGTCGTTAGCATCCTGAATTGAGCCGGGGCGCAGGCCGTCACCCAGCGACAGCGCCACGTCATAGGCGGCACAGATTTCGCAAATTTCGCGGAAGTGGCGATAGAGGAAACTCTCCTGGTGATGCGACAGGCACCACTTAGCCATGATCGATCCGCCGCGTGAGACGATGCCGGTCAGGCGCTTCGCGGTCATCGGCACGTAGCGCAGCAGCACACCGGCGTGGATAGTAAAGTAGTCCACCCCCTGTTCCGCCTGCTCCAGCAGCGTGTCGCGGAAAATTTCCCAGGTGAGGTCCTCAGCAACGCCGTTGACCTTCTCCAGCGCCTGATAGATCGGTACGGTACCGATCGGCACCGGACTATTACGCAGGATCCACTCACGCGTTTCGTGAATATAGCGTCCGGTAGAGAGGTCCATTACCGTATCCGCCCCCCAGCGTGCCGACCACACCAGCTTCTCTACCTCTTCTTCGATCGAGGAGCTGACCGCCGAGTTGCCGATATTGGCGTTGACCTTCACCAGGAAGTTGCGGCCGATAATCATCGGCTCAGACTCAGGGTGGTTGATGTTCGACGGGATAATCGCCCGCCCGGCGGCCACCTCCTGGCGCACAAATTCGGCGGTAATGTTCTCCGGCAGGCTGGCACCAAAGCTGTTACCCGGGTGCTGCTGCAACAGCACCTCGCTGCGGATACGCTCGCGGCCCATATTCTCGCGCACGGCGATAAACTCCATCTCCGGGGTGATTACCCCGAGCCGCGCATAGTGCATCTGGGTGACGCAGCGCCCGGCCTGCGCGCGACGTGGGCGCGGCCGCTGTTCAAAGCGCAGATGATCCAGCCCGTCATCCGCCAGCCGCTGCTGGGTGTAGGTGGAGCTCAGTTCGTCGATCTCTTCACTGTCACTGCGCGCGGCAATCCACCCGCTGCGCAGCTTAGGCAGGCCGCGATGCACGTCAATCGCCGCTGCCGGATCGCCATACGGGCCGGCGGTATCGTAGACCGGCACCGGCTCATTCTGCTCCAGCGTGGGATTGTCTTTACTGCCGCCTGTGACGGTCGGGCTGAGCTGGATTTCGCGCATGGGCACGCGGATATCCGGCCGGGAGCCAGTCAGGTAGATGCGTTTGGAATTCGGAAAAGCGGTGCCCTGCAGGGAATCAATAAACTGCTGCGCTTCGGCGCGCTGCTCACGGCGTGATGACTTTTTTTCAACGGTAGACATAGCAAATTCCTGATTAAAGGGAAATATGCTTGCCTGGAGGCGGGAGTAATTTGCACGATATCAACGCGTACGGCCTGATACCGTTACAGCTGTTTTACTCTTGTTCCCTTCGCAGGTATTAACCTGATCAGGTTCCGCGGATCCCGAATTAACGGTCTCAGCCCCGAGGGGCACTCCGACAAGAAGACGCTGGTACATGGCTCAACAGAGCGTACCGGCTTTGGGCAAAATGCGCCTGCTCAAAGCCCCTGAAGCATAAAGGGGCCGATCACAAATCACAAGGCTTTCACCAATCTCTAACGATTTCAGGCAGGGCGGGCGAGGGTCGGTTCGTTGGCAGCGATCTGTTTTTGCACGTGATTTTCCATCGCTAACTGGATGAATTTATCTTCCAGCGAGAAGCGGGATTCCAGCGCTTCGCCGACGCCTGAGAGCGCCTGCTGGAACTCAAGGCAGTTATCATCATCGATCGCCGTTTCCAGATGCGAGTCATAAATCTGCATAATGCGGTCGGTATTCGCCTGCAACGACGGGTAGATCACTGCCGCCTGTGCCAGCTGTTCGCTGCCTTCCAGCTCTTTAATAAAACGCTCGTACAGGGTGAAATGGCCGGTTGACAGATAGTCCACCAGGCTGTGGCAGAAGTTATCCAGCGCGTTTTCATCGAGTGCGGTCAGGGAATCCTTGTTCGGCTTCAGACCGGCCATTTGGTAATAGGTAACCAGTAACTGCTTACGTGAATGCAGGCAGAGGTCGACCAGTTCGCTGCAACCGCCAACGCGTGCGGTAAGGACGTCTAACTGGTTAAGCATGTTCAACTCCGTCGTGTTATTTTGAACATCTGACCTCAATCCGCTTTGATGAGCTGAGGAAAATGAGCATTTTATGGAACGTCAACTAACAAGCGTAGACGCTGGCTGGTGGGTTGTCAGCACCGAAAACAAAATTTGGTTACCAAAAGGCGAATTACCTTACGGCCAGGCCGGAGCACTGGGTCTGGAGGGATCCCGCGGATCCTTGCTGGGCGAATGGCAGGGCGAACCGGTCTGGCTGATCCGCGAAAGCCGCCCCAAGGAGTGCGGATCGCTGCGCCAGCTGCTGGATCAGGAGCCCGGGCTGTTTCAGCTGGTCGGGCGTGGCGTACAGCTGGCCGAATTCTACCGCTCGCATCGCTGGTGCGGCTACTGCGGGCATGAAATGCACCACAGCAGGACCGAATGGGCCTGCCTGTGCCATCACTGCCGCCAGCGGTATTATCCGCAGATAGCGCCGTGCATGATCGTGGCGATCCGCCGCGGTGAGGAGATCCTGCTGGCGCAGCACACCCGCCACCGCAACGGCATTTACACGGTGCTGGCCGGTTTTACCGAGGTGGGTGAAACGCTGGAACAGACGGTGGCAAGGGAGGTTATGGAAGAGAGTGGCCTCCGGGTGAAAAATGTGCGCTATGTCGCCTCGCAGCCGTGGCCGTTCCCGCAGTCGCTGATGATGGCGTTTATGGCCGACTATGACAGCGGTGAGATTCAGATCGACCCGAAGGAGCTGCTGGATGCCGGCTGGTATCGCTATGATGCACTGCCGCTGCTGCCACCGGCGGGCACCATTGCCCGCCGGCTGATTGAAGATACCGTGGCGCTGTGCCGCGCGGGTGTGGAATGACGTGATACACTATTCCTCTGAAAATGAGAGAGCCTGAAGATGAGTGAACTGAAGAACGATCGTTATCTGCGCGCCTTGCTGCGCCAGCCTGTTGATGTGACCCCGGTATGGATGATGCGCCAGGCAGGGCGTTATTTGCCGGAGTACAAAGCCACTCGTGCCGTGGCCGGTGACTTTATGTCACTGTGCAAAAACGCCGAGCTGGCCTGCGAAGTGACGCTGCAACCGCTGCGCCGTTATCCACTGGATGCCGCGATCCTGTTCTCCGACATTCTGACCATCCCGGATGCGATGGGGCTGGGGCTTTACTTTGAAGCGGGGGAAGGTCCGCGCTTCTCTTCACCGATTACCTGCCGCGCCGACGTCGACAAGCTGCCGATCCCCGATCCGGAAGGTGAGCTGGGCTACGTGATGAACGCGGTGCGTACCATCCGTAAAAACCTCAACGGGGAAGTGCCGCTGATCGGTTTTTCCGGCAGCCCGTGGACGCTGGCCACCTATATGGTGGAAGGCGGCAGCAGCAAGGCGTTCACTAAGCTGAAAAAGATGATGTACGCCGAGCCGCAGACCCTGCACCTGATGCTGGACAAGCTGGCGGACAGCGTGACGCTTTACCTGAATGCGCAGATCCGTGCCGGCGCACAGTCGGTAATGATCTTCGATACCTGGGGTGGCGTGCTGACCGGGCGCGACTATCTGGAGTTCTCGCTCCATTACATGCATAAAATTATCGACGGCCTGCTGCATGAAAATGAAGGCCGCCGGGTGCCGGTTACCCTGTTCACCAAAGGCGGCGGGCAGTGGCTTGAACAGATGGCTGCCACCGGCTGTGACGCGCTGGGGCTGGACTGGACCACCGATATCGCCGACGCGCGCCGCCGGGTCGGCGATAAAGTCGCGCTGCAGGGCAACATGGATCCGTCGATCCTCTACGCGCCGCCTGCACGCATCGAGCAGGAAGTGGCGGGCATTCTCAACGGCTTTGGCCAGGGTAACGGCCACGTCTTCAACCTGGGGCACGGTATCCATCAGGACGTGCCGCCGGAACATGCCGGCGCGTTTGTTGAGGCGGTACACCGCCTGTCACGCCCTTACCACCAGGAGTAATTATGGATATCACCGCATTACGCACCGAGCAGTTGCAACGGGCAGCAGAAGCGGTGCACCACGATGACTTTGACGTGTTTCCCCCGCGCCTGATTGGCGGCGCTGACGTCGGCTTTGAACAGGGCGGTGAGGTCACCCGTGCCGCCCTGGCGATTCTTGAGTACCCCTCGCTGCGGGTGATTGACTACCAGGTGGCGCGCATTGCCACCACCATGCCCTATATCCCCGGCTACCTCTCCTTTCGCGAAACGCCTGCGCTGCTGGCCGCGTGGCAGCAACTGACGCATTATCCCGATCTGCTGATGGTCGACGGTCACGGCATGGCGCACCCGCGTCGGCTGGGCGTGGCCAGCCACTTTGGCCTGCTGGTGGACGTGCCGACGCTGGGGGTAGCAAAAAAGCGACTGTGCGGTAAATTTGAGCCGCCGGCGGCTGAACCCGGCAGCTGTCAGCCGCTGACCGATAAGGGAGAGTCGATTGGCTGGGTGCTGCGCAGCAAGCTGCGCTGTAACCCGCTGTTTGTCTCCGGCGGGCATCGCATCAGCAACGACACGGCGCTGACCTGGGTACAAAACTGCCTGCGTGGCTACCGTTTACCGGAACCGACCCGCTGGGCAGACGCTATTGCCTCGCGACGCGCCGCTTTTAGCGCCATCGACCGGGGTTAACCGTGCTGCACGGCGGCTTTTCAGGTACACTGCCCGCAGCGCGTTAATACTGAGATCCCGATATGTTACGTAACCCGATTCATCTGCGGCTGGAAAAGCTGGAAAGCTGGCAGCACGTTACTTTTATGGCCTGCCTGTGCGAACGCATGGCACCGAACTACCGTGAGTTCTGTCAGCAGTCCGGCTTTGGCGACGGCCAGCTCTATCGCCGAATTCTCGATCTGCTGTGGGAAACGCTGGTGGTAAAAGACGCTAAAGTGAATTTCGACTCCCAGCTGGAAAAACTGGAAGAGGCGATCCCTTCCGCGGACGACTATGATATGTACGGCGTCTATCCGGCGATTGATGCCTGCGTCGCCCTGAGCGAACTGCTGCACTCGCGTCTGAGCGGTGAAACGCTGGCGCATGCGATTGCCGTTAGCGAGACCTCGATTACCACCGTTGCGATGCTGGAAATGACCCAGGCTGAGCGGGAAATGACCGAAGAAGAGCTGAAGCTAAACCCGGCGGTAGAAGAGGAGTGGGACATCCAGTGGGAGATATTTCGCCTGCTGGCGGCCTGCGAGGAGCGGGACCTTGATTTGATTAAGGGGCTACGTTCTGACCTTCGCGAATCCGGGATCAGTAACATCGGTATAAATTATCAGCATTAAGACAGCAAAACGTGACTTCAGGCCTGAATTGTAGCGCCTTTGGTCTTCACATCCGCCCCCTGTCTGGTCTACATTTGGGGGGCTGAAAAATGTGGCTATCGGTGCGTGAATGCAGGAGAGTGCCAGACACTGGTTTTTCCCTCGCACTTGATGCTTAGCAAGCGATAAATACACTGTAAGGATAACTTATGAACAAGACTCAACTGATTGATGTAATTGCGGACAAAGCGGACCTGTCAAAGACCCAGGCTAAAGCTGCACTGGAATCGACTCTGGCTGCAATTACCGAGTCTCTGAAAGAAGGTGATGCTGTACAACTGGTTGGTTTTGGTACCTTTAAAGTTAACCACCGTGCTGAGCGTACTGGCCGCAACCCGCAGACTGGCAACGAGATCAAAATTGCTGCTGCCAATGTACCAGCATTCGTTTCTGGTAAGGCACTGAAAGACGCTGTTAAGTAATCGCTTTACGGTGAAAGGTTTTAACAGGGGGGCGCTATCGCCCCTTTTGTTTATCTGTAATTTGTCCCCCGCCCGGACTCGGGTGCTTCTGCTGCGGTGAGAAGATGATGGTGCGAAACGCTTTCATATGACGCTGACCTTGCTAAAACGACTTATTCCTTCGCTGATGCTGGCCGTGCTGGCAGGCTGTAGCTTGCACTCTTCCCTGCCTGATTTTACCGCCAGCGGCTATCTGGCCGATCGCGGCGCCGTACGTATCTGGCGTAAAAACAGCGATCCTCAGACCACCCACATGCGGGTGGCGGTGACGCCCTTCAGCAGCGGTGCAGGCGAAACCCGTGACTACCTGTGGCAAAAGGGCAAGCTGGTCTCGATTGAGCGGCATCTGCTGGGGGCCCAGTCGGATGACGTGACGCTGCGGTTTGACCATGATGGCAGCCTGAGCTTTATGCAGCGCCAGCTGGCAGGCCGCCGGGAGCCCCTCTCTGCCGATGCGGTAGCGCTGTATCAGTTTGACGCGCAGCGGATGCTGAAGATCAGCGACGACCTGCTGAGCGGCCGCGTGCTGTTGCAGCAGGGGCGCTGGCAGGCAGACGGCAGCGTCACCGGCTGCGACGGCCAGCGGCGTCAGGCGGAATTTGATGCGGGTGAGCAGCAGCAGATCCTGCGCCAGCAGCGGCTGGCCCGGGGAGCACTGAACGTGGCCTGGCTGGAAGCGCCAGCCGGTACGCAGCTGTTGCTGGTGACCGCCGACGACCTGTGCCTGACCGCACCGAAAGAAGCTGACTTCTGAACGTCAGGACAGCAGAGGAACAGAACGCCATAGGGCGTCCCGCAGCCGCGCTGTAAGCCTGAACCCTGACGTCGCAGCGGTGCTGTACGCCTGAGGCCTGGACCCTGACGTCTGCATCAACGCCCAAAAAAAACGGGCCAGACATGATGTCCAGCCCGCAGGTGTAACGTCCGTTCAGGGCAACGCCCCGTCGGGCTTACTTGCGGTCGATCGCCCGGTAGCCGATATCGCTACGGCAGAAGCTGCCATTCCAGCCGATCGGCTTTGCCAGCTCGTACGCGCGTTTTTGCGCGGCGGCCACATCATCACCCAGCGCGGTGACGCACAGCACGCGTCCGCCGCTGGTGACCACGACGCCATCCTCCAGCGTGGTGCCTGCGTGGAACACCTTACCGTCGGCGGCGTCGGTCTGCGGCAGGCCGTGGATTGCTTCCCCGTTGACGTAATCGCCAGGGTAACCACCGGCGGCCAGTACGACGCCCAGCGAAGGGCGCGGATCCCAGACCGAATCTTTCTCGTTCAGCTTACCGTCCACGGCGGCCAGACAGAGTTCGACCAGGTCGGACTGCAGGCGCAGCATGATTGGCTGTGTTTCCGGGTCGCCAAAGCGGCAGTTAAATTCAATCACCTTTGGCTGGCCGCTTTTGTCGATCATCAGGCCAGCGTACAGGAAGCCGGTGTAGACGTTGCCTTCGCTGGCCATGCCGCGCACGGTTGGCCAGATCACTTCGTCCATCACACGCTGGTGGACTTCATCGGTCACTACCGGTGCCGGCGAGTAAGCGCCCATACCGCCGGTGTTCGGGCCGGTATCACCGTCGCCCACGCGTTTATGATCCTGGCTGGTCGCCATCGGCAGCACGTTTTCACCGTCGACCATGACAATAAAGCTGGCTTCCTCACCATCAAGGAACTCTTCCACCACAATGCGGTGGCCGGCGTCGCCAAAGGCGTTGCCCGCCAGCATGTCCTGGATCGCGTCTTCCGCTTCCTGCAGGGTCAGCGCCACAATCACGCCTTTACCTGCGGCCAGGCCATCGGCCTTGATAACGATCGGTGCGCCTTGCTCACGTACGTAAGCCAGCGCCGGCTCCACTTCTGTGAAGTTCTGATAGCCGCCGGTAGGGATCTGATGGCGCGCGAGGAAATCTTTGGTAAAGGCCTTCGAGCCCTCCAGCTGTGCCGCTGCCTGGGTCGGGCCAAAGATTTTCAGACCGGCGGCGCGGAAGGCGTCCACCACGCCGATCACCAGCGGCGCTTCCGGGCCGACGATGGTCAGATCAATCTTCTCGCTTTGTGCAAAGCTCAGCAGGCCGGCAATATCCGTCGCGCTGATGGCCACGTTCTGTAGCGCAGGTTCCAGCGCGGTACCGGCATTGCCCGGTGCCACGAAGACGGCGTCTGCCAGCGGTGACTGAGAGGCTTTCCAGGCCAGCGCATGTTCACGGCCGCCATTACCAATAACTAAAATTTTCATCTGAGACTCCGTAATTAATGGCGGAAATGGCGCATGTCGGTGAAGATCATCGCAATGCCGTGTTCATCCGCGGCGGCGATCACCTCGTCATCACGAATAGAGCCACCCGGCTGAATAACACAGGTAATGCCGACCGCAGCGGCGGCATCAATGCCATCACGGAACGGGAAGAAGGCATCCGACGCCATGGCAGAACCTTTTACTTCCAGGCCTTCATCGGCAGCCTTTATACCGGCGATTTTTGCGGAATAGACGCGGCTCATCTGGCCGGCACCAATGCCGATGGTCATATTGTCACGCGCATAAACGATAGCATTAGACTTGACGAACTTCGCCACTTTCCAGCAGAACAACGCATCACGCAGTTCCTGCTCCGACGGCTGGCGTTTGCTGACCACGCGCAGCTGGCTTTCGCCGACCATACCCAGATCGCGATCCTGCACCAGCAGGCCGCCATTAACGCGCTTAAAGTCGAGACCGGTCTGGCGTTCCTGCCACTGGCCACAGGTCAGCACGCGAACGTTCTGCTTGGTGGCGGTGACTTTCAACGCGGCTTCGCTGGCTGACGGGGCGATGATCACTTCAACGAACTGACGGCTGACGATCGCCTGCGCGGTCGCTTCGTCCAGTTCACAGTTGAAGGCGATAATGCCACCGAAGGCCGAGGTCGGGTCGGTCTGCCAGGCGCGCTCGTAAGCGTCAAGAATGGAACCGCCAACCGCAACGCCGCACGGGTTAGCGTGCTTGACGATCACACAGGCCGGCTGCTCGAACTCTTTCACGCACTCCAGTGCGGCATCGGTATCGGCGATGTTGTTGTATGAGAGCGCTTTACCCTGAACCTGCTGCGCGGTGGCCACCGAAGCTTCGCTAACGTTCTCTTCTATATAGAAGGCAGCATCCTGATGGCTGTTTTCGCCGTAACGCATATCCTGCTTCTTAATAAAGTTCAGGTTAAGGGTGCGCGGGAAGCGACCGGACGGTTCGGTGGTCTCACCGTGATAGGCCGGGACCAGGCTGCCAAAGTAGTTGGCAATCATGCTGTCATAGGCCGCAGTGTGTTCAAAGGCTTTAATCGCCAGGTCGAAACGGGTCGCCAGGGTCAGCGAGTTATCGTTCGCATCCAGCTCCGCCACGATGGCCGGGTAGTCACTGCTCTTGACCACGATCGCTACATCTTTATGGTTCTTGGCGGCGGAGCGCACCATGGTCGGGCCGCCGATGTCGATGTTCTCGACGGCGTCTTCCAGCGAGCAGCCTTCACGGGCCACGGTCTGGGCAAACGGATACAGGTTAACGACCACCATATCAATCGGAGAGATGCTGTGCTCGGCCATGATGGCATCGTCCTGACCGCGGCGTCCTAAAATGCCACCATGCACTTTCGGGTGCAGCGTTTTAACGCGTCCATCCATCATTTCCGGGAAACCGGTATAGTCAGAGACTTCAGTCACGGGCAGGCCAGCGTCAGCCAACAGGCGGGCAGTACCGCCGGTGGAGAGCAGCTCGACGCCACGTTGAGAAAGCGCCTGAGCGAATTCGAGGATACCGGCTTTGTCAGACACGCTGAGCAGCGCGCGGCGTACAGGACGACGTTGTTGCATTAGGTTTTTCCCTTGGCATTGGATCGCATAGATAAGAGCGTTATATGAAGTCTGCTGTGCTCTCTTCTATATAGAGGAACAGAAAACTTCAGGTAACGCCCCTGGAGGGGGCTTCCATTACGCGCGGGCATTGTAGCGAAAACGTTTGCGCGATGCTCGTCAAAATTGCCGTTTTGCGGCAACTGTGGATAAGTTTGTGCACAAATGCGTATAAGGTGGGCTTTTGCTGGGGATTGCAGCAAACAGATAAAATATCGCAAATTAGCCCTTGTCACCCGTCGGGAACTCCCTATAATGCGCCTCCATCGACACGGAACAACGGCTTACAGGCCAGCGTGTTG
>NZ_JRZZ01000059.1:0-14921 GCF_002865965.1 Erwinia sp. B116
TGTACCCACAGAAACACCTTGATTGCGGGCTTTTCTTGTATCTCAGGGTTCAATACTAAACCAGCAGGCTCATCGGCAGGAAGTGAAATCAACACTATGGGTCCTGCTTGCAAATTATGCTGTTCCCGGCTCGGGCTGATCAATCTGCATACCCCACCGCTTAATGCCGAATCGTGCAATGACCGCACAGGGCATTCCCCAGCGGTTGTTTACGCTCAATTCACATGCTAAGTTAATTCCCAATCAAATCAAACCGACAAAACAGTGATGACCCTCTCAACCCCACGACCACAGCCCGTTTCTGCCAGCACCGCGCCTGCGGCGGCTGTCGCTGTGGCATGGCGTCATCACCTGTACTCCGTTACCTGTCCGCCACCTCGCGTTGTTGCTGTTGTTGTTGCCGGGGTGTAAGCGCCCCGAACGCTAACGGCCAGTTCACGCCCTGCACCTGTCTGCCGCCGGCTGACTGCGCCAACGACTACAAAACCAGGTAACCGGAGTTTTTCATGCGTTTTAATACTTCCCACCTCGCATCTCAGGGTGCGACCGCAGGCTTTGTGCTGCTGTGGGGCAGCGCCGCGATTTTTACCCGCCTCGGGCTCGATCACGCCTCGCCGATGGCGCTGCTGATCTGCCGTTTTGCCATTGCGCTACTGGCGTTGCTGGCGATTGGCCTGCTGCGCCGTCGCCTGCTGCCGCAGCGCGGTAGCGCCCGCCAGGTGGCGCTGACCGGGCTGATGATCATTGGCGGTTATGCGATTTGTTATTTTGAGGCGATGGATCGCGGGGTGACGCCGGGGCTGATCGCCACCATTATGGGCATCCAGCCGATCCTGACGCTGGCGCTGGTCGAGCGGCGGATGCAGGGGCTGCGGCTGCTCGGGCTGCTGGTGGCGCTGTCCGGGCTGGTGCTGCTGGTGTGGCGTAGCCTGGCCGCTTCGCACCTCGCGCTCTCCGGCATTTTGTTTGCGCTGGCGGCGCTGCTGCTGATGACCTTCGGTTCGATTATGCAGAAGCAGATCCGCCAGCCGCCCGCCGACGTGCTGCCGCTGCAGTACGCCGTCAGCCTGCTGCTCTGCGTGCTGCTGGCGCCCGTCGGCGGCTTTCACACCGACCTGAGCGGGCAGTTTATCGTCGCGGTGCTGTTCCTCGGCGTGCTGATCTCGGTGGTGGCGCAGCTGCTGCTGTACCGGCTGCTCAACGCCGGCAGTATCGTTAACGTCACCAGCCTGTTCTACCTGGTGCCGGTGATCACCGCGCTGCTCGACTATCTGCTGCTCGGCAACGCGCTGCCGTGGTCCGGTATCGCCGGGATGGCGGCGATTATCGGCGGTATTATGCTGGTGTTTCGTGCGCCGCGGGTGGCGCGAGGGTAAGTTGCACGTTCGTCAGCCGATAAGGAAAACGCCTGGCCGGGATGGCCGGGCGTTTTTTTGGCTGCGCAGCGCATCCGGGTGAATGCACCTGAAATAATGCATTAACGCTGTTATGCCTTTTTTAAGGGGCATAAGAACCGGGCACATGCCGCGCCCGGCACTGCTTTACTCAGGCTCGGCCGCCAGCGTCCCCACCCCAATCATCATCGGCGTATGGTGGTGCCCGGTCTCGGCATACAGCAGCGTGCCGCTGACGCGCACGTGCTGGTCAATCAGGTTACGGTGCGTCTTATACATCGCCGGATCTACCGTCAGTTGCAGCAGCTTCTCATCCCCCCAGTCCGGTGCATCGTTAGCACAGACCGGCTTATCGCTCTTTAGCGCCCAGTAGGTCTCCGGTTCGTCGCCCTGTTCCACGCTCTCGTAGTTTGGCGGGCCGGGCCAGGTGATGCGCAGCAGGGTGCCGGTCAGGCTGATATCGCTGCCTTCGCTGTAGCAGTCCGGCCGGGGGGTGATAATCCGGCTGTAACCGCACAACATGCGGCAAAGGTAGCTTTTTGCCGCCGCGACCGGGAGAATACCCGCCATTGCACTGTTATCCCGCCGGCGCCGCCGCGGGCAACCGAACGCTGAGGAGAGAATAATGACCCAGGGCCCACTGAGCGCTGAACAACTGGAATGGCTGGACGATGTGCTGGCTGAATACGGCAACGATGATTCGGTACTGGACGCCTCCGAGCTGGACGGTCTGCTGACCGCCGTTGTCACCCCACCGCAGCCGGTAGCGGTGGAGCTGTGGCTGCCGACGATCTGGGGCGGCGACTTCCCGGACTGGGAGTCAGAAGAGCAGTTCCAGACCTTTATGAACCTGGTGGCGCAGCAGACCAACGATATCGTCGATCGCCTGCGCGACTACCCGGATCAGTTCGATCCACTGTTCGGCACCAATGAGATGGAAGGCCAGGAGTTCACCGTGGTGGAAGACTGGTGCGTCGGCTATATGAAGGGCGTGGCGCTCGGCGACTGGTCGACGCTGCCGGAGGCGATGAAGCCGGCGCTGGCCACCATCGCGCTGCACGGCCAGCCGGAGCAGAACGCCGCGCAGCTGGAGACGCTGACGGCCGAAGACTACGAAGAGAGCGTCTCCGTTATTCGCGCCGCGGCGCTGAAATTGGCGGAGAAGTGGCAGCTTCACTAAGCCGTCAGGCTACCGGCCACCGTCCGTCAGCTATCGTCCACCGCCCCCGCCAGCCCGTCTGCCGGGGGCGGTGGCGTTTTTAGCGGGGCTTACCAGCCCGGCACCGCACCGCCGTTAAAGATCTTCTCTGCCGCCGCCGCCACTTCCGGCGACTGGTAGGATTTTATAAAGTCGCGCACGTTGGCGGCGTTCTTATTGTCTTCACGGGTGACGATGATATTGACGTAAGGCGACTCTTTATCTTCGATAAACACGTTGTCGCGCACCGGGTTAAGGCCGGTCTGCTGCAGGTAGGTGGTGCTGATAATCGCCACGGTCACCTGTTTGTCATCCAGCACGCGCGGCAGCTGTGCCCCTTCGATCTCCATAATCTTCAGGTGCAGCGGGTTGCTGGTGATGTCCACCGCGGTCGGCAGCAGCCCGGTGTCGGCTTTCAGGGTAATCAGCTTCTCTTTCTGCAGCAGCAGCAGCGCGCGGCCAAGGTTGGTCGGATCGTTGGGCATGGCGATGGTGTCGCCGTCCTTCAGCTCGCTGACCTGCTTAATTTTCTTCGAGTAGCCGGCCATCGGGAAGACGAAGGTGTTGCCCACCGCCACCAGCGTGGTGCCTTTGGCTTTGTTATCCTGCTCGAGGAACGGGCGGTGCTGGAATACGTTGGCATCGAGATCGCCGCTGGCGGTCGGGTCGTTAGGCAGCAGCGATCCGCTAAAGCCGACCAGCTCGACCTCCAGGCCGTACTTCTCTTTGGCCACCTGCTTCGCCACCCCGGCAACGTCCTGTTCGGCACCGTTAATTACACCGACCTTGATGTGGTGAGTATCCTGTTTTTTGTTATCGCAGCCTGCCAGCAGCAGGCCCAGCGCCAGCGCACCGGCAACCAGCGGGAGAGTGGAGTATTTCACGAAGCTAATCCTTTCATTCAGAAGCAGAAAACGCATCACTATCCGCGAAAGGCAGGCGGAGTCAATCGTGCAGGCTTATGATAAAAAGGAACAAGATATAATCAGGCTGCATGACCTGTCGCGCAGGTCACTTACCTGAAGAAAGCCGGGTTCTCAGAGTAAGCCAGTTGCCCGATCAAAAAAGAGTAAAACCTGTGGCCCAATCGGATGGAGTCGGCTCCCATCCTGAACAGCCACCCGGCCATATTAATCAGGCTTCTGCTGATACCACGCCACCACCAGCACGGCCAGCTCATCTTCCAGCGTGTAGAAAAAGCACGACGGCACGCCGAGTATCTTTGCCAGCCTACAGACCAGCTCGAAATCGGGCACGTGAATACCGCGCTCGTACTGGTTCATCCGGGCGCTGGCGGTGGCTTCGTCAATACCGGCCAGGATCCCCAGTTTTTGTTGTGAAATCCCTTTTTGCAGACGGGCTTCTTTCAGACGGTGTGGCAGCATGTCGATCCTGACTTCTGAACAATTAACAGGATTCTCTAAGCTGCTCATGTAAATTGTACTAAGTAATACTTAGTGATAAGTTTGAAGGAGATGAGGTGCCAAACACAAGGAGAGGACGTTATGAAGATGAAAAGTGATATGCATCCGGCTGACATCGTTGCGGCGATTAAGAAACGCAAAAGCTCGCTGGCGGCGCTGTCGCGCCAGGCCGGGCTGAGTTCCGGCACCCTGGCCAACGCGCTGAAAAAGCCGTGGCCGAAGGGTGAGTTTATTATCGCCCGCGCGCTGGGGGTACACCCGTCGGTGATCTGGCCCAGCCGTTATTTCGATCAGCGCGGGCGGCTGCTGGCGCGGGAACGGCTGATGCGCAGCCCGCGGCTGTGCGTTGTGGCACCGCACCCGGCGGGCAGCAAAACGGGCTAACCCCGGTTTGCCGCCGCGTCCGGCCTGCGCGCATGCCCGCCTGAAACCGGCTGACTCCGGTATCACTGCCCGTTAGTGCGCGCTGCCCGCCTGAAACCGGTCTGCAACGGCGACGCCTGCGGGGTAGGGTCAGTCTGCCATAATGCTGGCGGCCAGCTTCGCGCTGTCGGAGGTGTTACCAATCAGCTCGGTGAGCAGGTTGTGTACGCCGTCGCTCATCGGCGTGAAGCGGGTTTCATTAGAGCGCGCGACCACCACAAACACGCCGACGCTGTACTGCGGCACCATCGCCATATAGGTGATAAAGCCGCCGCCGCCGCCGGTTTTCTCGATGATGCCGGGGCGACCGTCGCGCGGTGCCATATAGACCCAGCCCATGCCCAGCGCATCGGCGCGGCCCGGCACGTCCATGCCTACCACCTGGCTGAGCTGGCTGCGCTGGTAAATCATGGTCTGCAGGCGGTCGACCTGCGCGCTGCGCGCCTGCACGTCGGAAGAGAGGAACTGCTGCATCCAGCGGCCCATATCGTCCGGCGTCGAGTAGACGCCGCCGCTGCCGATCGCCGCCAGCGAGTTATTGCACGGGCTCGGGCTTTTCGCCGGGATCATCAGGCGTCGGCACTGGTCCGGCGACGGCGTAAAGGTGGTGTCTTTCATCCCCAGCGGGCGGGTGATTTTTTCCTGGAGCAGCGCCGGGTAGGGCTTGCCTGCGGCGCGGGAAAGCGCATCCCCCAGCAGGTCGAAGGCGACGTTGGAGTAGCTGGCGCGTTCGCCCGGCGTCCAGGTCAGCTTCGCGGTGCTCAGCCAGTTCCAGCGCTGGTTGTAAGTCGGCCAGGTGAAGACGGCGCGGTTGGCTTTGCCGCCGGGCTGCTCGCGCGGCAGGCCGCTGGTGTAGGTGGCCAGGTTGATCAGCCGGATCGGCTGGCCGTTAAACGCCGGCACCCGGCTGCCGGGCGGGGCGTATTTGCTCAGCGGATCGTCAAGTTTGAGCTTGTTCTCTTCTGCCAGCTTAACCATCAGTTCGCTGGTCATCAGCTTGGTCAGCGAGGCGATGCGCACCACCGAATCCTTCTGCGGCCGCTGCGGGCTGCCGGGGCGTACCGCGCCGCGGCTGGCAAACACCCGCTGATTGGCATCAATCGCCACGATCGCCATCCCGCTGGCCTTGGTGTTATAGAAGATATTATCGGCGTAACGGTCAACCACCTTTGACGCCAGCAGCGGGTCGGGGGCGGTACGGGCGGACGCGTGCAGTGGCAGGGTTACGGCGGTGAGCAGCACGGCGGGCAGTAGGTGTTTCAACGGGGGAGCATCCCTGTCAGTGAGTGATGACTTGGCAGTGTAAATTCTTTGTTTTTAACTGCAAGCGTTTCGTGAAACCCCGGCAGCGGATGAGGACAACGCGTTCCGGAAACGAGAGTATCACCCGCGCCAGCCGTTTAATAATATCGGTGTGTAATAGGCCTTTTTTAATAAGAAAACACGGATCAGTCAAAATAGAAAACCTCGTATCATCATATTTTTACTAAATAAATTTCTTTGAGATGAAGCTTAATCCCGGACAGGCTAAAGCTAAGGAGGTATTTAAAAACAACCAACAGGAGTTAAAAAATGTGTGGAATAACGGGATAGTTATCTTACAGCCGTCAGATGCAGGATCAGCGCGACACGCTGCAAAAAATGACCGATACCATGGCATTGCGGGGACCCGATGCGGAGGGTATCTGGATTGCCGGGCCGGTTGGCCTCGGGCACCGGCGCCTGTCGGTGATCGATCTGGCGGGTGGCGCACAGCCTATGATGGCAGGACACCGCGGCGTGGATGCCGTTATCACCTACAGCGGTGAGGTCTATAACTTCAAAGAGCTGAGAGCCGAGCTGGAAGGGCTCGGGCAGCGCTTCACCAGCCGCAGCGATACCGAGGTGGTGCTGCGCGCCTGGCTGCAGTGGGGCAATGATTTTGTCGGCCGTCTCAACGGCATTTATGCCTTTGCCATCTGGGATCTGCGGGCACAGTCGTTGCTGCTGGTGCGTGACCGGATGGGGGTCAAACCGCTGTACTATTTTACCACCCCTGACGGGGTGATTTTCGGCTCTGAACCGAAAGCGCTGCTGGCCAATCCGCTGGTGCCCGCGCGGGTGCATGCCGATGGCCTGCGCGAGCTGCTGGAACTGGTCAAAACCCCCGGCCATGCGGTATTCAGCGGCATGGCGGAGCTGCAGCCCGGCGAGATGATGCAGTTTACTCCGCAGGGCAACCATCGCCACCGTTACTGGCAGCTGGAGGCTAACGATCACAGCGACTCGCTGGAGCAGACCATCGGCCATACCCGTGAGCTGCTGGATGACATTATCGCGCGGCAGATCGTCGCCGACGTGCCGATGTGCAGCCTGCTCTCCGGCGGGCTGGACTCGTCGCTGGTGACCTCGCTGGCCTCGAAAAAACTGCTGGAGCAGGGGCGCGATAATATCCGAACGTTCTCGGTCGATTTCCGGTCGCATGGCATCGATTTTATTAGTGACGATCTGCGCGCCACGCCGGATGCCCCCTACGTGCGCGACGTGGCGAAGATGCTCAACTCGGAGCACGCCGAGATCGTGCTCGACAGCCTGAATATGGCGGGCAGCGACATTCGCGATAAGGTGATCCGTGCGCTGGATCTGCCGCCCGCGCACTACGGCGACCTGTGGCCGTCACTCTATCTGCTGTTTGAAGCGGTGCGTAAACGTTCCACCGTGGCGCTCTCCGGCGAGTCTGCCGATGAGGTGTTTGGCGGCTATCGCTGGTTCTACGATCCCGAGTCGGTACAGGGCGATATTTTTCCGTGGCTGAATGCGGTCTCCGGTAAATATCTGGACGATACCAGCCTGCTTGACCCGGCGTTACTGAAGCAGCTCCGCATGGACGAATTCCTGCATGACAGTTTTTCGCAGGCGCGGCAGGCCTGCCCGGTACTGCCCGGTGAGAACGCCGGTGACCAGCGGATGCGTCAGCTCAGCTATATGAATCTGACGCGCTTTCTGCAGGGGCTGCTGGATCGCAAAGATCGCATGAGCATGGCGGTGGGGCTGGAGGTGCGGGTACCGTTCTGCGATCACCGGCTGGTGCAGTATGTGTTCAATATCCCGTGGCAGATGAAGTGTTTCGACGGTCGGGAAAAGAGCATCCTGCGCGAGGCGGGCAAAGATCTGTTGCCACAGTCGGTATACCAGCGGCTGAAAAGCCCGTACCCCTCTACTCAGGACCCGGCCTATGAGCGGGCGCTGCGCACTGCGGCAGCGGCGATCCTGCAGGACAGCAATGCGCCGGTCAGGGCGCTGCTGGATGAAGGCCAGCTGCGGACGAAACTGGCCGAAGCGCCTGGCAGCAGCAGCATGCTGGACAGTCGCGTCGGGCTGGAGATGGTGGTCGGGCTGAATCGCTGGATGGAAAGTTACCAGATCGAACTGGTGCTCTAGGAGGGGAGCCGCCCAGATGGACCCGCCTCGCAGGGGGGCGAGCTGACAGACAGGCCATTGAGCGGCCAGCGACCGCAGGTGCAGTGCCAGGCGCTCAGCGATCGTGGTCGCCGCTGTTGGGTTGCACGCCGCAGTCTTATGGCTGCGGCGCGGTCGACAGTCTTACGGCAGCGGCTCTACCTGCAGGCTCACCAGGCCGATGCCCAGCCTGCGGGCGGTAAACCCGTCAGTCAGTCCTTCGCTGGATTCCACCGGCTCCGGCGGCACCAGGCTTATCACGCGTGCGCCATCGGGGTTATCCACCTCCAGCTGCACGTTGCCCGCCTGTTCGCTGAAGGTCACCTGCTGCTGCCAGCCGCCGACCTGTACCGTTACCGGGCGCAGGGCGTTCGGGCCAATCGCGCGGGCGGTGAGGGTCAGGCGGAATCGGGCGGGCAGCGGCTGCAGGTATTGTACCGTCACCTGCGGCTGCAGGTTGGCATCGGACCAGCGGCCCCACGGCTCAACGTATGACAGGCCACTCACCTTCTGCACCTCCTGCGGCAGCCCCGGCAGGTTAAACAGAATGCGGTCTGCGCGGTATTTCAGGTCGGCGTCGCTGACGTTCAGGCGGGCAACCGCCTGCTGCCAGCTGTTTTCATCAGCCTCAGTGTCCGGGAAGCTGATTTTACCCTTGCTGCTGCCGGGCTGTACTTCACTTATCAGCGGCGGCGCGTTCAGCGTGCCGCTGGCGATGCACAGATTATTGTTGAGCATCTTCGACTCATCCCACACGCTGCCGATTTTGTAGCAGCGGTCGATCCAGACAAAGCGCTCACCGGCGGCAAATTTTGCCAGCTGCTGCTTCAGCGGCGTGGCCAGATACGCATCCAGCTTCGGTTCGATGCGTCCGTCCTGTACCGACAGCAGCAGCGGCAGCGTAAAGTGGGTGCCGGAGAAGCTGAAGCTGTTTTTCACCGTATCAACGCTGTAGTCGCTAATGGTTTTCGGGAAGTTCCACAGCGCGATGACGTCCGGCTTCCACTCGTTAATCTTCTCTTTGATATCCAGGAAGGTGGTGGAAAGCGAGGTGGACGACAGGCTGCTGCGCCCGAGGCCGATAAAGTTATCGCCGCCCATCGCGTCCAGCACCGTGGCCCCGTTATCCAGCGTGCTGCGCTTCATGGTCAGCACATCGCTGCGCACGCTGTCGCCGCGCAGCATAAAGAACAGATCGGAACGCGGGTGCTGGTTCAGGTACTTAAAGGCGGTGTTGTTCATCGCCAGATGGTCAGAGCTGACCACGATAATGGTGTTCTTAAAGTACGGCGTGGCGCGAATGCGCTCAATCAGCCGGGCAATATGCTCCTGGCCGCAGGCCACGGCGGCAAAGGATTTGTTCTCTTTGCCCTCGAACGGATAAGACCTGCGCTGGCAGCTGCGCGAGATAAACCCGTCCGGATGATGCGTGTCAACGGTCAGCGTAAACAGTGAGAACGGCTGGTTGGTTTTCGCCAGTTCCAGGTACTTATCAAACACCAGATCCAGCACCGTGTCGTCATACCAGCCCCAGTCGTTGCGGTATTTCGGGTCCTTCACCACGCTTTTCAGCTCGTTAAAGCCGTACAGATGGTCGAAACCGTGCGACGAGAGGAACAGATCTTTACCGGCAAAGCTCAGGCTGGCCCCCTGATAAAACCAGTTCTGATAACCCGCAGCCTTGAGGATATCGCCCAGGCAGACGTTTTGCGGATAAAACGTGGAGAGTGAGCTGGAGGCGTTGCCGTCAAAGGGGGCGAACAGCGGGATGCCGCACTGTGAGGCGACCATGCCGGCGATGGTGTATTCGGTGCCGGGCAGCTGTTCGGTGTGGCTGAAATCGACCGCTTCGGCACGGATGCTGTTCAGCTCCGGTGCCAGTCCGGGAAACGCCTGCTCATCAAAATAGGTGCGCTCCAGGCTCTCCGCGTAGATCCACACCAGGTTTGGCCGGTCGCCGGAGAGGTTCTTCGACGGTACCTGATAGTGGCTGGAAAAATCCGAATCGGCGCGCGCCAGTTGCGACTTCACCAGCGCGGTGGTCTGGTGCCAGGCGGGGGTCGCTGCAACTGAAGCGATCGCCAGCAGCAGCGCCAGCAGGCTCCAGCGCCGACGGTAAGGGGTATGCCTGCGCAACCGCAGCACCCACGCCAGCAGGGCAACGATCGCCACCAGCCCGGCTACCAGCCCGGCGGCGGGCAGCAGATACTTTTGCATTCCGGCACCGCTCAGGCTGTTGGTCAGGGTATAGAGTACCGCGTCGTTAATCCCGTCACCGGTGAAGTAATTACTGGCCAACAGCGTGGCGTTGAGGATCAGGCTGGTCCCCAGCAGGATCAACAGCAGCGTAAACCACAGCCGGTGGCGTCCGGCTTTCCACGAATAGAGCGCCGCCGAGGCGGCAAACAGTAGCAGCGATAAGGTGGCAGAAATCATTAAATCGGTCTTCCCCTGGTGTGACGCAGTCCCTGTCATGCAGAGGCGAAGCGTAAAAAATGCACACTGAAATATTTTGTAATAGGACGGATTATCCCCGCCTGGCCGCCTGGCGAACAGTGAAAAAAGGCGATGGTTACTGATGGTAACGGGTTTGTTTAACGTTTGTTTAACTTCACCAGCAGAGCACATCGCGTGGTCAAATTAACCGATTACGTCCCGGCTGGGGAGACGCTGCGCCACAGAGTTGCAGAAGTGTTAAGCAGGCCATATTTCTGCTTCGGAATCTGCGACAAAAGTCGTCAGCCACATCGCACAGCCCGCGCTAACGTCCCGGAGCGACGGGCCCATCTGATAGTGAAGCCTGTAATCCAGCCGGCAGACGCTGCGGGATGTGCACGGTGCAGAAGTGTTATCCGGTGCAAGTTTTTGCGCTTAACCCCTCAGCAATCTGTGCTGCCCGCACGTATTGCCGTTTCATGATGACAAAATGAGCGTTTAAGTGTGCTCTCCACTCTGAATGATCACGAGCGCAGTATCAGGGTAATCCGTCACGGAGGGATGGCTATGTATACTGCGCGCAGAGACTGTCTGATCGTTTTTTCCCTGGGGCTGCTGCTGTTATCCCGCCCCGTCGCGGCTGAAGTTACTCTGAAAGAAGGCAAACGCAGCGGTGAGCAGGGGCTGAGCCGCATCCATGTGGCGGCGGGGGCCAGCATCCGTGCCGTGGTGATTGACGTGATGGGCGGCAGCGATCGCGGTTCATACCAGCGCAACCTGTATGACGGCAGCTCGCGCTATATGCTGCGGCTTAATTACAACCTTGATGAGGATCTGTCGCTGGTTAACCTGTATGAAAACAGCATGGATATCCCGAAAATCGTCGGCTGGAAGGGCCACTACGCCAGCGGTGCCCGCAACACCGTCCGCCGCCAGATGTACAGCGGGCTACGCAGCGAGCGCTGGGGCGAGCTGACCTGGGGGCAGCGCAACAGCGTCTATTACGAAACCATCAGCGCTAAAACAGATATCTGGGGTAACGATCTGCACGCTGAACCGGCCACGCTGGGCGCCGGTTTCAGCATCGATGGCTCGTGGGGAACGCGCAACACCCTGATGTACGTCAGGCCGTTCGGGCCGGCCACCCTGTATGCCAGCTATATGAGCAGCGCGCACGAACGGCTGTTACGCCACGGCCTGCGCTTTAAGCGTCATAACGGCGCGGGGCTGGCGGTTGACTATCGGGTCACCCCCGACCTGACGCTGGCCGTGGCGGGGGTGATGACCCGCGACTCGCTGCGCAATGATGACCACAGCGACGCGCGGCGGGTGAATCAGCAGCTGCTGGGCAGCGCCGTAAGCTGGAAGCCGGGGCTGTGGACGGTGGCGGTCAGTGGCGGCTGGTATCACCATTTCGTTGCGCTGGCGCGTCAGCCTGCAGATCGCTACTTTGCGCACAATGCCTGGGGGGCGAGTTATTTTGTCGGGCGCGACTTCCCGGTGCAGATGCCGGTACTGAAATCCGTTATGCCGATCTGGTTTGGCGATCGGTTGCGCGCCGGGCATGGGCCGCAGCGGCGCTTTATACGTGAGAACGGCCTCGGCGTGGTCTTCTATTTAAAAAAAGGTTTTCGCATTGATTATCAGCACGTTTTTCGTTCAGGCAACGATCGTATGGGCGACATCAACTTTATGCGTCTGCGTTATGATTTCTGAGTGCGCTTATTTACTTTCGTTTAGGTTGGGTAGAGTAAATAAGCACGAAATGATTAAATCGATTAAAAAATAAATATTTTGAAATATTAATTTAAGAAATTCACATCGTGAAAGCACAGAATAGTAATTTTTGCTAATTTCTTATCTCACAGATCGCGGTATTATTTTCGCGCAACAATTCTTAAAAAATAATAAGGGATAGAAATAAATGTTAACTAAAATGCGCACTTTAACTCAGGCCATTGGCCTGGGACTGGTGGTGGGCAGTGCATCGTTTGCCGCTAACGCAGAGATTACCGTACTGAAACAGGATCCGCAGGCGGGTAACCCGCTGAGCCGCCTGAACTTTACCGTGGGCGGCAGCATTCGTCCGCAGTTCAATAACATCACCGGCCCGGACGGCAGCAATGCCTATAAGCGTAACGGCTTTGACGGCGGTACCCGTTTCCGTTTCGCGGCAGATTACTACCTGTTCGATGACATCAGCTGGATAAGCTATTACGAGCTGGGTGTGAATATCCCGGCGGTGTTTGACTGGGACAGCCACCACGCAAAAGGCGCGCATGACACCACCCGTCGTATGCTCTATACCGGCCTGAAGAGTGACACCTGGGGTACGCTGACCTTCGGCCAGCAGAACAGCGTCTACTACGATGTGGTCGGTGCGAAGACCGATATCTGGGACTACGATATGGTCGGCCAGGCGCCGGGTAACGGCATCAACGGTGATTACGACGGCTCATACCGTTCACGTAAGATGCTGAAGTACAAAAACAGCTACGGCAACACCGACTTCTACGCCTCTTACCTGTTTGCCGACAGCGAATACCTGCCGGGCAACGGCCTGCGCTACAAGCGCCAGGGCGGCGGCTCGCTGGGCGTGGATACCCATATCACCAAAGACCTGACGTGGGGCACCGCGTGGAACTATACCCGCGCCGAAATGCGTAACCCGGGCAACGGCGACAGCGAGTCCTGGGACCAGAATATCTTCGGTACCGCGCTGACCTGGAAACCGGATAACTGGACCTTCAGCTTCGGCGGTGGTTACTACAACAACTTCCTGACCACCAAAAAAGCTAACGTGCATGACTACTTCGCCGGTGATGCCTGGGGTATCGAATACCTGGCGGGTTACACCGTACCGGTGGATCAGTATGGTCTGAAGTCGGTGATGCCGTATGTGATGGGTGACCGTCTGCAGTACGTCTCCGGCCGTGACTACCAGCGCATCGACAACGGCCTGGGCGTGACCTTCAAGCTGGACTACGGTTTCCGTGTTGACTACGAACACGTATTTACCTCCAGCACCGACAAACTGGGTGATATGAACCTGGTGCGTCTGCGTTACGACTTCTAAGCGTAACCTGCTCCCCGGCGTTCGCCGGGGGGCTTCCTGCGGTAGCACGCCGCCACCCAGGCTACCTTCTCTCCGTTATCCTCACCGTCACGCTCACCACCACGTTGACCACTGCGTTCAGCATCCCCTGACTTTTGTGGCCCTGGCGCCGTCTCAGCGGCGGTACGGTCTGAGCATTACAGTTCGCCGGTCAGATACTGCGCCACGCCGTTGCCGAAGCTCCAGTCACCTTTCTCATTGGTGATAAAGGTAATCATCACGTCGGAGGGCAAAATACCGCAGCTCTCTTTAAACTCACGGCACAGCTCAGCCATAAAGAACTGTTTCTGCTCGCTGCTGCGCGGGCTGGTAAACACCCGCACCATCACCAGATTATCGGTGCGCTGTAAGCCGAGGCCGGTATCCTCAAATACCATCTGATAAGCCTTGTTTTCCTGAACAATCTGATAACGATCGCGCTCAGGCACCTTAAAGGCGGCCAGCACGGCACGGTGCGCGGCGTCCAGCAGCGTTTTCAGTTCAGACTCGGAACGGCCCTGGATCACATCAAATTGCAGTAACGGCATAGATACCTCGACATTGTCTTGTTTGCTGGATTTATGCGGCCAGTGAACAGCGGGTCTGCTGGTAGCACCCTGCTGTATCTGCCCGTCTCTGATGCACAACTTACCCCCTTATTTCGTCGGGAAAAACCGCTATACTTGAAATGATTATTTACTATAGTGAACAATACTGATGAAAGAGCTAAAAACCGACGCGCTGTGGAATCACCTGCACTGGCTGACGGTGCTGGCCGAGCAGGGCAGTTTTACCGCCGCCGCCGACCGTCTGGAGGTGAGCAAAGCCGCGATGTCGCAGAAGATCAAAGAGCTGGAGCAGCTGGCCGGCGTGCCGCTGGTCACGCGTACCACCCGCAGCGTGCGGCTGACCAGCGCCGGCGAGAAGCTGGTGGAGGATCTGCGTGAACCTTTTGCCCGCATTGAACAGAGCTTCTTCAGCGTGCGTGACTCGGCCGGTCCGCTGCGTGGCCTGGTGCGGGTCACCGCGCCGGTCGCCTTTGCCCGCCAGCAGCTGGTGCCGCACATCACCGCGTTTCTGCGCCAGCATCCGCAGGTGCGTGTGCAGCTGGAGGTGTCAGACCGGATTATCTCGCTGGCCAGCGAAGGCTTCGATCTGGCCATCCGCCACAGCAACACGCTGCCGGAAACCCACGTGGCGCTGCCGCTGTGCCGCACCCAGGCGCTGGTGGTGGCGTCTCCCGGCTATCTGGCCCACGCCGGCACGCCGGCGACCCCGGCATCGCTTGCCGACCACCAGTGCCTCTACTATCCGCGCGGCGTGGAGACCCCGCGCTGGAGTTTTGCCCCGCTGGCCGGGGGCGAGCGGCAGTCGGTTAACGTCAGCGGGCCGTTTGCCACCAACAACAGCGAGTCGATCCGCGATGCCGCGCTGGCCGGGCTGGGCATCGCCCTGCTGCCGGACTTCAGCGCCCGCGCCGCGCTGCAGGAGGGCACGCTGGTGCAGCTGTTGCC